>NZ_JBXWPT010000007.1:0-181487 GCF_059612005.1 Ruegeria sp. CDSA141
GATACACCCCTGAAACTCAGGGGCTTGAATCACGCAGCCAAGTCGACCGCAACCAAATTAATAGGTCCAGAACCTAGTCAATGGCTTGGTGCAAAACTGAAAAGCGTGATTGTGAATGCCTGCTTCAGGCTGGGACCAGCCAATCATGCTTGCTGCGGAGAACGGCAACACTGAGCCCATAGCAGAAGTGACGATTTTTCGCTGCGCGCACCCGGCATAGAATTTTCTGCATCTGCTCAGTTTTTGGTATCACGGTGCAGCGTGACAAACTGCGGTTCAAACATCAAGCAGCGAGGTCACGAAAGGCAAGGACCTGGTCGCGGACAAAGCTGCCTTACGCGATAGCCTTTGACCTGCTCCGCGAAACGTCCCTCGTTCTGATGTAGAGTTTGTTCAACCTTTTGAAGGAGCAAACAGATCCGAAAGAGCCGTTTTACAGAAGCGCAGATCATCGGAATGATCAAAAAACAGGAAGCCGGGATGCCGACTGCAGAAGTGTGCCGCAAGCATGGACTGAGTCAGGGCACACTCTATATGTTCAAATCCAAATACGGCGGCATGCACTGCATGGCAGGGTATCGCGAAGCGATGTCCCGAGAGTGGAAGTGTCGGATGCAACCAAGCTGAAGGCGCTGGAGGATGAGAACGCGAAGCTCAAACGCCAACTGGCGGATCAGATGCTGGACAACGTCGTTCTAAAGGATTTTCTGGTAAAGAGCTGACGACACCAACAGACCGACGGAATGCGGTGCTTTGGGCGGTGCGGGATCATGATATCTCACAACGTCGAGCGTGCAGGCTCGTTGGTGTCGATCCGAAGATCTGTTCGGCGCGATCGTCCACCGGAGCCAGCTATTGTCGCGCTATTGGATCGAGCGACAATGGCGGCCCTGACATCCGCAAGGAAATGAAGAGGATCGCTGCCAAACTGACGACGAAGAATATGAAAAACCCGCAACCTCCCGTTATGAATGAGGGAGTCTCGGGGAACAGGTTCCATCAGATGGAAGATTATCACCAACCCTCCACCACCAACCTGACAAAGCCAACGAAAGATTTGGGCCTAACTATTTTTGAATTCGAAGTTCCCTTGCCTTAATGTGCAAAAAACGGAGATTAGGATTTTTGGTTATGTTAAGAAGTTGTGGAATACTGGGGCTCTCTATCGCACTTGCAAGTCCCTCATTTGCAAATGATGTCGTTATTCTGAATGGCAGGGTGATAGATCCTGAAACCGGCCTAGATGCTGTCCGCAATGTCGCAATCGAAAATGGCAAAATCACAGCAATTAGCGAGTTCGCGTTGACAGGTGAAACCGTGATAGACGCTTCGGGCCATGTCGTCTCTGCGGGCTTCATCGATCTGCACGCTCATGGTCAAAACATTGGCGACTATAGGATGCAAGCGATGCAGGGCGTGACTACCGCGCTCGAATTGGAGTCCGGGGTGCTGCCGATCAAGGACTGGTATGCCACTCAAGAGGAAAAGGGGTTGCCGATCAACTTTGGCGCTTCGGCAGCCTGGACCTTTGGGCGCATTGCGACGTTTACCAACACCGATCCGCTGGCCACGCCGGGCTATTTTCAGGACGCGCAGGGGCGAGATGACTGGAAACTCGACATAGCAAGCGCTGAGCAAACCGACCGCATTCTTGCGCTCGTCGAAGAAGGGTTGCGCGAGGGCGCCTTGGGGATCGGGATCAATGCCGGATACGCCCCAGGATATGGCCAGAAGGAGTATTACGCGCTCGCAAAACTGGCGGGCGAATACGGTGCGGCGACCTTCACCCATGTGCGCTATGCCAGCAATCTTGAGCCGCAGAGCTCATTTGAGGCAGTGAAGGAGCTCATAGCAAACGCAGCGCTCACCGGCACCCACATGCACATCTGTCACATCAACAGCACGTCTCTGTCCGACATTCACGCAACTCTCGAACTGGTGGACGATGCCAAGGCGAAAGGTATCAATATTTCTGTGGGTGCCTACCCTTATGGAGCTGCAAACACAGTTGTGGGCGCGGCTATGTTCAGTGGCGAAAACTGGCGCGAAAGAATGTCGTCCACGGCAGAGAATTTTCAACTGGGTGCTGACCGCATGACCGAGGAAGAATTGGCAGATTATCAAGCCAACAAGCCCGGCACCTTCATCACATGGCATTTCCTTGATGAGGAAAACCCGACGGATCTCGCTCTGCTCGACGCGTCCATCACGCATCCCGAAATACTGATCGAATCCGATTCAGTTTTCTGGTCCTACTTTGACGAAAACGGTGGGATATCCAATTACGAAGGGGATGCATGGCCCTTGCCTGATAACGTGTTCAGCCACCCCAGATCGTCGGGCACCTTTGCAAAGATCTTGCGTGAATACGTGCGCGAACGCGGGTTGATGTCGCTGGAAGAAGCAATTCGCAAGATGTCCCTAATGCCCGCGCAGACGCTGGAGGATTTCGTCCCGCAAATGCGCAACAAGGGGCGCATCCAGATCGGGATGGATGCCGATATCGTTGTCTTTGATCCAGCAACCATTACTGACAACGCGACGTTTGAGAATGCCAACCAACCGGCAACGGGCGTGCAGACTGTTATAGTGAACGGCGGCGTTGTCGTACGCGACGGAGAATTGGTTCTCGATGCCCCTCATGGCCGCCCGATCCGCCGTCCTCTCGCGGACTAGGCATCACCAGAAGCATCCAAGAAATTGGTTTTATGGAGAAGATTATGAAGCAAAGCCCTGCTTTCGCCCTTGCATTGTCAGTTCTGGCACTGAGTGCATTTTCTGCCCAGTCGCAGGAGTTTGACATTGTCATCAGCAACGGTCGGGTGATGGACCCCGAAACCCTCTATGACGGCGTTGCGAATGTCGGCATCAAGGAGGGTCGGATTGCAAAGATCTCCAAGCAGCCGCTTTCCGGCACATCCGAGATCGACGCGACTGGTCATGTCGTGGCGCCTGGCTTCATCGATACGCATTTCCATTGGCAGGCGCCGCTCGGCTATGCGCTTGGCTTGCGCGATGGGCTGACCAGCAGCATGGACATTGAGGAAGGCTGTGCCGGCACTGTCATCGCCAAGTGGTACGAGATGCGCAAGGATGTCACCCAAGCCAACTATGGCTGTGCTTCAAGCCACGAACAGGCGCGTGCCATGGCCATTGACGGGTTCGACAATGAGGACGTCTTGGTGATGGGGCCAGCGGCCGCCTTAGAGACGCGAAAAGACTCGGGCTGGAGCCTTGGGAAGGCGGATTTCGACAGCGGAAACGAGATTTTGCGGATCATCGACAAGGGGCTGCAGGATGGTGCTCTCGGCATCGGCAGCACGGTTGGGTATATGCGGGATGGGGTCACCACCCGCGAAATGTTTGAAGTGCAAAAGGTTGGCGCGCGATACGGTCGACACACGGCCGTTCATACCCGTTTCACGCCAGACGATTCAGTCCACGAGAACCTGGGAGCGCAGGAGATCATCGCCAATGCGCTCGCTCTGGGTGCACCGGCCACAATTAACCACTACAACAATCCCGGTTGGCGTTTGGCCCATGAGATTATCCAACGACTTCAGGAACAGGGTCACAACATCTGGGGCGAGATCTATCCTTACGCCGCTGGCTCTACGGCATTGAACGCGGTATTCATTCAACCGGAAAACTGGGTCGAGCGTCTTGGTCACAAGTTCGAAGATACTTTGCAGGATCCAATCACTGGTAATTTCTACACCGAAGCGACCTACGAAGAAGGCGTTAAGAGTGAGCCAACAAAGGAAATTCTCCTTTGGAAAATGCCCGCAGAAGACACGATAAAATGGCTGACGCTAAAAGGTGCAACCATGGCAAGCGATGCCATGTTTGCAGAACCCCTCTTTGGACCGTGGAACACCCCGTTCGACGAACTCAGCAATACGCATCCGCGTGTCGCCGGAGCTCGGAGCATCTCTCTGCGTCTGGGTCGTGAGAATGACATCCCGCTTATGCAACTGCTATCCATCCTGAGTTACAATGCTGCAAAGCATCTTGGAGATACCGGGCTCAAAGCCATGCAGGAACGCGGACGCGTTCAAGAAGGTATGATCGCCGACATTGTGGTCTTTGATCCCGCAACAGTGACCGATAATGCCACGTATGAGCAGGGTACGATCCCGTCGACTGGCTTTAAAGCGGTGATCGTGAATGGAACTGTCACAGTGCAGGACGATGACTTACTGGAAGTATTTGCGGGACAGCCTATTCGCTTCGAGCCAGAATCCAAACCACGGTTTGAGCTGGTTTCAGAGGAAGCCTGGAATCTCAAGTTTTCCACCGGCATGCCAGATGTTGCGCCCGGCATTCCGCCTAAGGGTGGGAACTGAAATGTTTGGAAAAAACTGGATGCACAATCCCGTTGCTGCCTTTGCGGTTGTGATCATGAGTTCACAGGCCATGGCCGAATCGCAGGCCATCACTTTTTCAGAGCTGCGGGATCCTGCAGCTCTGATATACGAAGACCCGTTCCAGGACATGGGCCTCCAAATGCTTGAGGAGCTTCGGACCGTCGTCAGGCTTGAGGCCAGGTTTGAGCAAGGCGACATTCCGGAAGACGCGCAAGAACGCCTAATGACCAGCCTTGAAGATGCCCGAAAACGGCTTCAGGACAATGGACATGATATCGATGCTCTTTTGACGCAGCGTTGGACAGTTGCAGAAAACCGTAAGCGTGCCACCACCGCGACGAACCCCGAGCTTGAGAATTCGTACGTCAGAATGAATGGCTTTCTTATTCCGGCGGGATCAAATGACGCAGGGTTCCCGATTGCATATCTCGTTCCAGAAATTGGCATGTGCAGCCATAAACCCGCGCCTCCTCCGAACCAACTTGTCCGTGTCCAGCTTAAAGAACTGTCTCCAGTCAACACACCCTACGTTATGGTACAGGTTTCCGGGACTCTTCGGGTGCAACCCAGCGATGAGACCATCTTTATCTCAGATGGAGAAACCCGAATGCACAGTATGTGGCAACTCAATGCAAAGGATGTTGTTGCGGCCACTGGATCTGCCAACAGCGTTACTCTTAATGGATGGCAGGAGCTTTTGCAGTCGAAAACACTCGCACGGACTCCACCAGGCGCAGACTGAAATCAGGAGAAGCAGCCGTTTTAATATGGGCGAGGTGTCAGACGGCAGCGTGAAACAGCGGTGCGCATAAACTAGCTCCCCGACATTAATCCGAGGAGCGTACTTGCGTGTGGCTTTCAGTAGGGGTCCTTTTTACCAAAAGCGATCTGTTCACGCCGTGGTAGGTTCCTTACCACGGCGTGAACAGAGACAAGATAACTGACGTTAAACGTCATTCTGACGCGCTAGAGTCAGCCACTCCCGGGCTGTCCGCGCCGGATTGGTCGACGGTGAAGGGTTTGATCGCGAAATTCTCCAACCACTCCTTAACAACAATAGGCTCAAATCGGCCGCGATCTTCTACCGGAAAACGGATGGGTTGGCCGGCCCATACTTTTCGGAATGCTCCATCCTTGACCACCAGTTGACCGTTGACGATGACGTAGGGAATACCTGTTGTCGGATTACCCTGTTCACCAGCTTTGTAAGTAGCATTGTCACGAACGCGCTCTGGATCGAATATGGTGATATCGGCCACCATCCCTTCCTGCATTCGACCACGCACCTTCATGTCTTGGAGACCTGTATCGCCTAGATGTTTCGCCGGCCAATACGACATTTGCGCAATAGTAAACATGAGTGGAACACCCTGTTCGCGCCCAAGCCGAAACACCGTTCCGCGGGTGCCAGCCGTTCTTGGGTGCCCCTGATACTCAGACGGATCAAGATCCCAACTGTCGAGACCTTTGCCAGAGTAGATCGAGTCAGAGGCGACAATCATGTGCGGCATCCGCAGCCAATAGGGCAGCCATATTTTGCGAGAGGGGCTGAAGACCACCACAAGGCGGCTTGGGTCAGAATCCCGCGTTGACTCATATTCCGCCTGCGTAAGGAACTTGTCGGCGATGGGATCGTACATCGAGTCCTCATAGGGAACGCCGAAGGTGGCGTAGACTTCGGGCTTGAAAAAGTCAGAGGAAATTGACGTCGAAGCCGCGGTGTACGGATAGTACTCTGACCAAACATTGTACCCTTGGGCTCGGGCGGCTTGCAGCTTTTCCTCGTTCTCCCACCAGCCATAATCATTATTGTGCAACAGGCTTACAGGTGCATCAAGCGCCATCGCGTTGGCCAGAATTTCATCAAAACCGAGTGGTGCTTCGGGGGTCACAGGGCTGCCATGAAAGCGCACATGCGCCCCAAGGTAACGTCCGTAAAAAGACCCAACTTCCTGTGTCTTGAACATTTCATATGTCGTAAGGCCATTGGCCATGTAACCCACAGTGGAAGAAATATTGAGTGCGCCTTGACGAAGCTCTTCATCGATAAGAGACAAAACCTGATTCAACTGATCCAGATCGCTGCGTCCGTCCTGCCAACCGCAGAACCCATCCGAACAGGCCTCTGCCCGAAGCCCGCCCAGTAAAAGCGGCGCATCATACCAGCCGTCAATCTCGACCTCTGGGTCGTGCACCCGCAATCGGGCACCCTCTTGGCTAACACCAGTACCGTAGTTCAATGGCCACGCGCCTTCCTTGGCGCTGTACCATTCGCCAACGTTTATGGCCCCAATCTCTAGGTCCATACCGGTTGTAACGCCATCCAAAGCAGCCAACTTCAACGAAAGACCGTCAAGTGCGTGAAAATGGAAATCGATGAACCCTGGCGACACGACATGCCCTTGCGCAAAGATTGTCTCACTACCGGTGATCTCGTCCTCTGTGATCGTCTGGATGATGCCATCCGTGATACCTACGTTAAGGACCGAGTCCAGCATCGTCTCAGGGTCCATCACGCGGCCATTGAGAATTACTAAGTCATAATCCTGCGCAAAAACCGGTTGGCCAAAAACCAATCCGGCCGATAGGACCAACGCGGAAGACGCCGTTAATTTGCCTCTTATTTTCTCGATGGGAAATGACATCCAAAAACTCTCCTTGTTGGCTAACGTCATGGTTATTCCAGTGCAAGCGGGTCAAAGGATCCGCGTTTCTGCGTGTTCGCACTTGCAAAGCTTGGAGCAATGAAGCGGCTTTCAAAGCGCTGATGCGTGCCGCAGAACACTTGAGCGATGCTGACACCATTGCGAATGGGAGCACCGCCTTTTCCCAGCGTCGAGCCAATCGTGCTAAGGTCCAGTGCAGCCGAGCGCACAAGATCGTCAAAAGCAGTGGTGCCGGCCCCTGCGTTGATGTTCTCGGCCTCAGTTTCTGGGGAAGTGTCAGAAATCAGACCATTCAGATCGATTGCGTCAATGGTCTGTGCGCTGGTTAGCGTTGCAAACGCGGAATAAATCGTCGCAGTCAGTATGTGCCGTAGCATCGTGTTTCCAGTACTTGTTCTCGTCAAAATCTTGACGGGTTCCGTATCGCGCCAACTGCGGCACACCTCAAAAGTTCAAAACTTTGAAGCCGACTTCAAACGACCAGTCGTACGGAGCGTCCTTGCCAATTCCCACGCCGGGCTTGATAAAAACTTGGCTGTCCCCGCCAAAAAGCTTACCCGTCAACATTCCAAAGGTGACCTGCAGGCTGCCAAACGTGTCGTTACTTTCCCAGTCATGGACAATGGCGGGGTCAAAGGTCATGAATAGTCTCCGATTGGGCAGCTTAGGCACGTAATAGAAATCCAACGTAGTTGTGTTGAGTTTCTGTCCAGCACTATTGCCGCCCTCCAGACCAAAGGTCTGCACCCAGGCCGGAGCAAAAATTGCGCCATTGTCGAGGAACATCGCGTAAAATAGCGAAGTCTCCAGCGCCATCTGACCATAGCCAGCACCATTGCTTGCCGTGTCTAAAAACAGCTCTGCTGTGTAGGCGGCACCCGCCTTTGGGGTCAGGTGAAAGACATTGAGAAACGTCAGGCTGACGTCTCCGACTGTAGTATCTTCAAACAGGTTAGAGTTTTGACGGAGGTTCGGGTTGTCCGCAAAAGGAACAGTTAACTTCAACGCCTTGGAGCCATCACCGATCGGTTGTTGGTAGAAAAACTCCAGTAGTCCGTTGTTCAAGTTCGGATTTATTTTGTTATAAGAATATTGCAGACCCATCTGTGTGGTCAACTTGGTAGGGTTGGTCCCGTTTTCGGCATCTGTCGAGTCGCTAAGTTGTCGTTGAATATCATCAAGATTTGCACCTTCCTGAGCCGACGTCGGAACCGAAAACAACAGGGCGACCGAAAACACTGTTGCTGTGACGAATGAAATCCTTTTGGGGAATGCTAAAACACCGGTGAGTTTCCTCGGTTTTTTGGTCACACTCTTGCTCCTAAAACTAATCAACTTTCGGGCTCTGCTCAGCTCTAAAAAGCGATACGAGCGCGTAGACCCAACAGAGCGATGGTGTCTTCGTTGGGATTGAACGCTGGATTATGAATTATCTGGATGCTCGGGGTAAACTCGATGCCTTCGGTCAGTTGCCACTTTTGAAAGACCTCAACCGTAATTTGATCATCCAGTCCTGAACCAAACGTGCCTTCGTTTGGGCGACTCCAGTTGACACCAACGCCGAGTAAATTTCGACTTGGATCCCGCGTGTAGCCAAATCCAGCACTCAATGCGGCCTCATAGAGGCTACCTCCGCCGTCCGACCAACCGCCACGCAGGAAAGGAAACCAATGATCTCCGACAATTTGGCTGAAACTAAAGGCCACACCATGGCCTTTTGGCGTTCCGGCCTTTTTGCGTTCGTCAATTTGCCAGAACGTGATGTGCGCGTTGTTGACGAAGCGCGCTTTTTGACCCGTGGTCCAGCCGATTTCAGCCGATTTGAAGGTTTCACCCTCGCCAAAAAGTGTGTCCCATCCAGCAAGTGGATCCGAAGCATCCGCATTGGCATCAGCGATGCCCGCTGCAACATAGATATTGTCGTTCAAGAAATAGCCTGCCGCCAATCCAAGCGAACCATCCGGCAGCCCACCGATGGTGCCAGATCCGGTTTGAAACGCGAGATTGGAGAACCCACTCCATGGGCTCGCAAGGGCATAGACATCCACATAGTCAGTCACGTCTAGCCAGCCAGCGTAAGCAACGCCGCGACCCTGTGCGAAATTTTGCTCCCAGTATAGGTGGGTTGTGCGCCATCCTTGAGCGCTGAAGACTGAGCTTACCAGTCCCGCATAGCCGATCTCTCCGCCGAAGTCGGTTACAGCTACGTCCCCGTATCTGTGACGGTTCTCGAATTTGAAGACCAGGCTACCGCTGTTGGCGGAACCGCGGCCGGCCAGCTCCCATGAACCAAACATGCGAAGGGCGCCACTACCAGCTGAGTTTTCGCCAAGGCTTTCAGAAGCGGCATATGCCAGCGCATTGTAATCGAAACCGATATCCAGACCGATTCTTTCTTTTAGAGACGCCTTTCTCTCCGACCAAGACTTTTGAAGATCGACATCCAAAACATCGTTCTTTTCCTGTTCATCGGATGCAAGCAGAGACGGAGTGGACGCTGGCCCTGAAAGTGCCCCTCTAGCAGTTTCAGCTTGGAGCGAAACCGATAGGCCGAAAAACAAGGCCCAAGACGACAGCCCGATCTTAGCTGCACGGACGTAAGGTACGGTGCTTAGATATGTGGTAGGTCTTTGTTTTAAAATCATATTCACAACTCATCCTTGAAAATCTTGCCACCTTTCATGATCAAACTGATCCCACTCTCTGGTTCAACCAAAAGCGAAATGTCTTCGAGCGGATTTCCGTTGAGCAAAAGCAGGTCGCCGTAAGCACCTTCCTTGATGACCCCAAGCGGTCCGTCCAAGTAGGGGTGGCGTCGCCCAGACCGTTCAAAAAGCTCCGCATTCAAAGAGGTTGCCTGACGGAGAATATCAACTGGCTCGTAATAGGCAGTACGCGCCACAAACTCCTGACTCTGGAACGGACCAAGGTCGATCGTTCCCAAAATATCGGTCCCAAAGGCCATTTTAAGACCAAGCGCCTTAGAGCGTTCGTATCCGTTGGTCGCTCCTGCCTGTGCCTCAAGGTATTTTGGAACGGAACTCCCAGTCATTCCCGCCTGTTCAGGCCCCACGCTGAAAGACAAAAACTGGGTCGAAAAAAAGATGTCGGCGTCTTTCATCATTTGCATCGTTTCTTCGGACGCAAAGAGGCCATGTTCGATTGATCGTACACCTGCTTTGATAGCGTTTTGTATCGCCATATCGGTATAGGCGTGGATCGTTGCATAGGTGCCCCAATTTTTGGCAGCCTGAACGATCGCAGAGAGCTCTTCCTGAGTGTATTCTGTGACGTCTAGAGGGTCGTGTGCACCAGTAATTGAGCCAGAGCCCATGATCTTTATCTGGGTCGCGCCATATCTAAGTATTTCCCGGGCTGCTTTCTGCACCTCGGGCACACCGTCGGCAACAATCGTCCAACCCCGCAAATATGCGGGGTCTATCTGGTTGGTGAAATGCGGCGACAGATAATTCATCCTTGGATCGAAGTCACCATGGCCAGATGTCTGAGAAATGAAGAACCCTGACGGAAGTATTCGGGGACCCGGTACAACGCCACTGTCAATTGCCTGTTTGAGCCCGAAGGACGGACCGCCCATGTCGCGCACGGTTGTGAAACCGCGCATCAACATGCGCTCTGCGCTTTGAGCGGCCATGGCCCCCGTGTATTCTTGCGGGGACGCGTAAATCAGATTTTCAATGGTATCGTTCCACATGATGTGGACATGTGCGTCGCTCATTCCGGGCGTTAGTGTTCGCCCGTCGGCATCGACCACGGTGGCATCAGCGTCCGACAATGCCTCGCCCACCTCAGCGATCATCCCATCGCGCACCAAAACGTCGAGCCCGGTCATCAACTCTTCTGATGTTCCGTCAAAGATTTTTGCACCGCGGATAAGCGTGGCTTTGGTTGAAGGGACCTGCGCGCGTCCGGCATTTGGAAACACAGATGCTGCGGCACCCCCGGCAACGAAGGCTCTGCGATTGAGTTTCAACATCAACCATCTCCTGAAAAAATTTGCATCAATTAGAAAACGATAACCGGCAACCACGCATTTGGGGCCATATTTCGAGGCCTAAATCTTTCACCTCGCCATCCGATATGAAAACTTCATGTGTCGCACGTCTAAGTTACGCGAGTGCAATTCGCAGTGTCCGAGGGACTGAAAGGCCCATTGTGCCAAGTAGGTGCACCGACAAGGCGTTGCAGTGCGGACTTCGGCAATGCAACCAATATTGAACGCGGAGCTGGAACTCAGGTGAAACTCGTTTTGATGTCAATCCAGCAACAACATGACGTCTTGTCACTAAGCCGAATTTTGAGCACCAGCTGCTGAAACGACCAACCGCACAGAATAATCATCTGCGCCGTTTCGAAGCCGGCAGCGGCTCAATTACGGAGGTCAAGTAAGAGGATCATCTCCCCATCAAATCAACCTGCACGAGATTTTCACACGATTTTTTGTCGTGACAGACATCAAGGCATGCTCCATTGTTGGTAAACACAATTTTTTTCGCCATCTGCGCAACTATATTGCGCAGGTTCTTCGGCTTGTTGTTGATTTCTGTAAAGATTGGTTTTTGATCTGCTGTGATAAGTGATTTTGATACACAATCTGGTTTGTTTGCCCCTTCGGACCTCGGGAGGACATTGGGCCTGCGCGCAATTTCAACTATGCGCGAGCAAAACATCGGGCTGCCGGTTGTCGAAGGCGGTATCGTGTTTTTGGGTAATCGCCGCCCAACGATGCGCGCTTTCAAGATGGCAGGACGAAATTGCGTGATCACGCGCATGCACGTGCCACAAGCTTATACCGCCTACAATGTTCCGGATCCAAATTGGATCACCCTGCATATCCCTCTTACGTGGAGCGGGGACTATGTTTTTGATGGATACCAAGTCAGCGAGGGCGATGCCTTTCTCGCAGACTGTTTGAACGGCTACTCGACAGCGGGCGAGAACCGTGACGCCATCACTTTGGGAGCAACACGCGAAGCAATTGAATCAGCAATGCGATCCATGAATGGCGGGTGTGATAGCTCTTTCGAATTTGGCGCATCTATTATTCAGCCGAGCACTGTCCTGTTGCAAGCCGTTGCGGGGCAGATCCACGCCGCGATGGAGGTGGAGCGTTCACTAGGGGCTCGCCAAGAATTACATTTTATGCCTGAAGTTGCTGAGCGCGACTTCATAGATGTTTTGGCTATGGAATTCCGTTCGGCCGAAAGTGCGAACGCAGTAACAAGAGGACTAAGCCGTCGCGCCGTAGATGTGGTTGCCGAGGCACGCCAGCTTACACTCGCGCACTCTAGTTCCGTACCCAGTCTTTCAGAAATCTGCGCGATAACGCGTGTCGGTCAAACCCGTCTCTTTGAGTGTTTTCAAGAGGTTCACGGCTTGGCGCCGTACAAATGCCTTATGGCATTCAGGCTGAGCGCCGCACGCGAAAGATTAACCGACAAAGACAATCCGCCACACTCGGTGAAGCAAGTCGCTCTGGACACGGGTTTCACCAAATCAGGGCGTTTTGCGGAGTGTTTTCTCAGACAGTTCAGTGAACTCCCATCTGAGGTTCTTAATCAAACCCAAAACGAGGCGTTGATGAACACATGACAAACGAGACAACAGTTATTTGCGAGGGCTTAGTTTGGCCTGAAAGCCCGCGCTGGCATGCTGGAGAGCTTTGGATAACGGAGGCCTTTGCGGAAAAGTCTGGAGTTAGGTCTGTCTCTCTAGATGGAACGCAAACACTACATATCCCGGTCTCTGGTGGACCCGCTGGAATGGATTTTCTGTCCGATGGTACGGCGGTGTTAGCTGCTGCGTTCGATCGAAAAATCCTCAAGCGCGGCCCTGATGACGAAGCGTTCTCAACCTTCCTTGATCTTGACGGCATTGCAGCTTACCCCAATGAATTGATTGTTGGGCCAGGCGACCGAATTTTCATCGCAGACAGCGGCTTTCAGGTCGGTGTCGATCCTTACCAGTCAGGGCGACTTATTGTTGTGGAAACAGACGGAATCGCAAGTGTTCTCTGCGACGAGCTGCCCTTTCCAAACGGCCTTGCTATCACGCCCGACGGGCGAACGCTGACCATGGCAGAGTCATTCGCAGGCCGCCTGTCGCAATTGAAATTTGGCTCTGATAACAGTCTCTTGGAACACTATGTACACGTCGCCTTTGATAACCTCGGCGTGATTGAAGACTTCGAAGCAACCTTCACACGCAAGTCCGCTCCAGACGGAATATGTCTAGACGAAGCTGGTAACATATGGGTTGCTAACCCGCTTGAGGCCAAAGTCCGATGTATCTCTCCTACGGGTAAGCAGGTTGATGAGGTTGTGATCTCTCAAGGTGGAATTGCATGTATGCTCGGTGGCCAAAATGGCACAACCCTCTTTGTTTGCACCGGTGATCCACTTGCGATGGCGCAACAAAACGGCCGAATAGAGATAGCAGAAGTCGATGTTCGCGGCGCGGGTTATCCACGATCCGTCATCCCCCAATAGCATGTTAAGTCATTGGTCTGGACCAGACTGCATGAGCCAACGAGAAATTTTCCCTTAATACGTAGATCGCTCACTTCTCAATTCGGCGTGGCCAAAATGAAAGAGGCTCATCGCCTCTGGCACTGCGAAGGAGGGATAGATCAATATCACTCAGTGTCTGATTCAGGCGAGTGTGCTGGCTTCAAAGCCTCTGTGCTTGCGGCCTTATCCTTTAAAACTCTCTCATTCTCAACATGGGTTAGAGCCCGAGCAAATTGTGTAAACAACAAAACGAAAACCCCCACTCCGACAAAGATGTAAACGACGGTAAAAATCTTCCCCAGATCAGTCTGCGGCGACAGATCGCCCAGACCTACCGTGGATACTGTGGTGGCGCTGAAATAGAGTGAGTCCGTCCAACTCCAGCCTTCTACGCTACGATAAAACACGGTGCCTGAAAAAAGAATCAATGATGCGAGCACAAATCCAGCTCGAAAATCGGGAATGCTCCAAGAGCGTCCAATTGCCTTAAGTAGGCGAAGTAAATGGTTCTGTTGCAAACTTTTGACCATTGGAGCTGGGCAGGTTAG
Organism: Ruegeria sp. CDSA141; assembly: GCF_059612005.1. Classification (NCBI taxonomy): domain Bacteria; kingdom Pseudomonadati; phylum Pseudomonadota; class Alphaproteobacteria; order Rhodobacterales; family Roseobacteraceae; genus Ruegeria; species Ruegeria sp. CDSA141. The sequence goes on from NZ_JBXWPT010000007.1 coordinate 14,112, forward strand.
GCGGTGGCTGGCCAACCGTATTCACCAGTTGAAAGCCAGCTCATGATCTTCTTCAAAGGCGCACAATATCCGAAGGATGTTATCCTCTTTGCGGTGTTCTTCTACGTTCGATACGGCGTCTCGTACCGTGATCTGGAAGAAATCATGGCCGAGCGTGGCGTTTCGGTTGACCACACCACGCTGAACCGTTGGGTGACACGATACTCCGGTGCCATTGCCGATGCAGCTCGCAGACGGAAGGGATTGTGTGACCGGTCCTGGCGAATGGATGAAACTTATATCAAGGTGAAAGGTTCGTGGGTTTATCTCTATCGAGCGGTCGACAAATACGGCAAAACGCTTGATTTCATGCTTTCCCCACGCCGAAACAAACCTGCTGCGACAAAGTTCTTCGCCAGGATGCTAGAGGTCAACGGCCTTCCCAGAAAGATCGTCATCGACAAAAGTGGCGCCAATACTGCTGGCGTAAAGGCGATCAACAAGATGCTCAAAGGCTTTGGTTGTCCGATTCCAATCGAGATGGTGAGGCGGAAATACTTGAACAATGTCGTTGAACAGGACCACCGTTTCATCAAGAGGCGCACGCGACCGATGCTGGGGTTCAAGGCCTTTGCTTCAGCATCGGCGACGCTAGCAGGCATCGAGGTTTCGCACATGATCCGCAAGGGGCAATTCACACCCGGACTCTGCCCATTTCAGCAGTTCGCTGAGCTCGCAGCCTGACTCCCGAGCAATTGCTGAAACTGCTCGGCGGGCTCAAAACTTTGCAACAGAACCACCAAGCAGAGCCACGGTGAGAAGGTCGTAAAAGACATTCGCCGTGCGACCCGCAAACAGTACTCCGCAGAAGAGAAGATCAGGATCGTGCTGGACGGTCTGAAGGGCGAGGACAGCATTGCGGAGCTGTGCCGTCGAGAGGGCATCGCGCAGAGCCTTTATTACAGCTGGTCCAAGGAATTCCTGGAAGCCGGCAAGAAACGTCTGGCAGGCGACACGGCTCGCGCGGCAACTTCCACCGAAGTGAAGGATCTGAGACGGGAAGCCCGTGATCTGAAGGAGGTGGTTGCCGAACAGGCCTTGGAATTGCGCCTGCTCAAAAAAAGCATGATCGCGGATGGGGACGACGGCGAATGAGATACCCTGCGTCTGAAAAGCTGGAGATCATCCGCCTCGTCGAAGGCTCGCATCTGCCGACCAAGCGCACTTTGGAAAAGCTGAGCATCCCGAAGACCACCTTCTATCGCTGGTATGACCGGTATCTGTCGGGTGGTCCTGAGGCGCTTGAGGATCGTAGTCCCAAGCCATCACGGGTCTGGAACCGCATTCCCACGCCAGTGCGCGAGAAGATCAAGGACCTGGCCCTGAAGGAAAGTGAGCTTTCCCCGCGTGAGTTGGCAGTTCGCTTCTCCGACACAGAAAAGTACTTTGTGTCAGAGGCTTCGGTCTATCGCATCCTCAAGTCTTACGACCTGATCACCAGCCCGGCCTATGTGGTTCTATCGGCGGCCGACGAGTTCCGGGACAAAACCACTCGGCCGAACCAACTCTGGCAGACCGACTTCACTTACCTGAAGGTCATCGGCTGGGGCTGGTTCTATCTGTCGACCATCCTCGATGATTACAGCCGTTACATCATCGCCTGGAAGCTCTGCACGACGATGAAGGCCAGTGATGTCACCGATACGCTGGACCTGGCTTTGCAGGCTTCGGGCTGCGATCAGGCGACGATTCTGCACAAACCACGCCTGCTCAGCGACAACGGGTCCAGCTACATCTCTGGTGAGCTTGCCGAATGGCTGGAAGATCAGAAAATGGATCATGTTCGAGGCGCGCCATACCATCCGCAAACCCAAGGCAAGATCGAGCGCTGGCACCAGACTCTCAAGAACCGCATCTTGCTGGAAAACTACTATCTGCCCGGTGACCTTCAGCAGCAGATCGATGCTTTCGTCGATCACTACAATCACCGGCGTTACCACGAAAGCTTACAAAACCTCACGCCCGCTGATATCTACTTCGGACGCGGACAGACCATTCTAAAACAACGAGAAAGGATCAAGCGAAAGACCATCGAAACCCGGCGCTTGCTTCACCGCAAATCCGCCGCATAATCAATCCAACCAGATGAGCCACGCTCTCTCTTAGATCAGAGCGCCATCTGTCCCAAAATCTCTGACAACCCCAGACCGTCTCGATGCCGCAATAACAGATGGCTTGCTTGAGAACGGCGCCATCCGGGTGTCACCTCAGGGCTTGGCCAACGGAGCGCCGAGGGTGTTTTCGAGCGTGGAAGCAGCGCGCACATTCCTGAAACGTGGCGAACAGATGCCAAAGTTGCTTAGTTCAGTGACAGCAGCACATCTCGCCCACCCGAGCTTTGTTGTTGCCGAGATAAAGCGCTCGGCCAGGTACGCGAGATCGGAGGTCGTGGTTTTTCTGAGCCAGAGCTATCCAACAAAGGAGACTGCCGAACGCATCTGGGGCGAACTCAAACACTTCCGGTGCATGTCGGAAGCTGAACTAAGAGTTTAAATCGAACACTTGGCCAGATGTCGGCAGCGCGGACAAACCTGCCGCTCACCAAACTCAGCCAGACGACGGCTAACTGAGCTTTGCCGGCCTTCTCGCATTGTGACGGCTACGCAAGTGCAACATAACTCCGCGTGTAGCGAACGACGCAGTGCGGCCGTTAGTCAAAACTCAAAGCGGACGACCGCTAAGGGCACCTTGTTCGGCAAAATGTGCTGGTCACAGGTGGGTTTCATAAACCGTTTTTTGCGAGCTGCAGTTATTACTGGCGATTGAATCAATTAGCGCTCATGCAGTTGCTCACGCAGCGCAGCAACTGCCGACGGAAGATCGTCCTCGAAACCGGGAATGAACTCCTGCTGGATCGCAGCATTCAACGCGTCGTCGGCAGCTGCCTCGGCTGCGGTGGCCGATCCGGAAAGGGTCTCGAACTCCTCGAAGGCCTCAAGGACCAGAAGCGGCTCTCGCAGGATGCCCTGAACCGTCATGCTGATCGACATATGTTCGACCTGGTTGTTGTTCTCCGGCGGGCCAACGAATTCGGGTGCGAAGCCGGAAACGCCCCAGATCGATGAGTTGTCCAGTGCGATCCCGGTTTCGTATTGCCAGATCGTTCCGACATGGAACCGCGTGGTGAATCCGTGGTTGAACAGCTTGATATGTGTGAGTGGGTTGCGGCGCGAGGACCCCACAATCAATTGCTGCCAGAGGTAGAGCGCAGCCTGCTCCCTTCCGCGAATGTATTCCGAAGTCTCCAGCATGTGCTCCGGCGGAACTATCTCAATCAGTTTGATTGCTGCCTGGAACAGGTCAAGCGCCGTGTCGAGCGCCGTGTCATCAGTGCCGCCCCCTGACATCTCGGCCAGCTTGAAGGCGTGAAACCGGGTGTAGGCGCCGCCGAGCGCTTCAAGGTATGGTTCGCCCTCTACTGACGCAAGCGCGTCGACAACGCGATAAGCATCCCAACCATCTGCGCGCAACTGGTCGGTATCCACGTCCCAGAAGGTCGATGGAATCTGGCGGCCGAAATCACCGGTTCGAAGAGCGAGCGCCCTAAGCCCCTCGGCATATTCCATCAGTTGCTGGGATGTGACCACACCGTCATCGAGGCGGGCGAGATGACCGGAGATAGAAATGTCGCCCAGAAGTGGCTTTTCGCTCAGGCCCGCATCTCGCAACGCCTGTTCCACTTGAACTCGGGTCGCCTCGGCAACAGGCGCCGATCCTGTTTCGGCTTTGGAAACTGCGCTACCTTCCAGCCGTTGCTCCGGAAGCCCGAAGAACAGAAACCGAACCTGTGGAACGGCCAGAACGACGACGGCAAGCGCCAGACAGCACAAGGTCCCAGTCCATACCAACCATTTCATAACTCATCCGGCCCATGTACAACGCGATTATTTCGTGAGCGCATCGAAATCGGATGTATCCACATCGGAGACAGCTTCCTGTGCGATGGCATCGTAATCGGTCGCTTTGTTGGTTTCCTCAGCGACCTCGGCTGCAAGCGCAGCCGAGGCCCCGATGGTCGCGGCAGTCCGCACCTCGTCTTCACTGGCGTCGCAGGCGGCTAGCACACTCAGACAGATGACGATTGCCGGTGCCAGAGCTCGTCTATTTTGCGATGTCACTTGGTGTAATCCTCGAACCCTTCGACATTGCCGCCAATGACCGTGCAGTTACCTGCGGCTTGAATTGTCGGCTGGTCCCAGTTGACATTCCAGTTCACGACGATGGTGTCGCCGTTTTCCGAAGCGGGGAACACCGAAATCGCAGCATTGGGCAGATCTGCGAACTCGGGAACTTGCCACAGGTAGTCGTGACAGGTCTTGAGGGCGTTGGTTATCTGCCTGTCAAAGGCTTGGGCAGCATTGGCTGCAACCATCAATGTAAGGCACGCGCCGATAGTTTTTAGCATTGAAAATGTCCTTTCAGATTTCCATGTCAGCCAACTTAGACCCAAGCCTAGTGCGCCATCAGACTTCGTCAAACAGAATGGGTTCTTTTTGGCCTTCAATCCTTGCGCTGGACCGACGAGCCAGCACCGCTACTGCTCCTCTTCGCCTTGTTCGGAAAGACCCTTACCCAGCATAGCGTTCACACGGTCGAGTTCCGCGCTCGCTATCTCCCCGATGGAGGTTCCCTTCAGTCCGCCAACTGCGACCATGGCAACCTCCAACGGGTACTCGGCATCGACCAGTGCGACAAGATCCTCGGCATTGCCATCCTCGGTGGTTAGGTCGGTCAGGATGTCGATATAGGCTATTATTGCACCGTTCTGCGCTGGCGAAACCAGTTCCTTTGACGGCAGATCGCTCAATAGTGTTTCGGTGACCAGCGAGACGTATTCCTGCAGCGACATGGCTGTGTCGCCCAGGAGACGACGTTGCATGTAAACCATCCTGACGCTCTTCCGGTTCAGGACTTCGTCCATGATCTGCGCCGCTGCGTTTTCGACCGAAATCAACCCTCCGACGGGCCGAAAACGTCCGAGCAAGTCCGGGTCTGCAAAAGCACTGAGGCCATGGATGGCTTCACCGGTAAGAAACTCTACGGCTCTCCTCTGCTCTTCAGGGTCTACATAGGCGAACGGTCGGTCGTCGCCGGAGGTCTGTGTGACACCGCCGATCAGCTTGCCGACGCTTCCAGCGATACCGACATAGCGATTGAGCGCGTCTCCGTAGGTCTCCTCTAGCATGGCTTGTGGATTGCGCGCGTCCTCTACTGCCAGGGGCAACGCCGCAAGGCTCGCGTGCAGCGCGGCGATCCCCGCACGCGTTGCCAAGATCCTGTCTGCCCCAATGTTCTCAGTCTGAACACGGTGATCGAACTGGGCAAGATACTCCTCGCCACGTTCGCCTGCTCCCCAAATGAGTTCCGGACGCTCCTCGGCTTCCGCCGCGATGGAATCAAGCTCCTCTGCGTCGACATCGGAGGAATACCCCCATCGGATGGCGTGCCGATCGTAGGAGCCAATGATAGGAATGAGTTGCGTGACGCCATCATCCGGCTCCGCCACGTAGTTGAACCGCCCATAGGCCATGATGGAGGACGTGCTGCCGTTCTCCGCAGTGAATAACGGGTCCCTGAGCTGTGCCGTCGACCAGGCCGTCGAGGCGCGGTGGTTGTGCCGCAACCCGAGCGTATGGCCCACCTCATGTGACACGACGTACCGCAGGATGCGCCCCTGCAATTCCTCCGGCAGCGGCAGTTTGGCCGCGGCGGGATCGGTCCGGTGCATCAGCAAATAGTAGTAGCGGCTGAAAAGGTTCAAGACGTCCGGCCAAACCAGAATATGGGCGGAGAGAATTTCGCCGGACCGGGGGTCGTGGATGTTTGGCCCCATCGCGTTCTGCACCGGCTGTGCAACCCAGCGGATGACACTGTGGCGAACATCTTCCGGGGACCAGCCCGGGACTTCATCCCGGCTTGGCGCGTCACGGGCTATGATTGCATTGGTAAAGCCCGCGGCCTCGAAGGCGGTCTTCCAGTCCTCAACCGCCTGGCGAATGTAGGGACGCCAACGATCAGGGATTTCACGGGATAGATAGAAAACGATCGGTTCAACCGGGTCCGACGGGCGTGGTGCATCCGGGTCGGCGTGTTCCAGGCGGAAGCGAAGGGCGGCACGGTCGCGTGATTGCACGTCGCCGAACGCGCTTTCAAAAACCAGATATTCGGTGAAGAAAAACCCAACCCGGTCGTCATAGGGGCGACGCTCCATCGGGGTTTCTGGCAACACGGCAATCGAATGCGCCGTTTCCAACGAAATCGGCTGTGCCAGCCCGACCTGATCGGTCGCTTCGAAGGTCAGTTGTGAGCGGACAAAGAGGTTGTCGGGATAAACTGATGCTTCAGCAACGTAGGATCGGTCGGGGTCGTTTGACCCGGGAGCGAGGCCGGTAGATGCCAATTGGGCGGCGACCGAATAACCGGCGATATCGCCCCCAAACACCTCCTGCAAATCCACAAGTACGGCGCCAGTGTCGCTTTCCGCGAGGATCGGGAAATCGACGATGATGGGACCAAGGTTGGCGCGTTCCACAGCGAGGTTCACAGGGCGAAGCTTGTCACGCCCGCCAGTGTAATAGGGATCGCCCGAAACCTTTTCGAACGAGGTCCCTGAAAGGGACCGCACCATGATCCGATCGGGCCGCCGTTCCAACTGGATCAGGCGGGCCCCCAAGGCGTTTCCGCCGAATGCCACTGCGTCGGTGGGATATCTGGAAACTTCGGCGTACCAGATGAGGCTGCGTTCGAACATGTCGCGCGGTATCGCAAGCAACAGATCGCCGTCTTTTTGGTAGAGGTCGAAGACTCCAGATCGAACCTCGGCACCGGCTATACGCTCCTGAAAGCTCGCCGATTGCGCCCTGGCATTGGCGGGCATCAGCGGGACAGCAAAGGCAATGCAAAGTGCGAATGCCAAGCGCATCATGGGTCTCCTCGTCGACGATTTTTCAAGCGCGCTCACGTTTCCAGAGATCGGACGTTCCAGTCTGGTAGTTTTGCAAGTGTCCGACATTCGAAAATGCTAACACTGAAGTATAAGTTTGAGAACTCACAAAGCTGCCATAGGCCGTATCCGCGGCCAAGCTCCGGAAACCGCCCACCTGAACCGCTTCTGCTTCCATGCCCGCAGGGACTTTGCGCTAGCGGCGAAAGTCCGCACGATCGGCATGGCCGCCGCTGGTGCGGCACGCAGCATCGGGGAAGTATGGGCTCCCCTTCATCTTTCGCGGCGCGTTGCCCGAACGCTGGCTGCCGAAGCGCGAATGTCGGCGCATCAAACAAACACAGATAAGTATCAGAGGTATAGTCCGCAAAGCCAACGGCGGGTTTCAAACTGCCCTCACCTTCGATCACGCAGCACCGACATCGGACGGCAGTGAGCCCGAAACTGACGCTGGATAATTCGGTGCTGCCATGCTGCTCCTAATCTTGACAGCCACGCGAGCAATTCAACTGTGAGCGAACAAAAATGCAGTTACGTCGCGTTCAAGACGTGGCCACTCCGGGTCATTCCGGGTCATCAGATGATTGTTGCTTTCATATGTAATGAGACGCGCATTCGGCAGGCCTTTGGCGAATATCTGCCCCTGTTCGACAGGTTGCATTCGATCTCCCGTCGAATGGCACAGGAGGCATGGAACCTCGACGGAAGGCAACAAATGTCGGATATCTATGTAATCAATGACATCGCGATACCGGCCCATGTTTTTCGGTGAAATCATCTCGCGCATATCACGAGCGGTTTGACGCCGTTCTTCGTCGCTTGCACCCGGTGTGATGATCTGAGCCATCAGATCACGCATCGATGGGTAGTCATCAGCCGAACACACGACCCATCGTTCAGCCAGAGCAGTCCTTTCTTCGGTTGTTTCACTGGCACTTTCAGCCCCTCTCGCCGCCAAAGCCGTTCAATCCGCCCATCGCTGACAGACCAGCCAGCCTCTCTCAGCAGTGCAGCGATCCTGCGATAGCCATATCGGCCATATTGACGGGTCAGCTCGATCATGTCGGCCACCAGCCGGTCTTCGTCTGCGCGACCTTGTGGGACGCGCCGTTGCGTGGACCGGTGTTGTCCAAGCACGCGGCAGGCGCGTCGCTCAGATACTTTGAGCTGGCTGCGGACATGATCGATGCAGGCACGACGACGAGCGGGGCTCAGAAGTTTCCCTTTGTGGCTTCCGTCAGGATCAGTTTGTCCAGCGTCAGATCTGAAACTGCGCGTCTCAGCCGCTCGTTCTCTTCCTGAAGCCGTTTCAGTTCCTTCAATTGATCAGCACCCATTTCACCGTACTTCTTCCGCCAGCGGTAATAGGTTTGCTCAACAACTCCGATCTGTCTGATCGCATCAAGACGGGACATGCCTTGACCCATCAGAACTTCAACCTGCCGTAACTTCGAGACAATCTCTTCAGGCTTCGGTCGCTTGTTTGCCATTCTTGGTCCTCCGTTTCCTAAACATAGGGGTGGACCAGTTCAGTTGGGGAGGCTCAGCTCAGGAGAACACACTCGCCCCTATGGATGCTCCCACTTACTTTTTTGTTTGAAAGTAGAAGCCTATCGCATGAGAGCGTAAAGAATTTTACGCGCGGAAAAAATATTGATTTATGAAAAATAAGATTCAAACATGCGAATTCGACTCAACTTTATTTTACCTCCGTTGTTGTCGGTGTCGCCCGATTTATCGGGCCCTTCCGACTGCTAGAGTGAGTGCTGGCGGTCGGAAGGCCTTTAATAATGATCGAGCGTTGGGAGGACGCGATGCTTAGACTCAACGAACTGGCCCTCCCTCCAGAGTTCGCTCTAGCTTTTTGCAGTGACGCCATTCAGCCATCACGCGTTGTTGGCGGTCTCGGTAGTCAACGAAAAATCGTTCCGCCGACCAAGCCCTCCGCGGCAAGTTTTGGGTAAGACAGTCACAGGAACGAGGTATGTTCTATTGGCTGCACAGACGCGAGAGCTTCAAACAAGCGCATCCAATTTTATTAATTTCAAGGGAACCAAAGGGAGAAGAAAATGTCTAACAAGATGGTGATGATTGCAGGCGCGATATGTTTCGCACTGCTTGCGGCCTGCGACGACACGAGTACATCAAGCGCGTCCGCCGAGCTCACGCCGGCTCAGCAGGCGTGTTTGCGAGATGTAGCCAACACGACGAACAATTCGCAAGTCGTGGTGCTCTCATCTGCGTTTAGCGAGGCTGGAACACAAGTCACTGTAGGCGTTGGCGAGGATCGTGCCCCTTGGAATTGTATTGCTTACAGTGATGGCGCGACAGCTGGTATCGAGTTCCTGGGCGACGAAGGCGCATTGTGAGCAGTCTGCTGCGTAGCCGAAATCGGCTGCGCAGCACTGGCTTGATCTTCTGAGGCTCGACTTGGTTTGTAAATCCATCATCATCGTATTCGCGATCCTGTATCTGTTGGCGTTGGTTGCGTTCTTGACAGGTACATTTGGCTGGTTCGGACAAGAAAGAGACCCTTTGTCCGGGGTGTTCCTTTTGCCGTTGGGACTGCCTTGGATACTTGTATCGGACTTGGTTTCAGAGCCAGTTAAACCGTGGTTCGCGGCGCTTGCACCGGTTCTCAACCTGTTAGTGCTGGTCTTGATTTGCAGATGGGCACGCAGTTTGCGGCAGTAGTGAAGGCTGAACTCTTTCTCACCAAAAGGGAGGAAAACATGGGAAAAGTGATCTTGGGTATTGTGATCGGGCTGGTCCTCGGTGTGGTTGGGGCGATGACCTTAGGTGGCGGAGCCGCAATGGGTGTCGGTGCTGCGACAGGTTTGTCCGCCGGTGTCTGCTCCACATTGAAAGGAGCACAAGCCGAGAACCTGATCACCGCCGAGCAAGCGGATCAGATCCTCAATCGCGTAAACTCCGAGATGGCATCGCTACAAGGTATTGAACCAACAGACGAGATCGTCGGCAGCGCACAGGCATGCGATGAATTTCTATCAAAGTTACGAGAAGCGAAGTGAGGTTCCGCTTTGTACGGAACAAAATTGTAAGGACAAGCCAACAGGGGACCATCTGATGAAATTCGGTTTACTCAAACTCCTCACACCCATGATTGCAATTTCGGGCACAGCTGCTCTTGCAATGTCGGAAGCCGACGACGTGTGTATCGACCATTTGCGACAGGTTGGTGGACCAGACGGTCAATCCGGAACGATTGAAAGCTCAGAGTTCTCGGAAGCTGGTACGCTCGTCATGCTGCGAGACGCAGGCGGAACACTTTGGCGCTGCATCGCTTACAAGGATGGAAGCATCGGCGAGATGTCGGTTGTCGAAGCAATGGATGATGGCGGTGGAGCCCTGGACGGTGCCGCCGGGTCTACCGGTCGCCAACGTGTCAAATTCGATGCCGGGTCCACCGGTGCCGAACTCGTCGGCCAACTCGCGCCCGGCGCCTCTCATCAATATGTCCTTGGCGCGCAGAACGAACAGTTTCTGTATGTGCGTGTCGCGCCACGAAACGGGTCGTTGGACTACGTCATTCGCAACCCTGATGACTCGGAGCTTCTGAAGTTGATGTCGGCGGACAAAGAGTATCGAGGACAGCTTTGGCAATCTGGCGACCATGTCGTTGAAGTTATTAACCGGGGAAATGCGCAAGTTGACTACAACGTCATATTTGGAATCGAGTAAGTCCATGCGTGAGTTGCACTGGATTTTTGGATTGCTGGAGACCAGAAAGGGAGAGAAGAAATGAGAACCAATCTATCGCTGCTTGGAGGTGCAGTTTGTGCCCTTGCTTTGGCGGCATGTGACGATACCGGGGGATCAGTGGATACTGTGTCGCCAACCGTCGGCAATTCAAGCGACCTTTCGCCCTTTGAAGGTGCGCGCGCCGGTCAGGCTGAAACGGGGATTCAGAATCTTGGTTTTGAACTTATCCGCAGCGAAGGGCTGACATCGTACTGGTTCAACCGGAATACAGGCGCTTGCGCGCGCATTACTACATCTGAGGGTCGGTATTCAGATGTCACCATGCTTCCTTCCGCCGACTGCTGATTTTTGTCTGGATTAGTTTATTAAAGTGAAGGAGGCTGAGAAATGCACTTCGATCTTGCACACGCTGTGGTGACTGTCACAGCTTTGATAGTCACAAACCTCGTTTTGAAATCTGCCGGGGTGATCAACGAAGAAAACAAGCATCAGTGGAATTGGAAGGTTGTTTTAGCCTACTTTGTGGTTGTCCTGATCATTAACTTGGTTTGGCCTATCTGACATTTCCGCATAATCTTCTCACAAACTTTTCTGACAAAGGAGCATGCATGCGGTTCATTGCATTATTGATGTGGGCAGTTTTGGCCGCGACCTCTGCGAACTCCGACGTGACCAGTCGAAACGGTGGGCCAAGCAACGGTCAAATGCTTTCAAAGGGTGGCGACGGAGGTGTTGATGGCGTCGCTTTCTTTCGCCCAGTCTTAAGTGGAGTATTGTATCGCTCTGGTTTCAAAGGTGGCGACAAAGACCGAACGGGCCTGAGTGAAGGACAACGCGAAACTCTGTGTGATGAAGGGTTTTCAACCGGGTTTTATGCCGACTTTGGAAAAAACACTGAATACGGTCGCACCAGTTGCGGAAACGGAACCTTTGACTATCAAGGCGCCAGATCCTCCCGACCCAGCGCTGTCATGGCATCCATACACGACGTGATTGAAAACCCTGGAAAGGGCCCTGTTCTGGTGCACTGCATGTGGGGCGTTCATTCCTCCGGGGCATTGTCGGCAATGGCGCTCGTTCAGTTTTGTGGTTGGACGGAAGAAAGGGCCAAGGAATATTGGAATGATGCCCGAAACGGGGCCCCATGTTCAGGCGGGTGCGACCAGTGGATTGACTCAAAATTCGCCAACTTCAGTGTCGACCCAAAATTGAAGATCTCCACCGATCAACAGGCAGCGATTTGCCCAAAATGATATTGGGAGGACTATCCAAATGAAGTTCAATCTTCTGGGGTCACTTGCTTTCATTGCACCCACTGTCTTGTGGGCGAACGACGATGTTCTCGGTGAAGCCACTACATTTGATAGTCCCTACGGCGTTGCTGAACGCTGTATTCGGATCAAAAAAGTTCCAACGGGCGAGTATAAGAACAGCGATCTTGAGGAAGAAACAGCCTATTGCGAGATCGATTTCTATGCCTCCGAAATTGCTATTTGCCCAAAATCCTGGAGCACCAGCCCAGGAATGGCCGTCTACGATATTTCGGAAGGACCCTACACGGGGAACCGTTCTGAATTCGAGAGAAACGCTTGCAAAGAGGGGAAAGCGGCAAAAGATCTGGCCAAGGACAGGGTGGCTAAATTCAAGTCCACCATGAACCAAAAGGGCACCAGTGGAACGTTTTCCACCTCATCGCTGCTTTACTATCATTTCTCCAGATATTTCGACGCGACTGTCAAAGTTCCAGTCGCCGTTTGGCGTAGCATGGACGCCCAGGCGCATTTTTCCGAGGTCGCAGAGCCTGGCCTTGCGATTTCTGGTGGCTCTCATGGCGGGCGCATGAACCACGAAGGCTGGCGGGTATTCGCAGCTGCGGATGCCGACCCGAACACATACCAACCGGCCGATGATCTATTCACCGCAGATCGAACACAAATATACGGTGTACTGCTTGACAGTCCTGGGCATCGATACGGCTCGGAAATCAACGGCACCCGCAAATCTGGTTGGGGGAAAGGACAAAACCGTGATTTTCAGGAAACCCCAGCTTTCTTGGCTTTACGTTCTTCAAAACCATTGTCAGGGGCAATCGCAGAGGGCGTCGGAGAAGGCCGAAAAGACCGGATGATCAACAAGGATCTCGGTCCCGATGTCAGCGACCAACAGATGGCATTTTGGATGCAAGAACTTACCGAGATTGTTCTCCTCGATTTCATCTTTAGCCAGCAGGACCGCGTAGGAAACATAGACTTCACACCCTATTGGTATTGGGTCGAAGACGGAAAGCTGAAGCACAAGAAAGCCAAGCACCATGAGCCAAACGATGGAGATATTCCCGCCGAGGCACTATTGATCCGTCGCAGCAATCTAAACGACAATGATGCTGGTGGGCGGGTCGAGTATGCCAACTTCGCAAAATCCACTCAAATGCTAGAGAAAATGCGGCACTTCTCTCCAAGCACGTACCGGCGCTTGGTTGCATTGAATAGTGACCTTCAAACCCAAGGCCCGGTTTATGACTGGCTATCGCAAAGCCTTGGGCTGTCTGACAGTCAGATTGCACAAGTGGTGAAGAACACCGCGTTGGCAACGTCCATCCTAAAGAACAATTGTTCTAGTGGTGATTTGATGTTCGACTTGAACCCTGTCGCATTCTTTTTGAGAAACGACACCGAGGTAGAGGCGGTGGACTGTAATGACCCGTAAGCGTTCTGCCCTTGTTGCGGTGATCATTTGGACAACTCTGCTCGCCAGCAAAGCGGCGGCATTGGATGTCATCGTCATATCGGATCTGAACGGAAGCTACGGTTCGGTGAAATACGATGCCCGCGTGGACAAGGCGATTGAGCGGATAGTCGAGATTGATCCCGATTTGGTTATTTCGACCGGAGATATGGTTGCGGGACAGCGCATTCCCAACTTATCCGACAAACAGGTCAGGGAGATGTGGAAGGCGTTTCACGAGGCCGTATCAGATCCTTTAGAGGCTGCCGGCATTCCATTTGCGGTCACGCCTGGGAACCATGATGCCTCCGCCTACCGTGGGTTCGAGCGTGAAAGAAAAATATACGCAGAGGAATGGGCGCCGAGAAAACCAGACGTCGACTTCCTGGTTTCGGATGACTACCCGTTCTTCTACGCTTTTGAGATGCAGGGCGTAACGTTTGCGTCTTTGGACGCTACGACCTTGGGGCCGCTATCCAGCGACCAGCAGGACCGGCTAAAGGAACTGGGTGCAAATGGAGACCCGATTGTCACTTTCAGTCATCTTCCGCTTTGGCCCTTCGCGATCCAGCGCGAACGCGAAATCATCGGTGACCCAACACTTGAGAAAATCTATCTGGAAAGCGGTGTCGTTCTGCATCTGTCGGGCCACCATCATGCGTTCTACCCGGGTTGGAAAGACGGTGTGGCTTATGTTTCTCAGGCATGTTTGGGCGGTGGCCCGCGGCGGCTTATTGGCGATAGCGCCAGATCGCCTCACAGCTTCACTCATGTTACGTTCCAGCCGAACGGAGAGTTTGGGATAGCAGTATATCGAGGGCCCGATTTCGAAAGGTCGGTAAATTTCAAGTCGCTCCCGAAAGAGATCAGATCCCCGAATGCGGTGTTGAAACGATTAGACCTTGTGAAATGACTAGAGGTTGAGTTTCAGCTCAACTTTTTCAGGAACCAGATCGTTTATCATCTCTTCGATCCGGGCTTCCGACAGTCCACCCGAGGTGATGAAAAGCAAAGAAACGCGAGATTTGCCCGGAACGTGGTGTTTTCTGACCAGTTTCCAGCCAGCGTCTGCTGCCATGGCTTCAATGTCTCCGCTGACGTTCAATGAGTTTTCTTCGTCTGAAGCTTTGAGCGAAATTTCCACGCCCTTGTTTCTTCCGCCGAGCCAAATGAAACACCAACATACAATCGCCACCAGTGTGGCCATCAGTGGCAAGCCCAAACCGACCGCAAGACCAAGAACAGTCACGATTATCATTTCGACTGTATCGACCGGATCATCCAGATTGGAGCGGAACCTAAGCAACGCACCGATGCCAAAGATAACGAAACCAATCATTGACCCGTGCTGAACTACCAAGAATCCAACCGCCATGCCGATAAGCGCATAAAGGAAGAAGAGCCTTGGCATAACTATGTCGCGGACGCTTCTACGGGCTTTACGTCTCACCGGATGATAGACGATCAAGCCAGCCAGAATGATTGTGACGATCACATCGAGAGTAAAGAAATACAGTTCCTGTTTGCCACGAAATTGCGTCCATCGGCGTTCGACTACAATTTCCGACCCCGAAGCCCCGGCCAGCATCGTCGCAGGGTCGACTTGTGACACCGCAGCACCTGGCAACAGCAGCATCAACAACACGGTCACGAATGTGAGAGTCGTATTCAACTTGTCTTCCTTCTTGCTCACGCCAAAGGCTTACGCTTCACCGCAGGCATATCGTGCCCCATTCAATTCAATCGCAACAGACGGGATCAGGTAAAGAGTTCAAAGAGCATTCTTACGACATCGCAGTCGAACTGTGATAAGAACGCGATAAAGGGATGTGTTCCACACGCGAGAAAATTGAATGGCAGAAAACAAAGTGTTTCCGTCAAAACCTGCAATTTCACGGTGTTTCTGTAAACTTAGACGATTCGCTTTTACGGCCAGCTTGGTTGCGGCAGCCTTCTTGCCTTGGACCGATTTTGCCTACGCCGAAAGTGCTGGTTTGGTTCTGGTCGATAAATTCAAGGTGGCAGACAAATCAGAGGGATTTTCCGAGCCTTCCGGTTTGGCAATGTCTAACGCTGAAGGCTTCTTGTGGTCTGTAAGTGATGCCGAACCTAAACTGCACCTACTTGGGATCGACGGGGTACTAGGAAACTCTTTCAAGTTGCCAGCATTGGCAGGATCAGATTTGGAGGGCGTCGCGTCGCGCAATGATGGGTCTGTTTTGGTGCTTCAGGAAACTGATCGATCAATTCTAGTCGTGCACCCAACCGACCCTATTCAATTGACAACAATACCTCTCACAACTCTTACAGGTTACCCGGCCGCCGCTGAGTTGCTTGTCGGCAACCCATTGAACAAGGGACCCGAAGGTATCGCCGTTGACCCGAAATCCGGGAGGGTCTTCGTTGGCATTGAGGGACAACCAAGGTTGTTATTGGTCGTATCACCAGAGCTAGACGAAATTGTCGAGATCATTCCTTTAGCGAGTGAAGCAGGCTTTATCTCCGAGCGTGCGGATGATGATGAACTGGATTTGAGCGGCTTGGCTTGGTCCCCGTCCTCACGTTCTCTTTGGATTGTGAGTGACAAAGGTCGTCAGATCTTCGTCTACAATCCAGAATCCAAGTCAGTAAAGTCCATAAGTTTGACGTTCACAGAAGATGGCAATCAAAAGGAAGTTAAACATCCTGAAGGGATCGCTCTCGATGAAACCAAGGGGCTTCTTTATATCCTGACAGACGATGCTAAGAAATCGCGGCTTTATGTTTTTGAGCAACCGGAGTTGTGAGGACTTTCATACTAGTTCTCTCTGCTCTAACTGGTTGGAAACCGGGGTTAGTTGACTGAGTACCGTCGTATGAGCGTCGTACTAAGTAAAACTGCGCTCTGTTTACTGTGTTTCTTAAAAACATCACCCATCAATATATTCGAATAGCGTTAGGTTCACACATACGAACGTCATAATAAGATTGGGCTTCAACATGCTCGGTCTCCTAAAGGTTGTCAAAAATGCGCGTATTCAGCTCGGTTGTATTTGCGATCATTTGCACTCTTGTGGCCACTGTATCAGTTCCAAATACCAGCATTGCTCAAAGCTGGGACATTGCATCACAGCACTCAGTCAGCGGCGTAACGGTGTATGACGCAGATGAGCTTTTAACTTTCGCTGGTCAGTTGGCCTTCAATCGGTCAGGGCGCATTACAGCGGTGGAGGTCGCATCAACGATCACTCAGATCTACCGAGAAGACGGTTATTTCTTGGCTGAGGCTTGGCCCGGTCTCGATGGGCAGAGCATTGTTGTTGATGAAGGGCGTATTCAAACCATCGAAATTGAAGGCGTAGATACTCGTACGTTCCAAAGCTTAGAAAAGATATTTCGCCCTCTCACTACCGCATATCCAATAACTCTCCAACGATTTGAGCGGGCGGTTATGTTAGCCGAGGACATACCTGACTTGGAGTTGTCGACCGAACTTGATTATCCGGATCAGGCAGGTGCCAGGCTGAGAGTATTGGGAGAGCCTCTGCGCCAACAAGCCGGCAGTGCGACACTCGACAACCCTCCGCGTGAGCTTGGAGAAGCGCTCAGCTTCTATGTCGTGCAAGAGTTTTATTCAACGCTGACCGTCGGGGATTTGCTGCGATTTGAGGGATCAGGCAATTACAATTGGGACAAAGACGATGAGCACTCTTTATGGGGCGCTCTTACCTATCGCACGCCTCTTAACAGTAATGGTTTGTACGGTGAGATCTTCTACGGGAATGTAAACGCCAAGCGTGATATCTCTGGCGATTTCGCAAGAACTGATATCGACGGGGAAAACTTCACCGTCGCATTGGGTTACCCCGTTATCCGCGATGTCGCCCGATATGGATACCTGCTGCTGGACTACCGTCTTTCAGAAGCGGATTCAGTCAGCGGAGGCGTTCCACTATCGAGTGACGCCAGTGTCGTTGGCCTTACTTACCTTTACGGCCAGAATTACCCAAAGGGGCAAGCGCTTGAAGCAGGGTTAACTCTGTCCTTTGGCGACAACGACACGACAGACGCAAGCTTTGATGACGGGGACTCTTCGTTCTGGCATTTGAGGGGCGGCATCGGATATGAAAGCCCCCTACCGGGCTTATCGCCCAACACAGCTTGGCGGACAGAGATCTGGGGTCAATACACAACAGACCGGTTACCCTCTGTCGAAGAGTACTTCCTTGGTGATCGTTATGCGTTGCGTGGATACCGCTTTGACGAAGTGGATGGTGATTCAGGGATCTCAGCAATCTTCGAAGTATCTCATTCCTATTTCCCAAGCTCGCAGAACGTTCATCGATTGACGCCCTTCGCTTTTTTCGACGTTGGTTACATCTCGAATAATGATCCCGCCAGTTTCGAAGTGAGAAGTGCTACACTGGCATCGACAGGTCTGGGTTTGGACATTGAGTTTAAGCAAAACCTATTCCTATCAGGATACGTAGGTGTTCCCTTGAGAGACGGCCCTTTGACTGACTCTGGCGATCCTGGCGCATATCTTGCTCTGACAACAAGTTGGTGAGGATGTTATGAAACTGAACAGAATTGCGTTACTTACGACAGCTTGTTTGATTGCAGAACTGGCCGCTACACAGGTCGTTGCCGGCGGAAATCACTACGGGTGGTGCCGTGGCGTGGGGAATCCTCACCAGTCAAGCCAAGGATGCGGGCAGGCCGGTGGGCAAGGGACAGGGAATCAAATTACCGGCCCAACTCAGCCGGTAGCAAATCAGTTGCCGCCTAAGGGAACGCAGCAAACGCCCACATCCGTTACTGTTCCAGTCCTTGCGCCGGGCGCGGTTCCGAACGCAATTCCCGGTCAGGTTCCTATCGCGACACCAATAGCGGTTCCCGGTCAGGTTCCCACGCCGGTAGTAGCGCCGACCCTAGCTCCGCCTTTGACTCCAAATGCGACTCCAAACCGGGTTCCGACAGCCGTTCCAAATCAGGTTCCGCCATTGGCTACCGGGCCTACCGCGGTGCCGCCGCAAGTTCCGACTGCAACTCCCAATCAAGTTCCGATAGCTATCCCTGGCCAGGTTCCGCCTCAACCTACCGGCCCAACAGCGGTGCCGCCACTTGTGCCCACCGCGACACCAAACCAAATACCAGTCGCAGTTCCTGGTCAGGTCCCGCCTCAGCCCACCGGTCAAACTGCTGTGCCACCGCTCGTCCCGACTGCAACACCCAATCAGGTTCCCACGGCGGTTCCTGGCCAGGTTCCACAGTTGACACCAAAACCTACGGCAACTCACGTGGCCGTCCCAGGGCATCCGAAACCACAAGGCGTCGTGACGATCATGCGTCCCAAGCCGAGGCCGACAACCGGTACTGTCCAACAACCTGGCACAACACAAGTGTCCCACCATTTAACCCACCAAAGCAATGCGAAGAAACACGATCACGTCGCAGCAACACCCGGACGGCATGACCCGCACGACCTGCCGAGGTTCCGCAACGCGGCAGCCAAGGAAGACTGGGAATGCGTTGCCAGCGGATTTGGGCAACGTCGGTATGATGCCGGGCGCGGCGTGTTGCTGAACAGCGGGGCACTACGACACCTTGGAAATGTGGATGCGATGGCTCGTGATGTACCAGCACGGCACCCGAAGCATTCCGGATGCATTATCTCGGTCAAACGAAAGCAACGCTGAAGCTCGCTGGGGAGGTTTTGCGGATGTGTCGCAAACTTTGATGTCCGATTGACGGGCACGCCGGATCTGGCGTTTGTTCCCGCCGAATAGTTTTCGAACAGGTTTAAGCATGATCTCCTTGAAAGGCTGTCACTTCCCCAAAGACGCAGTTTTGTACGCTGTGTTTTTCTATCTGCGGTACACAGGGTTCCGTTGCAAAGTTTGTGGTTGTTCGGAATCCTGCTTTTGCGCCGATGGGTTAGGCGGCCAGTTCTGCGAATTGTAGAAATGGACAGAGTCCGGGCGTGAATTGACCTTTGCGGATCATGTGAGCAACTTCGATGCCGTCCAACGTTGCCGCTGCTGAAGTGAAGGCTTTGAACCCCAGCATCGGCCGGATACGCCTTTTGATGAAACGGTGATCCTGTTCGATGATATTGTTCAAGTATTTCCGCCTCACCATCTCAATTGGGATCGGGCAGCCAAAGCCTTTGAGCATTTTGTTGATGGCCTTGATGCCAGCGGTGTTGGCACCGCTCTTGTCGATCACAATCTTCCTCGGCAATCCATTTGTCTCCAACATCCTGGCGAAGAACCTTGTGGCTGCAGGTTTGTTTCGACGTCGTGAAAGCATGAAATCAAGGGTTTTGCCGTGTTTGTCGACAGCTCGATAGAGGTAAACCCACGCGCCTTTAATCTTGATATACGTTTCGTCCATCCTCCAAGAAAGGTCGCATGGCCCTTTGCGGCGACGTGCTGCTTCAGCGATTGCACCAGAATACCGTGTTACCCATCGGTTCAGCGTAGTGTGGTCCACTGAAACACCGCGCTCGGCCATGATTTCTTCCAGGTCTCGATAGGAGACACCGTAGCGAACGTAAAAGAACACTGCGAACAGGATCACGTCTTTCGGATACTGTGCACCTTTGAAAGAAATCATAAACTAACCTTCAACTGGGTAATGCCGTTCGCTACCCAGGCGCTAGCACCACAAAGGTCAATGGTCAAAAGTTTGCAACAGATCCAAAACGCGCTTAGGTGGTACCATCGGCATCGCCCTTGCCTTCGCTTTCTTTGGCGTCGGCCACTTTGTCGAGACCAAGGCAATGACCCGGATGATGCCACCGTTCATTCCCTTTGCCACGCCGCTCGTCCTGGCAACCGGACTGCTCGAACTTGGCGTTGCCGCCGGACTCATAAATCCTGCCAACCGTCGCCTGGCCGGACTTTTCGGCATCGGCGTCTTGGTCGCATTCTTTCCAGTCAATGTTTATGCCGCGTTCAATCACACCGGCATGGGCGGGCATGTTCAGGGACCGATCTACCTCCTGATCCGCGCACCGCTTCAGTCGTTGCTGATCTGGTGGGCGTGGTTCTTCGTGGTTCACCCCGGAGACGCGGTACAGTCAAACAGCCTCGGCATGATGCAAATTTTCCGGAAAGGACATTAAGATGCAGAAACATGACGTTCTCAACCTGATCAAACTGGCGGACACGGCAATAAATGCCGAAGACTTCGATACCCTCGTGGAGCTTTATGCTGACGACGCCGTTCTTGTGGTTCAGCCTGGCCAGATTGCACGCGGCAAGGTCCAGATCCGGAAGGCCTTCGAGGCAATCGCCAAGCATTTCGGGAACACGCTGACCGTCACGCAAGGTAAAGCACAGGTGATCGAGGGTGGTGGTACGGCGCTGGTGATCATGGAAACGGTGCTCCACACCGGAGAGGCCAAGGAACCAATTGACCGCCGTGCCACCTACGTTTTCGTACAAGACGAAACACGTGGATGGCTCTGTACGGTCGACAACTCCTACGGTACCGATCTGCTCGACGAAGACTAACTTCGTTGTGGCGTGGCATCATCACGGAGACGTTTCCGGCGGCGCCGGTTGATCTGGCGCCGCCCTTTTTTGCTCCCAAGGCATACCGGCTGCATTGGCACCGCTCTTGTGAATCACGATCAATTTTGGAATTCCGTTGGTGGATAACGCTTTGGCAAGTAATCTGATGGTTGCCGGACGATTCCGTCGCACAGACCGCATAAATCAAGAGTATTTCCTGCTTTGTCTATGGCTCGATAGAGGTACTTCCACTTCCCACGAACACGCAAATGGGTTTCGTCCATACGCCAAGATTTCAGTGTTAGGCGCTTTTTCGAACGGTCGCGTGCTGCGACCAACGGTGAATGTTTCGCCACCCAACTGTTCAAGGCAGTGTGGTCAACCCGCACATCGCGTAAAAAAAACCGCATCCTTGGGGAAGTGACTGCCTTTCGAAAAGAACATGGTAGTACCTGTTTGTGATCTATCCAAAGGCAACAAACGCGGGACCCAGTGCTCTTTTCAAACCAAGTCCAAAATGTGCGACACAACCCACTAAAATAGACGAACTAGCCTGGGTCTGAAAACGGATCGGGAGGTGTATTCAATCGAAGATGTCGCATGAAGGCCCGCGCGATTCTTGGAACCGGTTTTTGATCTGATACGACAAAGTGACCGCGATACCGCATCGGAGACTCAAATCGGACAAATGCCAAGTCGGGAGATCGATAGTGGTACACTGGAAAGGGGTTGATAACCGCCAGTCCCAACCCTTCACGTGCCATGTCCGCAGCGGCAAAAGAGGTGGAGACTTCTGCAACTATTTTCGGCTCGGCGCGAACCTGATGAAGCAATCGGTCAAGTTGTCCGCGCCGTCCATGTCTATACGTTAGGGCGATCAACTCCTGTTCATGCAGGTCAACCGGTTTAAGTATCTTTCGCCCGGAAAGCGGATGCTCGGGTCGCATAACGCAAACTGCGGGAGACTCGCGAAATGGGATGAGTTTGATACCAGCCCGGCTTTGTTCGATCCCGGTTACCGCAAGATCGAAACGGTTCTCAAGTATACCAAGCGTAACCATATCCGAAGTTGTTACCTCCAGGTTAACGAAAAACTCCGGGTTTCCTCGAATGAAGCTTGCGATGAGGGAAACGATATATCTATGCGCATAGCTGGGCGGTGCGACGAGGCGCAGTGTCTCCTGCACAGTTTCACCCGGACCATCGATACGGTCCAATGCCTCGAATAAGGGATCCAGCCGCATATTGAGCCTCACGGCCTCTTGTGTGGGTCGCAATCGGCCCGCATCGCGCTCAAACAGCGTTCTGCCAAGTCGAGCTTCCAAGCTGCTGACGGACCGGCTTACTGCTGATTGAGACAAGCCAAGTTGTCGTGCTGCCGACGCGGTTGTTCCAGACTGCATGAGTGCGCGTAGTGCTTGATACTCTGGCAGCGAGTGCCAGTTGCGTGGTTTCTTCAATTGCACGACACCCACATGATTCCGACTAGCTCTATGAGTAAAACTCATCAATAATTTTTGCAATTATGATGATAGCGTCTGTTAGCGTGTATCGAAATGATACTAGATCGGATGATGCAAAGTTGAGCACATATCCTCTTATCTTCGATGGGCACAACGACGTATTATCGAAGCTTTTTTCGTCGGGTGGTTTGGCTGAAGCTGACCGCTTCGTAACCGGTCTCGAAGGTGCGATTGATCTTACCAAGTCCAAGGTAGGTAGATTTGGGGGAGGTTTCTTTGCCATCTGGGTTCCATCCCCCATGGACGTCGATGCCAAGATGGAAGAGATGGTTCAGCCCAGCTATGATCTGCCGCTTCCTGATCAGATCGATGCGGAAGACGCTTTGCCAGCGGCTATGAGCCAGATTGCCATTTTGCTTGAGCTGGAACGATTGGGTGCGTTGAAAGTGGTCCGCTCGGTTTCAGATATTCGGGCTTGTAAGGCACAGGGTCAGATGGCGGCCATATTCCATATCGAGGGTGCCGAAGCGATTGACGCCGATCTGCACTCACTCGACGTTTTCCATGCAGCCGGGTTACGTTCTCTCGGGCCGGTCTGGAGCAGGCCGAACATTTTTGGTCACGGGGTGCCGTTCAGATATCCATCGGGGCCGGATACTGGTCCAGGGCTGACAGATCACGGATTGCGGCTCGTGCAGCGCTGCAACGCGCTTGGCATCATGTTGGATTTGTCCCATCTCAATGAAAAAGGGTTTTGGGACGTGGCGCGATATTCGGAAGCGCCGTTGGTTGCAACGCATTCAAATGCCCATTCAATCTGCCCACATGCGCGAAATCTAACCGATGACCAGCTACGCGCCATTGCGGAAAGCGACGGGATGGTCGGTCTTAATTTCGCCGCAGCGTTTCTGCGTGAAGACGGACGGATGTTGTCTGATGTGCCTTTGACGCAGGTGCTCGTGCACCTTGATCATCTGATCGGCGTTTTGGGCGAAGATCGCGTCGGGCTTGGGTCGGACTATGATGGGGCAGTGGTGCCGGATGAGATAACAGATATCTCAATGCTGCCCAGATTGAGAGATGCCATGGAAAACCATGGATACGGCAAAGAGCTCGTCAAGAAGCTCTGCCAGGAAAACTGGTTGCGTGTACTTGAAAAAACCTGGGGATCGTAACCGTTGTTGAGAGATCTGATGACAGAGAGGACAAAATGAACGCATTTAATAGATTGCTTACCGGTGCGGCGCTGGGACTGGCGCTCGCCGTGACCTCGACTTCGGCAATGGCGGAGACACCGCCGAACATGCTGGTGATTGCAAACCGTATCGACGACATCACGACGCTGGATCCTGCGGAGAGCTTTGAATTTGCCGGGTCGGATGTCAGCCGGAATGTTTACCAAAAGCTTGTGAATTTTGACCCGCTGGATCTTGATGCAGGATATCAGCCAGACGTCGCGGAAAGCTGGGATGTTTCAGAAGACGGCAAGTCGATTACCTTCAAGATCAGGGAAGGGCTGACCTTTCACTCCGGTAATCCGGTAACTGCGGAAGATGTTCAGTTTTCTCTGCGCCGCGCGATCATTTTGAATAAAACGCCGGCCTTTATCCTGACCCAGTTTGGCTTCACACCGGAAAACGTCGAACAAACAATAGTCGCAGATGGTAACACTCTGACGATCACGACAGACAAGCCCTACGCAACATCCTTCGTTCTGAACTGTCTGACCGCGACCATCGGTGGCATCGTCGACAAAAAGACGGTAATGGAACACGACAAGGATGGCGATCTGGGCAATGAATGGCTCAAAACCAATACGGCGGGCTCAGGTGCTTACAGCTTGGTGAGCTGGAAGCCCAATGAAAGTGTAACCCTGAAATCTAACCCTGATTTCTATTTGGGTGCCCCGGCAATGGAGCGTGTAGTTGTTCGTCACGTTCAGGAAAGCGCCAGCCAGCGCTTGCTGTTGGAGCGTGGTGACATCGACGTTGCCCGCAACCTGAACCCCGAAGACGTTGCTGGGGTGTCATCGGTTGCAGGTGTCAAGATTTCGGATGAGCTGAAGGGCCGTCTGATGTATGTTTCGCTGAACCAGAAGCATCCCGAGCTCAGCAAACCTCAGGTACGTCAGGCGTTCAAATACCTGATCGACTATGAAGGGATGCGCGACAGCTTCCTGAAAGGTCAGTACACAATTCATCAGAATTTCCTGCCACAAACTTATCTCGGCGCATCTGATGAGAACCCGTTCAGCTTTGATGTCGAAAAAGCAAAGGCACTGCTGGATGAAGCCGGTGTTAGCGGACTTGAGATCGAAGTAGGTGTGCGAGAGGCGCAGGAACGGATTGAAATCGCCCAGTCCATGCAGAATGCACTCGCTCAGGTCGGTATCACCATGAACATCACCGTTGGTACCGCGAAGCAAATCCTGGCACGGTACCGTGCACGGGAACTGGACGTCTATCTTGGTGCATGGGGACCCGATTATCCTGATCCGCAAACCAACGCGGGGACGTTTGCCTATAATCCAGACAATTCGGATGCGGCCAACGCAACTGGGCTGTTGGCATGGCGAAATTCCTGGGACACCGGCGGCCTGACAGAGAAAACGGCCGCAGCCGTTGTTGAGAACGACACCGTGAAACGGGCTGACATGTACAAAGAAATCCAGGCTGAGTTCCGTGAAACCTCACCCTTTGTCATTATGTTCCAGCAGATTGAACAATCGGCGCTGCGTGAAAATGTAACTAACTTCTCGACCGGCCAGGCGATCACGTCGGCATCATACTGGCAGGTGACCAAGTAAATGGCACTGGCCGAAAGACCAACTGAGGGGCGCCGCGCGGCGCCTCTTATCCTTTGGATCAAGAGCATCCTTAAAACTGTTGGCACCATTGCTATTACAATGCTGGGCCTGCTGTTCGTGACCTTCATCATCGGTCGCGTCATGCCGATCGACCCGGTGCTGGCGATCGTTGGCGAGCGGGCCTCGCAATCGACGTATGACGCGGTCTATCAACAGCTTGGTCTGGACAAGCCGTTGTTGGTGCAGTTCGGATACTATCTTTGGGATGTCCTGCATGGCGATTTTGGCAACTCTCTGCTGAATGCCCGCCCGGTGTCCGAGGATATTGCCCGCGTATTTCCGGCTACGCTGGAATTGGCAACCCTAGGTGTGTTGATCGGCATCTTTATGGGTGTTCCGCTGGGTGTGATCGCTGCTGTCAAGCGCGGATCGTGGATCGACCAGATTGCACGTGTGGTCGCGCTTGTTGGTTATTCGATGCCAATATTCTGGTTGGGGCTTATGGGTCTGCTGGTCTTCTACGGGATACTTGGCTGGGTTGGCGGTCCAGGTCGGCTGGACATTTTCTATGAAGATATAGTTCCTGCGCGAACAGGACTGATCCTTGTAGACAGCGCCATAGCTCAAGATTGGGATGTCTTCCGAAATGCTTTGTCCCATATCATCCTGCCAGCAGCGCTGCTGGGGTATTACTCGCTGGCCTACATCAGCCGGATGACGCGATCCTTCATGCTGGAACAGTTGTCGGCGGAATATGTTATTACCGCTCGCGTCAAAGGCCTGTCAGAGCGGCAGGTTATCTGGCGCCACGCCTTCAAGAATATCCGAGTACAGCTTATTACAGTCATCGCATTGAGTTATGCCAATCTGCTTGAAGGTTCTGTTCTGACCGAGATCATCTTTAGCTGGCCGGGGATCGGCAGCTATATCACGACCGCTCTGCTAAGCGCTGACATGAATGCCGTTCTCGGAGGAACAGTGGTGGTTGGTCTGATCTTTATCTGCCTGAACATATTCTCGGACCTTCTTTACCGTTTCTTTGATCCGAGGTCGAAATGAGCGACATGACTTTGCGTCAGTGGCTGCTGACCGACGAACCCACATCCCGCCGGCATGCCAGATTGGCCAGCTTGTACAAAGGCTGGCTGACCTTGCGGTCGAACTCGATGGCTATGGTTGGTTTGGCAATCCTTGTGGTTCTCGTTTTCGCTGCCGTCTTTGCGCCTATCCTCGCGCCATATGATCCGTTTGTTCAGAATCTGTCCAGCCGATTGCTTCCCATCGGCGCCGAAGGACACTTGCTTGGAACCGACAGCTTGGGGCGGGATATTCTGTCCCGTCTGATCTATGGTGCGCGAATTACGCTATACATCGTGGCGCTGGTGGCGCTCATTGCCCCGGTCGCGGGTCTTTTGGTCGGGACTGTCGCCGGATATGCGGGTGGATGGGCAGATGTGATCCTCATGCGGATAACCGACATCTTCCTCGCCTTCCCGCGACTTGTTTTGGCATTGGCTTTTGTAGCTGCGCTTGGGGCAGGGATCGAAAACGCGGTGCTGGCAATTTCGCTCACGGCATGGCCGCCCTATGCACGCATGGCGCGGGCAGAAACGCTTACGATCCGATCGACCGACTATATCAACGCGATACGCCTTCAGGGTGCCGGGCCGCTGCGGATCATTACTCGGCATATCTGGCCGCTTTGTATCTCGTCACTGATAGTACGTGTTACGCTCGACATGGCGGGGATCATTCTGGCCGCAGCCGGTCTTGGCTTTCTTGGCTTGGGGGCACAACCGCCAAGCCCGGAATGGGGCGCGATGATTTCAGAAGGCCGCAGGTTCATCCTTGATCACTGGTGGGTCGCGACTGTACCGGGGCTTGCGATCTTTACGGTCTCACTCGCCTTCAACCTGTTGGGTGATGGGCTGAGGGACGCGCTCGACCCGAAGGATGGTGGACAATGAGTCTTTTGGATATCGAAGACCTGTGGGTTCGGTTCCCGACCCGGCAGGGTGTGTTTGATGCTGTGCGCGGTGTCTCTTTTTCGCTGGGGCGAGAACGTTTGGGTATCGTCGGCGAAAGTGGTTCCGGCAAGTCGATGACGGGCCGGGCCATTCTGCGCCTGATCCGCAAACCGGGTATCGTCGAGGCTGATCACATCAATCTGGAAGGTCAAGACCTGCTGAAACTCAGCGAACGCAAAATGCGCGAGGTGCGTGGCAAAAAGATTTCCATGGTCATGCAGGATCCGAAGTTCTCACTTAACCCAGTAGTTACTGTTGGAGAGCAGCTCATGGAGGCCTACCTTCAGCATAATTCCGGTTCAAAGGCACGCGCCAAAAAGATGGCGATCGAGATGCTGGAGAGTGTTTCTATCCGTGATCCCGAGCGTGTGATGCGGGCTTATCCGCATGAGGTTTCAGGTGGGATGGGGCAGCGTATCATGATTGCCATGATGCTAATTCCCAATCCCAAGATACTGATCGCCGATGAACCCACTTCGGCACTGGATGTCAGCGTTCAGCGGCAAGTACTGAACATTATGGACGGGCTGGTCAAGGAACGGGGAATGGGTTTGATTTTCATCAGCCATGATTTGAATCTGGTGTCCGAATTTTGCGACCGCGTCCTGATCATGTATTCCGGGCGGATTGTCGAGGTTTGCGAAGCTGACAAGCTGCACAAGGCCCGGCATCCCTATACCAGAGGGCTGCTGAATTCACTCCCGCGGCTTGATGACAAACGCTCACACCTGAGTGTGCTGGCCCGCGATCCGGCCTGGTCCGAAGCGCCAAGCGTGAGGGGATGAAATGATTGCTCTGGAAATCAGGGACTTGAATGTCTGGTTCGGTCACGCGCACGATCGCGTAGATGCAGTAAGAGGCGCGAGTCTTGAGGTAATGCAGGGCGAGAGTTTTGGTCTTGTGGGTGAGAGTGGTTCCGGAAAGTCGACTATTCTACGTGCAATAACGGGGCTTGCACCGCATTGGTCGGGTACTATCAACGTTGAAGGTCAGCCACTTTCCGGATCAAGACGGGACCGATCGTTTTTTCGAACCGTTCAGATGGTGTTTCAGGATCCATACGCTTCACTACATCCGAGGCACACGGTTGATCAGGTTCTCAGCGAAACAATTCACCTGCATGGATTGGATAATATCGACAAACGTGTAGCCGGGCTGTTGGACGATGTTGGGCTTGGGCAGCGTTTTCGGTTCCGCTTTCCGCATCAACTCTCTGGTGGCCAACGACAACGTGTCGCGATTGCACGGGCCTTGGCCGGTGAGCCGGACATCTTGCTATTGGACGAACCCACTTCTGCTTTGGATGTCAGCGTTCAGGCTGAGGTGCTCAATCTGCTGACTGATCTGCGCAAACAGCGCGGGCTGACTTATCTAATGGTTTCCCATGATCTTCCAGTTATCGCGCATATGTGCAAAAAACTGGCAGTTATGCGTAATGGTGAGATTGTTGAGGTAATGTCCTCGGAAACTCTGCGCACGGGTCGTCCCAACCACGAGTACTCTAAGCAATTGCTTACTGCGTCGGTTGCCCCGCACCAGTAAAACCGTTCGCGACTACAGGTACGCCATCTCCGGATTTTACACCGGCGCGTGGACCCCTTTTGCTCCGGGATTGACACGATTTGCAGGTGCAGATGCGCGGTTATGTCTGGTGGCTGGGTGCCGCGACGCTGGGCTTGATCGGGCTGTTCAGCCTGCTGACACCTTTCCAGGATCCGACCTGCTTCGAACGTTGGTTTAACTTGCCTGGGAGCCTGGTCTCGATGGCCGTTTCGCTGGTCATGCTGGCGCTGACCTGGGTGTTCTTAACGATCCTGAATGATCAGAAGGATCTGCAGCCCTTCCTTTCGGCGCTTGGGTTCTTCGTCGGCATCCGCATCAGTTTCTATCCGATGATAGTTCCGCCGTCGCTCAGCATCTAGCAGGCCGCTGCCCAGGACGAAAGCCTTGCTTTCGCACTGGTCGGAACCCTGATCCTGGTTGCGTTCATTCTGACCTACACGGGTTATGCCTATTGGGTGTTCCGCGGTCTTGTGGTTCGCAAGCGTGGTGGGGCGAGCTGCCGTCGCATTTGCCATCCACCTGGTCATCTGAATGTAAGCCCCGCGTAGGAGCAGAGCCGTAGCGTATTGGTCTCTTTCTGCAGTCCTGCATCGCCGAGAAGATTCTCCGGGATATTGCCAAATTGTTGACCGGGATTGATCTGGGTGTGTCAGCGTCATTGGTATTCCACCTCATATGCCTCGACTGTAAGGCGTCCACTACCTTCGTGACACCATTGCGCGCGCGGTACGGGCGTACCACCGATTAGCGTCGAGCACGGCTGATGCCGAACACCTGCTGGCGGTGTCGGGCGTCATTGTCAGCCGGGAAGCGATCCGACTGTGGGTCAATCGCCTTGGACGACATTTTCTAGGTTGCGTCCGCCGGGATAGAACGGATCGCCATTTCCATCGAGGTGGCCCTTAAAGAGTTTTGCGAGAGAACCCTGTTCCGGATACAATACGTGTCACTTGGCGAGGGATTGTATGCGCTATTTATTATTGCAAGTATTGGCGATTGTTGCTTTTGCAGACGCGCTGCGCGCGGAAAAGAGCGATTATATCGAACTTGCACAGAAAGGATGGGGGTATGAGCTTCGGTCCACGATGCTGGGGCGCGATATGGCGATTCCAGTTCACATCAATGGCCGCGATCTGGTTGGTGCAGCCTTGTGCCTGATCGGCGAACAACCGCATCCGCAAACGCTGGTCGTTCTTGATACTTTTCGAGAGTTGCTGAAACACAGCTTCGGCCACCCGACACCCATGCGGTACGCTGGCCCGTCTGCGCGGGATTGTGGAACCGGTCGAACCGTGGTTTTGCGATTGTATTCCGGGTTCCCTCCCAACCGGGACCTTTCAGCAGATATCGACTGGCTCAGTGAACTCCACCAGCTTGGACTGCCTGCGGGTCGAAACTATGTGGTGACATCACCGGCGATGGCGCAGACCTTTTTTGGCCATCGGGGGCAGGGCACCCATATCGTGGTCAAACAACCGGCCCATGATCGCCCCGGCAAGCTTGAAAGGGACTTTCACAAATCGATTCTGCTGGAAGAGCTGTTTCAGTCCTTCACCTTTGGCATGGACATCCTGCTGTATGACAAGTCGTCAGGGTTTTTGTCCAAACTGCAGGAAACGCCGGTAAACTTGCAGCGTCTGCCTTGGAGTTCGCACGACTTTATGCGCGCATTGTTGGCTTCGAACCCAAGCGGTCTTTGTGCCTTTGACATCTTCATGATGCACGCAGTCGCGCAATCCCCGGTGGATCAAACCATAGACCCCGGCTTTATCGAATACATTGATACCCAATATGATCGCCTATGGGCGCAGACGGATGAAACACTGGCCAATCCCAGATTTGCAGCTCTTTTGGACGAAGGCTGCACCAAGTCGGTTCGTGTGCCCAGGTAATACCATCTGGTGTGTTTCGCTGAACAGGTGACTCCGAGTAGCCTGAATGCAGGCAATGCGCCCTGAGAGGCTATGGGAGGACATATGGATACGAGGCCTGAAAACCCGCCACGCGCCATAGCGGGATTGTCGGGGTATCTGTCGCAGGGGCTTGTTGGTCACGAGCATCTGGTTGAATCCCTTCTAATCGCCCTGCTAGAAGGTGGTCATCTTCTGGTAGAAGGGCCGCCCGGGCTGGCGAAAACACGCGCGGTCAAATGGTTGTCGAACGCCGTCGAGGGCGGCTTTGCCCGCATTCAATGTACGCCGGACCTGATGCCGTCTGATCTGACCGGAACACCAGTGTACCAGCCCCAGGAAGGCCGCTTTGAATTTGTTCCGGGGCCTGTGTTTCACACATTGGTGCTGGTTGACGAGATCAACCGCGCGCCGCCCAAGGTGCAGTCCGCTTTGCTCGAATCCATGGCAGAACATCAGGTTACGGTTGGAAATGAAACATATGCCCTGCCGGATCCCTTTCTGGTCGTGGCGACCCAGAACCCCATTGAACACGACGGAACCTTTCCCTTGCCTGAGGCACAGTTGGACAGGTTTCTGCTGCATGTCGTTTTGACTTTGCCGGATCTGGAAACGGAACGTGAGATCCTCGATCTGGTCATCGCTGAAACACGGAATGGGCCTCCAGTCGCGCAGCAGATGACGATTGATGAGCTGAAGATTGCCCGTACCCAAGCGCAATCGGTTCACGTTGCGCCAGAGTTGCGGGATTATATCGTACGACTTGTGCTCGCGACGCGTGAAGGTCCGTTTGCCGAATTTATTGAACATGCAGTCTCGCCCCGCGGGTCGTTGGCCCTGGCCTCGGCATCGCGCGCACGCGCCTATCTGCGGGGCCGGGATTTCGCCCTGCCTGAAGATGTAGCCGCCGTCGCGCCCGATGCGCTGGCCCATCGCATGGTGCTGACCTGGAGAGCCGTTGCGGATGGCAAAAAGCCACGCGAATTGGTGGCTGACATTCTAAATGCTGTCGAGCCGCTGTGACGGCGGTACTGGCACATGCGGGGGTTCGCCTGACAACTGAGGCTTTGATTGCATTGCGGCACATCGCATTGACCGACCACAGCAACCCAACAATGACGGCCCTGCCCGGAGGATTTCTGACCCGAAAGCGCGGGCAGGGCGTCGAGGTTGCAGATGTACGTGAATATGTAGACGGGGATGACATTCGTCATTTGGATCGCGGAACAACCGCCCGCACAGGGCGTATGCATATTCGGCAGTTTCAGGAGGAACAGGATCGCGTCGCCCTGTTGGTTGCTGATTTTCGATCGCCGATGTTCTGGGGCCTCCAACGGGCTTTTCTTTCGGTGGCAGCCGCCGAAGCTCTGACCTTGATCGGGTGGTTCATGGTTGAAAGCGGCGGGCGTGTTGGTCTGTTGGCGCTCACCACCGGCACACCCGTTATTGTTCCCTTGCGCGGAAAAACGCGCGGGATGCTGGACGTGATCGGAGGTCTGGTTCAGGCCCACGCGCGCAGTCTGACCGCGCTGCAAAAGGGTGAAGATGAAGGCTGGACGCTGGAACAGGCGCTTGCCGGCGCTGATCGCCTAACCCCGACGGGGGCCGAGATTATCATCGCGTCTGGCTTCGATCAGCAGGGAGACGGCTTTTCAGACGTGCTGGACCGGCTCAATCATCGCCGCAACCCAAGACTGCTGCTTGTGACCGAAAGCAAAGCGCACGAGATGCCAAAAGGCTGGTATCCGATCCGCCTTTCAGATGGGCAGCAAAAGCGGGTTTATCTGGCCCAGGCAGAGCCTTCCGGTGAATTTGTGTTTCAGAAGGTCGCAACACATTCTGCGCTTGTCTTGAATGCCAGTGACCCGGTCGAACAAACCTCTCGTCGCATTTCGTCGGTCTTCGCGACAAGGTATGTGGCATGAGTGAGAAAGCCCTTTCTGAAGCCACAATGCTGGCCAGCCTGCGCGACATCCATTTGCCCGCCGAGGCTGCAGGCGGGGTGTTTGCCGAATACGCGGCTGTCGTTGGTATCGCAGCGCTGGCCTCAGTTGGCTGTGTTGCCATCTTGCGGTTTCTGAGCATCAAGACCGCAGCAAACATACAGATGGGTCCATCTGATCAGACTGCTGAACGACCGGGTTGGTCTGTGGATCGCCTTAGAGTGGCTCTTTTGCACAGACTGCGAGTTGAGAATCCGAAGCGATATGAAGAGTTGACTGGCGGTCTTTATCAACCTGGCGGCGGACCGGATCTGGAGACCCTGCAAGAGGAGGTCGCGGGTCGTGTTTGAACTTGCTGATCCCTGGGTCCTGCTCGCGTTACCATTACCTTTTGTCATCGTGCGTTTGGTCAAACCTCGGCCGGTTTTCGAGCGGGGGTTCCCAGTCCCCGACCGCATAGGCGGTATGCTTTTGGCGGCCAGTCCACAGAATAAGGCCAAGACCCGGGTTTTGGCGGACCACCTCATATTGTGGATCATTTGGGCGCTCACGATTTTTGCCTTGTCCGGTCCGCGCGAACTTCAACCCGTTAGCGCTTTGAAAGTGTCCGGACGGGACCTTGCGATTGTTTTGGATCTTTCGGGATCAATGGTGCGGGATGATTTTCATCTCGACGGGCGCCAGATCACCCGTTTGGAGGCGGTGACACGCGTTGGATCCGAGTTCGCCAGACGTCGCGCCGGCGACCGGGTGGCTTTGATTGTTTTCGGGTCCGAAGCCTATTTCGCCACGCCTTTCACATTTGATACCGAGGCTGTTGCACGACGGATCGAAGAGGCCACGATTGGTATCTCGGGCCGTGCTACAAACATCTCCGATGGTCTGGGCCTCGCCTTGAAGCGTCTGGCCAACAGCCAGGCGGCTTCGCGGGTCGTTATTCTGTTGTCGGATGGGGTGAACAACGCGGGTGCAACGAACCCCAGTGGCGTGGCCGAACTGGCGGCTGAGTTGGGGGTGCGGGTCCATACAATTGCGCTCGGCCCGAAAGACCTGCAAAGCGCCGAACTCGGTGAACGCGGTGTAGTCGATGCAGTCACGCTGCGTGCTATTGCCGAAGTTGCGGGCGGCGAGGCGTTTCGCGTTAAGACCACCGATGATCTTATTGAAGTGACTCAGGCACTGGATCGATTGGAGGCGACGGATAGCACGGGCCTTACGGCTGAGGTCCACAGATCTTTTTGGACCTGGCCCGCAGCAATGGCGGCAGCACTTGCCCTGTTGGCGGCGTGGAGGCAAGCGTGATGATTGAGCTGGATGTCACTCTGCTTAGGCCGGTCTGGGGGCTTTTGTTGGTGGTCGTGTGCGGGGCCGGGTGGTGGTTGCTTTCCCGCGCCGGGGGGTTCGGCGCGTGGGACAAGGTCACCGACCCGCAGCTTGTCCAAGCGATGGCTGCGATTGGCCGGATCGAAGGCGGCTCCTTTCCGCTCACAACGGCCGCCTTATTGCTGACCACCGGGATCATTGCAATTGCTCTGACCGGCCCGGCAATCGAACGGCGCGACGCGCAAACCTATCGCAATCTGGATGGCGTATTGTTCCTTGTGGATGCATCAGAAAGCGTGGCTGATGACGACCGCTGGCCACAAATGCTAAGCATGGGACGCTTGGGTGTCAGTGCGCTAGGCTCCCGGCCCGGCGGCATCATCGTATACGCGGGCGATGCCTATGTCGCCACGGATATGACGACCGATCACCGCCAATTGGGTCAAACACTCTCGCTCATCGATGGGCAAACCGTTCCGGACAAGGGATCGCGACCCGAACGCGCACTGGCATTGGCGGTTCAGCGGATGGAAGAGGCGGGCATCCTGGCCGGGGACGTGGTCATATTCACTGACGGGGACGGGCTTGGATCATCTTCTTTGCAGCAGGTCGCATCTCTTGCCTCACGAGGGGCACGTGTGTCTTTGGTTTCAGTTCACTCTCCGACTGCGCAAATTCAAACCCACGCCACTGTCGGCGGCGGAGCTGTCTTCACATTGAACCAGTCAGATGATCTGGCCATCTGGTTGGCGGATGATGCCGCAACCCGCTTGATTCGGGCGGACTATCCGGTGCTGTTCTGGCACGATCTGGGACGGTACCTGTTGTTTTTCGCACTGCTCCCCCTGCTGTTTTTGTTTTGGAGGGCAGGGGCATGAGATGGTTCGCGATTGCGGGTGCCGCATGTATTGCCGTTGCCTTTGCGCTGGGCGGCGCTGCCCCCTTTGGCCGCATTGCATTGGCGATTGGTCTGTACCCAATGGCTGGAAATCTGTTTTCCGACCCTGACTGGCAGGGGGTTGCCTTCTACCGTGCCGGAACTTTCGACAAAGCTGCCAGTGCTTTTGAAAGCGCTGGAAACCAGTTTAATCTTGGCAATGCTTACGCCAGGAACGGCCAGCTGGCCGCTGCGCTGGAAGCCTATGATCAGGCCATAGCCAAAGGAAATCCGGATGCTCGGGCGAATTTCGATCTGCTGGCCGCCTTTTACGCGGGGCAGCAGATCGACCCCGAGGCTTTGGGCCTTTTCCCGGAACGCAAATCCGGCCCCAAGGCCGACAGTTTTGTCGCGCGCGGGAATGCGCGGGCGGCGGGAACCGGTAGTGAGGTCACGAACTCGAACACGATGCTGGGATTGGCAGAATTGGACAGCCGCGGGCAACTGGGCGTGCGCCGTATCTTTGATGACAAGTTCATGGTTGCCGATCTTCGCTGGCTCAATCAGCTGTCCGATGTTCCGGGTGAGTTCATGGCGGCGCGGATTGCGCAGGAACACAAGCGCAGGGCAAAGCTTGGTCTTTCGCCTCCTGAAGCAGAGAGCCCGGAATGAAGTGGCTGGTTTTAATTCTCGTCGCACTTCCTGTTCAGGTTTTGGCGCAGTCCAAAACAGTGCTGCCGTCCGAGGCGTCGATAGAGGTTACCATAGCAGACGACGCCCCCGTTCCGTTCACCCGCGAGATGGTGCTGTTGACGATCCGGGGTGTCTACCGTCGGCACATCACGCGCGAAGAACTGATTCAGCCCCGCTTTGATGGGTTCAGCTGGGCACAGCTGGGGCCGGACAGTTGGTCGGAAGAAAGGATCAACGGTCGGAAATACAAAGTGTTTACCCGACGTATGGCGATCTATCCTGTCGAGGCAGGCAAGCTTTCAATTGGTCCGTTTGTGCACAGGTTGACCTTGACAGACGAAAATGACGACTGGTTCGAACATGAGATTCAATCAGATCCGCTGACCATTCAGGTGGCGAAAGCACCGGCCACGCAGGATTGGTGGTTTCCGGTTCGCAAGTTGCAGATTTCGGATCAGTGGTCGAATGCGCCGGATCAACTTGCACCGGGTGAGGGTGTCTTGCGCGTCATTCGACTTGAAGCCTTGGGTGCGACACCCGAGATGCTTCCGCCAATGCCTGAGTTGACATCGCCGTCAGCCCTGATCTTCGCGCATCCTGAGAAACGGCTTGTCGAACTGACCCCGGAAGGGCCGGTCACCTATGCGTTTTGGCGCTGGACCATACGCCCTTCAAACGGCACGTCTGGCATCGTTGAGCCCCTTCAATTCAGTTACTTTGACACTGTGGCCCGCGAAACCCGAGAGGTCACCATCTCGCCGCAACGCATTGCCTACGGCACGGTTACCCAAGAGGAAGGCCCCGACAGATCGGAGAAAGATGTCGCACAAGCAAAGCTGTTGGGTGGGCCTGGCGCCGCAATCGCCAGTGTTGTTTTTCTGGCCGGTTTGGTATTGGGCATGTCCGGTCACAAGGTGGCCGCTTCAAGGGCACTGCAACGCTTTGGTATTTTCGATCCACTGGTTCGTGATTTGAAGAGCTGTGCCAAGACCGGTCGTGCAGACGGATTGCGACAAGCTGCTTCTGCCATCTTGCACCGCGACGGACCCTCATCCAGACGCCTTAAACAAATGCAGGACTTTGACAGGCAGTATTTTGATCCCAAGGCCGCAGCGCCTGATTTGAAGGAGTTTGCCAGAAGTTTCCTCAAGAATTAGGTCATCTGAGTCATCAAGCTTTTGTTATCTATGGTATCTTTCGCTTGTATCAAAACGAAACAGTTGAACTGATCCGGAAATGCTGTACTTTTCCCTTTGGAGGAGAAGCAATGCAGATTGCGGGATGCCCTAAACCGGTGGACCAGGTGTCCAGTGTGCTGATAGTGGATGATCATCCGCTGTTCAGTGACGCGCTGGCCGCGGCATTGAAGCTGAGCTTCGAGAACTGCCGAATTGAAAAAGCCGATACGCTGAAGCAGACACTTGAGATACTTGGCGCAGGCTTCAAGCCTGATCTGATCATGTTCGATCTGAAATTGCCGGACGTGACGGGTATCTCGGGTTTTCAGCAGCTCCGGCAGCGCTGTCCGAATGCGCCGGTTCTGGTAATATCGTCCCTGGCATCCGGAGAGCTGGTGCGATCGTTGCTGGACCACGGTGCGATGGGATTTCTGCCAAAAGATACGCCGGCGCAAACCCTGAAACACGCCATTCAGGAGATCACCTCTGGACGGAGATACGTGCCCACCGAATACAACCGGGTCGAAGAGCTGAAGCCATCCGAAAGCACCGTTTATCAGTCCAGCCCCGAGCTTTCATCATTGACGCCGCAGCAGGTCAAAATTCTCAAGCTTATCTGCGTGGGCCAATCCAACAAGCAGATTGCATATGAGCTGTCGCTGGCCGAGGCGACGGTCAAGGCGCATATCACCGCTTTGCTGCGCCGCCTTGGGGTGCGCAACCGGACCCAGGCCGCTGTTCTGGTTGATTCAGTTGTCGCCCGACAGTCGCGACATGAGCCGGAGGTTAAATCCTTTCTTCAACACTAGGGGGCGCGCATGCGGGATCTGGAGCATGAACCGAATTTCATTGCGATTGGCCGTTCCGTTGACTTGGACCCGACGACCGCTGTTGAAGAAGCCTGCGCGGAAATCGATTGCCTGCTGTCTTGCTTTGTCCTGGCCTTTATTCCCAGCACTCTTGATCCAGTCGAAGTGTCGCGTTGCCTGAACAGGAAACTCGCGGGTGTTCCTGTTTTCGGCTGTACCACGGCAGGACAAATCACGCGGTCGGGTTATGAATCGCATGCGCTTTTGCTGCTGGCCTTTCCGAAGTCCAACTTTCGATGCTCGTCCATTTTGTTCGAATCGCTCAGACCGCTCAATTCAACGGAAACCGCTGCCACAGCGCAGCGACTGGCCGAAAGATTCCGCCATACGGCGGGATGGAACAGGCTGGCGCTGGTTTTTACGGATGGATTGTCTAAGCAGGAAGACTTGTTGGTCTCAACGCTGGAAACCGTACTGGATGGATTGCCGATATTTGGCGGTTCTGCCGGGGATGGCCTTCAATATGAAGAGACGTTCGTTTTTCACGGTGGCAAGGCGCACAACAATGCTGCCGTCCTGTTGTTGATTGAAACCAACCTTGGTTTTCAGGGCATAGGTTTTGATCATTTCCTGCCCATCGGATCAGAGATCATCATCACCGACGCCAACCCGGAAGAACGCGTGGTTTATGAGATAAACGGGGCACCGGCGGCGCAGGAATATGCCCGATTGGTCGGGTGCGCTGCCGAGGATCTTTCGCCACTGGTATTTGCAGAAAACCCTCTGCTTCTCAGGCAAAACCTCAACTACTATGTACGTGCCATTCGTGAACCGATGGAGGGGGGGTCCCTATCCTTTCTCGCGGCGATTGATGACGGTCTGATCATGACACTGGGGCGTGGGAAGGAGATCATTGAAACGCTCAAAGCTGGGCTGAATGTGCGCGACAACACCGGAACCGCCCCGGATTTCATTCTTGGGTTCGACTGTATTCTGCGAAAACTGGAAATCGAACAGAAACAGTTGAGCAAACAGGTTTCGGATGTTTTGCAATCTCACCGGGTGGTTGGCTTCAATACCTACGGAGAACAGCAATCCGGCGTGCATATGAACCAGACCTTTGTGGGGGTCGCTTTCTTTGAGCCCGAGAAGCGAGACCTGAGCTGACCATGCTGAATCCAGACGACCCGCCAGAGATCCAGATATCCAAACAGGCCAAGATCATCGATGCGTTGATGCGGCGCGCCAACCGCCAGAAAGATGTGGGTCCGTCCGCCTTTCTGGCGTTTCAGTCGGCGATAGAGTTGCAGCAGCAGGTGATGGAGCAGAGCCGCGATCTGGAACGCGCGACCACCGAACTTGAAAGCGCCAGGTACGAACGCGAACAAACCCGCAAGAGCCTCGTCAAGGCCTTGTCTTCCATGGAAGAAGGGTTCGCGCTGTTCACAGATGGTGAATTGAACCTGTGTAACGATTTGTTTCAGGCGATCTTCCCGGACATGTCTGACGTTGTCGGGCCCGGCCTCAGCCTGGGTCGGTTTTTTCTGTTGGTGCAGAACAGCCCCGATTTCGTATCGTCCGACCATGGAATATCGAAAATGTTGGATACGCTTGAGCGCAATTGCCATACCGGGATGGTGTCCAGCGACGTGATCGAATTGCGTGGTGACCGTTGGTATCAACTCAGCGCACAATACACGTCGCCTCAGAATGTGGTCATTCTGCTAACCGATATCACATCCGTTGTTCGCAGGAACCGCGATGAAAAAGAAACCCTGAT
This sequence comes from Ruegeria sp. CDSA141, assembly GCF_059612005.1. Classification (NCBI taxonomy): domain Bacteria; kingdom Pseudomonadati; phylum Pseudomonadota; class Alphaproteobacteria; order Rhodobacterales; family Roseobacteraceae; genus Ruegeria; species Ruegeria sp. CDSA141. The sequence continues at coordinate 53,412 of NZ_JBXWPT010000007.1, forward strand.
TGACCGGCAGGAAGACTACCTTCAGGCGGTTTTCCAAAACATGAGCTCTGGCGTTTGTACATTTTCATCAGATACGAAGATCATGATGCACAATGCGCGGTTCCGGGAAATACTGAACCTGCCGCTATCCGTCTTGCAGGGAAACATACCTGTTCAAACGCTTCTGGATCTTATGCGGACACGCGGGCTGATCAAGGCCGACGATGAACTCAGGATCGACAAGTGGCAACACGAGCTCAAAAGCCGCGGCTGGTTGCGCAAACGTGTGCGCGATGGATCAGACCGCGTATTGGACATTCAGGTCAACCAACTGCCGGATGGTGGTTTTCTGGTCGAATTGAAAGACGTGACGTTTGAAGCACGTGCGACCGAAACCCTGGAAAACCGGGTTATGGAACGCACGGCAGAGTTGACCCATGCCAACGCCAAGCTGGTTCAGGAATACGAAGAAAAAGCGCGGGTGGAAGAGGCGCTGCGGATCGCAAAGGAACGAGCCGAAGCTGCAGTCTCTTCCAAGACACGATTTCTTGCGGCGGCCAGCCACGACCTGCTTCAGCCGATCAATGCCGCAAAACTCATGATCTCGACCCTGCTGGAGATCACGCGTGAGACCGAGCTTCATGAGATGATGGAGCGGTTAGAGGGTGCCTTTGGATCTGCTGAACAACTGTTGCACTCATTGCTGGATATATCGCGGCTTGAAACTACCGATCCGGACACGGTCTCACCCACAGAAGTTAGTCTCGCTACGATAATTGCAGGGATACAGGGCGACCAAACGCTTGTCGCCGAGAACAAGAACGTGAGGCTTGATGTGGTTCCGTGTTCGGAAATCGTAAAATCCGATCCGGTCTACCTGTTGCGCTCGATCCAGAATCTGGTCGTGAACGCCATCCAGTACACCGAACCCGGAGGTCGGGTTCTGGTGGGGTGTCGCAGGCGTGGCGACAAGGTCATTTTGCAAGTCTGGGATACAGGTATCGGGATTGCACGCAAGGACCAGGAACGCGTGTTCGAGGAATTCACGCGGGCCGAAAACGTGCCATTGGGTTCCGGCATGGGATTGGGTTTGTCTGTAGTAGACCGCGCCTGCCGACTTTTGGGCCACAAGCTTTCGCTTCGATCCAAACCCCGCATTGGTTCGGTGTTCAGCATAGAAATGGACAGGGTAGAAACAGAGAAAAGCGCCGTCGAACCGTTGGACCTTCTGGCCAATACGGGCGATGTGCCGTTGGATTTCATCATTCTGGTGATCGAAAACGACCGTGATGTTTTGTTTGGGACAACGCAGTGGCTGGAACAAAACGGTGCCAGTGTTCTGCCGGCCCGGTCGCCGAAGGAAGCGATGCAATTCACAAAAGACATTGGAATGCCGCCGGATATCATTCTGGCCGACTACCAATTGGATGATGGGGAAACCGGCGTTAATGCAATTCACCGGATCCGAGAGATGACGCAGGCCCAAGTTCCGGCAATTCTGATCACCGCTAATCGCAGTGAAGCGTTACGCAAAGACGGATTGCGGCATGAGATTTCGGTTATGGCGAAACCAGTCAAACTGCCGCGGCTCCGGTCTTTGATCATCTGGAAAATTCAGAATGCTTTGCACACGCAAACGCTCAATACCGACAAAAGTCGGCGGTGACATGGGGCGATTAGCCCATACTCTCATCGCGGGGAGGACAAAATCATGAGAAGGCTTCTTTGCGGAATTGCCGTTTTGGTTTTGAGTTTGATTTCGGTTTCCGCGGCATCGGTTGATGCCGAGCAAGCCTATGATTTGCTGTTCCAAGATGGCGTTCTGGACACTATCTCGCGTGACAAGGAACTCATTTATCAGCGTACCGTCACAAACCAGATAAGACCGGATACGGCTGAACGTGATACCGGTGTTATTGCGCTCAGCTTTACGAACGACGGGAACGAAATGGCACATCTGGAATTTCGCCAAGATGACAAACACCGCGCTATGGGTGTTTTTCCGGCCAACGTCGGCAATCCGATGATTATGGTTTTCTATGAAAGCGCCATCCGGGATATGGCCGAGTCCGCCGGAGGTAGCCCGTTTTATATCCGAAACCGCATCAAGGATGCGCTGGTTCAACCTGCCGAGATCGTCGAGAGCGAGGCGGTGGTCGATGGCAAAACCATCCCCGTACAGATCATCTTTATGCGCCCTTTCGCTGAAGATCCGAACCGGGACCGGATGCAAGGTTTCGGAGACCTCGTTCTCCGCGTCTCAGTGTCAGAGGAGATTCCGGGGTGGTATTTAAGCCTTGTGGCGGAAGCTGTTTCTGAACGTGACGGCATGGCCGTTTATCGATCGGAAATGCGGTTTGGAGGAATGCAGGAGGGTCGCGAATGAAAACGTCAGGCCAAATTCGGGAACGCAGCCGCATGACCCTTGCAGCTTTGATCACGGCCGTTCTGGCCGTGCCCGTCGCAGTGTCGGCTCAAAGCGTTGCGGAACGGCTCAATGACTACCCGACCGCAGCGCGTGCGGATTACGTGTTCGCGTGCATGGTCACCAACGGCCAAACTCGCGAGATGCTGGACAGGTGCTCATGCTCGATCGATTTGATCGCTTCGATCCTTCCCTATGAGCAATATGAACAGGCGGAAACTGTTCTGTCTATGCGTCGGGTCGGAGGAGAGCGCATGGCGTTTTTCAAAAGTGCGGTGCTGGCCGAAAACATGGTGGCCGACCTGCGCCGGGCGCAGGCTGAAGCCGAGGTTGTCTGCTTCTGATAAACGCAGTCTGGTCCGTCAGCTGGCCGCGGCTTTGGGCAAGTCTTTCTCGAACGTGTTGCCCTCGGTATCCGTTGCCTTGACCGTCAACATGGTCGAGCCGTTGTCGTTATAGGCAAAACGGAAAGCCGGGTTCTCCGAGATCGAAATGCCGCCGTCCATAGTGAACAGCAACTCATCCCCCTGCCAAACTTCGATATGGTCGATGAAATGCGCAGGGATGAATAGTTGCGTAACCTGATCGCGCTGCAGGCCGGAATAGTTCGGGTGACGGATCATGATCTGAGCTTCTCGACGCGGCGCGGAAATCTGCGCCTCTTGCCCAAAGCTGCGCACCTTCATCTTGCCCATGGACGCCAATGCGACCTCTGGATCTTTGCTGGCTGGTGCTGAACAGCCGCCCGATGCTTTGACAAACCGGCCGGTCATATGAAGCCCGTCAGGCGTTTCAGCAATCACGCGGACATTCGAATATTGGTTCACGCGGACTCGCATCTCGAAATCCAATTGACCCATGGCTGGTGAAAAAGCAAAGACGCCTGCGATCGGGGCCGGGTTTTCGTCGATCACGACAGTGGCAGCGGAAATCCGGGCATCGGGATCAAGCTGTTTCAAAACGATCGGCACCGTTGCGGCATCATGCGCCCGGTAAGGGGCGTCCAGCGAAAGCAGCGTGTCCGCATTTCCGATCCGGGCATCGCCCACGACATCGTATTGCAGGTCCTTCCAGGTCTCGCTGCTGACCAGCGGATTTTTGATTGGCTGCTCTGCCCAAGCAGGCAGGGCTAATGCAAGTGATAGGATTGCTGCGGGTGCTAGTGCTCTGGCCATGTTGTTTCCTCCGGCAACCGGTAGCGAAAAATGTGCCACAAAACGCAAGGAAAATAAATGCCGACGAAAGGCGTGGTGGTTCTGTCAGAGATCTGTGCCAATGTTCTCGTCGGAGGGCTGCTATGTTTGAAGCCGTGATTTTGCTATGCGCTCAGGTTGCGACAGAGCCTTGCAGAGAACAGCTTTTGCCGGGTTACGAAGCCCGATCACAGGCTGAATGCGAGCAGAAGCTGAAAACAACTCTTCCGCCGCTTTCCGATTGGCGCAGCGGCGAACCGTTTTGCCAACACATTGGTCAGGCACTGGAATTTGAAGAAGCTGCGCCAGGTCTGTTCGTGCATCGCGGTTTGATAGCGGAACCCGCCGCGGACAATCTGGGCGATGTGTCCAATATCGGATTTGTCATCGGCCAGGACAGTGTTGCGGTGATTGATACGGGAACGGCACCTTGGATAGGAGAGGCTGTCTGGCGGGCCATTCGGGCCGAGACGGACAAACCAGTCAGTCACGTAATTTTAACCCACATGCATCCCGATCACACATTGGGGACTGAGTCTTTGACCCTTTCAGGTGCGCAGGTTGTCGGCCATGTGGGGCTGGAGAGAGCGTTGCTGGACCGGTTGGGCAACTATGTCGAAAGCCTGAGCGCCGCGATCGGCGATAGCGCCTATGTGGGCGTCGGGCCAGTTTCGGTCGACATCGCTGTCGAAACCACGGACGAGATCGACCTGGGTGGGCGTAAACTGATCCTGCGGGCCTGGCCCCGAGCACATACCGGGAATGACTTGACCGTCATGGATGCAAACACCGGCGTTATGTTCACGGGCGATCTGGTATTTCACCGGCATACCCCGGCATTGGATGGTCAACTGATCGGCTGGCAACGCGTCCTGAAGCAGATGACCGGGCTTGACGTCACCCAAATCGTACCCGGCCACGGTGGGCCGATCCTGGCGTGGCCTGAGGGCGCCGAGGATATGAGGCGCTATTTGAATGTGCTGGAAACCGACACGCGCGAAGCAATCGACAGTGGTCAGCGACTGGGCGATGCGGTTGAAACGATCGCTCAGGAAGAAGCGGCGCACTGGGAATTGTTTGACGCCTACAACCCGCGCAATGCGACGGTCGCATTCACCGAACTTGAATGGGAATAGCCCTGTCAGCGAATAGCCCGATCCAAGTTTTTAGCGGCACCCAGATTGGTCTGATCTGCGCCCCCAACGTCAGTCAGCCGCGTTGCCGTCAAATCGGCATTCGTAAAATCGGCACCGGACAATGTGGCCCCTGTCAGGTCCGCCCCGCCCAATGTGGCCATCGACAAATCCGCATTGGTGAAATTTGCGTTGGGCAATTTGGCAAATTCCAGATCGGCGCGGGACATTCGCGCGTCAGTGAAATCCACGTCTGATCCGCGAGCCGAGGACAGAACGCCGCGCATAAGCCCCATGGATTGGTTGCGCATGTCCGCCGAAAAATCCGCCCCTTTGAATACTGCCCGGTTCAAATTGGACTTGGTGAAATCGGCGGCTGTTCTGGCATTTGTGAAATCCGTATCGCTCAGATCCGCCTGGCTGAGCTGGGTCTGGAACAGCTCGGCCCCGACAAGAGATGCACCTGAAAGGTCGGCGCCGATCATCCAGGATTGGCTGAGAATCGCGCCGTCCAAAGTCGATCCCGATAAATTGGTGCCGTTCAATGACGTCGCTCGCAGGATCGCGTTGCTGAAATCCAACCCGGACAAGTCGAGATTGTTCAACCAGACCCGGGTGAAATCTGCGGGGGCGTCGGCCGTGGCAGCGGCAAGCCGGGCCACGACATCGGCGCGGGACATTTGCGCTTGGGTCATTTTGGGCAGAGTCATGTCAACACCGCTGAGTGGGGACTGGCCTAGGGCCGAGAGAGGCGACAGCGTCAGAAAGACGATCAGTAGGTGTTTCATATTTCCCTCCTTGCCAAGAGGCCGCTGCATTAACCTTGATCTGAGGTCAACTGTTGCAGCATTTGCGAAATCGCGAACAGGCGTCGCTCGATTATTTGCGGTGTTTCGCAAAGATAGGTGATCGAGCGTTGACGGTCAGAATAGATCAGCTGATCCCAATCCAGCTGCTCTTCCAGGGCGTCGATGCGGTCATAGTCCGGCGAGTCGGAAGACAGGGCTTGCTCCATTTCCACCCGGGCCAGATCAATCTTTTCAGCCATATCGATCTGGTTCAACGAAAACTCTCCGATCCCCGCAATGATGCGCTTGCGCCTTTTGGATAAGGTGTCAAAGACGCGCTGGAACACCTGACCCAGAATATCCGGATCACCGTTGTACCGCGAGGCAAACTCTGCAACTTGTGGTCGAAGATCCTCCAGGTCGATCCGCCTCAGCGCCAACAGGCCAGCAATTTCATCGATGTCGGCACTATCTTCGGTGGTTTCGCTGTCAGGGACCTGGTACGGCCACATGAGGCCCAGCGACAGGTCCTCGACTTTGCGTTGGATGCACGGCCAGGTTGGGTCGGAAAAATCCGCTGCCAGGCCTGGGCCAGCCGCGCCGAGCCAAGCCAGCGCCGAAATTATTAGCTTGCCGTTAGACATCGCAGCTCTCCTCCACGCGGACATCATGCATGGAATCTGCGCGCGAAGTCCATTCAACCCAATACACACCATTGTCTTAATTGTTTGCACATGGGGCTCACCCTCATACTCGACCCAAGCTGCCGGACTACGGTTGATTCCGGTGCCATGGGAGGAAAGACAGAGATGAGAACACGCGCGGCGGTGGCTGTGGCGGCAGGCCAACCCCTGGAAATCATGGAGGTTGAGCTTGATGGCCCGAAAGCAGGCGAAGTCCTGATTGAGGTCAAGGCGACCGGTCTTTGTCATACGGATGAGTTCACTCGTTCAGGTGATGACCCCGAAGGGATTTTCCCTGCAATTCTGGGTCATGAAGGCGCCGGAGTGGTTTTGGAAGTAGGGGAAGGTGTCACCAGCCTTGAGGTTGGAGACCACGTGATCCCTCTTTACACCCCCGAATGCCGTGAATGCGAGTACTGTCTGAATCCCAAGACAAACCTGTGTCAGAAAGTTCGTGCCACGCAGGGTGCGGGCTTGCTGCCAGATGGTACGACCCGGTTCAGCATGCTGGACGGTACACCCATCCATCACTACATGGGCTGCTCGACTTTTGCCAATCACACCGTTGTGCCCGAGATTGCGTTGGCCAAGGTGCGCAAGGACGCGCCGTTTGACAAGATTTGCTACATCGGCTGTGGCGTCACCACCGGCATCGGGGCCGTCATCAACACCGCCAAGGTCGAAATTGGTTCACGTTGCGTGGTCTTTGGTCTGGGCGGAATTGGTTTGAACGTCATTCAGGGCTGTCGAATGGCGGGCTGTGATCAGATCGTTGGTGTCGACTTGAATGACGGCAAGGCCGAAATGGCGACTCATTTCGGTATGACCGATTTCGTGAATCCCTCGAAAGTCAGCGGCGATATCGTGGCACATCTGGTCGAACTGACCGGCGGTGGCGCAGATTATACCTTTGACGCGACCGGCAATGTTGGCGTGATGCGAACCGCTTTGGAATGCGCACACAAAGGTTGGGGAGAAAGCATTATCATCGGTGTGGCACCTGCTGGCGCCGAGATTTCAACGCGTCCTTTCCAACTGGTCACCGGCCGGTCATGGCGTGGAACCGCGTTCGGCGGAGCCAAGGGCCGGACGGATGTTCCGAAGATCGTTGATTGGTACATGGCCGGCAAGATCGAGATCGATCCCATGATCACGCACAAGCTGACTCTTGATGAAATCAACCACGGCTTTGACCTGATGCACCAAGGTAAATCAATCCGTGCGGTAGTGGAGTACTGACATGGATTTGAAAGTCATCTCGCAAAATCGCAGTTTCGGAGGTGAGCAGACTGTCTACTCCCACTCGTCCGAGACGTGTGATTGCGAGATGACCTTTGCTGTCTACCTGCCGCCTCAGGCCAAATCCGGGCCGGTGCCGGTGTTGTGGTACTTGTCCGGCCTGACCTGCACCCATGAAAACGCGATGACCAAGGGCGGATTTCAGGAGGCAGCCGCAGATTACGGCGTCGCGGTTGTGTTTCCCGATACGTCACCGCGTGGGGACAGTGTTGCCGATGACGACGCTTATGATCTGGGGCAGGGGGCCGGTTTTTACGTGAACGCCACCCGGGACCCATGGCGGGCCCATTTCAGGATGTATGATTACATCGTCGACGAGCTGCGCGACATTGTACTGAAGAATTTCCCCGTGCAGGATCGTCACGGGATAACTGGTCATTCCATGGGTGGCCACGGCGCGATTACCATCGCGATACGCAACGCCGACAAATTCGGATCTCTTTCGGCATTTGCGCCGATTGCGCACCCGACGCGGTCGGATTGGGGCCGTAAACAGCTTAGCAGCTATCTGGGTGACGACGAAAATACCTGGGTCGAGCATGACGCCACTCTGCTGCTGGAAGAGCACGGCTGGAAAGGTGACTTGCTGATCGATCAGGGCGCCGATGATCAGTTCCTTGATCTTCTTAAACCCGAAGCACTGGCCAATATGATGGCCAAGCGTCGCCAGCCCGGACAGATCAGAATCCAGGAAGGGTATGACCACTCGTATTTCTTCGTAAACAGTTTTGCGCGCGACCATGTCGAATGGCACGCGGAACGCCTCAACCAATGAAAACAGCAAGGAAAGATTGATAGTGATCAGAACGGTATTTGCAGCAACCTGCCTCATGCTTTCCCCCGCCTTCGCAAGCGCCGAAGGCGACCCCGAAGCGGGCGAGAAAGTCTTTCGCAAGTGCAAGGCGTGCCACGCGGTGGGCGAGGGGGCTGAAAATAAGGTAGGGCCGATGCTGAACGGTATTGTTGGACGTCAGGCCGCAAGCGTTGAAGGGTTTGGCTATTCACCGGTGTTGATTTCCCTGTCCGAAGAGGGGCTGGTCTGGACACCGGAAGAACTGAACGCGTTTCTGACAAAACCACGCGACTACGCGAAAGGGATCAAGATGACCTTCGCGGGGCTGCGAAAAGAGGACGATCGAGCGAACATCATCGCATATCTTGCGACCTTTGAGGACAACGGGTCGTAGGAGAGCGCATTGCTCACCCACCGATGCGACCGGAAAACTACCGGTCCGGGCGAGCATTAACAGACACCGTAATCCGACCTGGGTGAGGTGTTGCAATGCAGAGAGATCTCTCTGCACGAAAGGGAGGAGATTGAATGAAAAATCTATCGCTTTGGACCTCCGGGATTGCCATTGCACTGGCCACCGCGGCCTATGCAAATGACGACCTGGTTGCCCAGATGGAGAACGCGAAACAGTGGGCGATCCAGACGGGTGACTACAAAAATCAGCGCTATTCCGCACTGGATCAGATCAACGCAGACAATGTTGGTGATCTACAGGTCGCATGGACCTTCTCGACCGGCGTTCTGCGCGGTCATGAGGGTTCGCCGCTGGTGATTGGCGACATGATGTATGTCCACACGCCGTTCCCGAACATTGTCTATGCTCTGGATCTGGCCAATGACGGCAAAATCGTCTGGAAGTATGAGCCTAAGCAGGACCCGGACGTGATTCCGGTTATGTGCTGTGACACGGTGAACCGTGGCGTGGCTTACGCTGATGGCAAGATTTTCCTGCATCAGGCCGACACCAAGGTTGTGGCGCTGGATGCCAAGTCCGGCGATGTCGTGTGGGAAGTCCAGAATGGTGACCCGGCGATTGGTGAAACCAACACAGCCACAGTGTTGCCGATCAAGGACAAGGTCATTGTCGGTATCTCGGGTGGTGAATTTGGTGTGCGCGGGTCGGTTACGGCCTATGACATGAACTCGGGCGAGCAGGTTTGGCGCGCCTATTCCATGGGACCGGACTCCGATATCCTGGTTGATCCTGAAAAAACCACCCATCTGGGCAAGCCGGTTGGCGCGGATTCCGGAACCAACACGTGGGAAGGCGACCAATGGAAAATTGGTGGCGGCACCACCTGGGGTTGGTATTCGGCCGATCTGGACGAAAACCTGATGTACTACGGCACCGGGAACCCGTCGACATGGAACCCGGCGCAGCGTCCGGGCGACAATCGCTGGTCGATGACAGTCATGGCCCGCGATATCGATACCGGTATGGCGCGTTGGTTCTATCAGATGACGCCACATGACGAATGGGACTATGACGGCATCAATGAAATGATCCTTTCGGAGCAGGAAATTGATGGCGAGCAGCGCAAACTGCTGACCCATTTCGACCGGAACGGTCTTGGTTACACCATGGACCGGGTGACGGGTGAATTGCTGGTGGCCGAGAAGTTCGATCCGGTGGTCAACTGGACCACGGGCGTCGACATGGATCCCAACAGCGAAACCTACGGTCGTCCTGCTGTTGTTGCTCAATACTCAACCGAGCAGAATGGCGAGGACGTGAACTCGACCGGTATCTGCCCGGCTGCTCTGGGCACCAAGGACCAACAGCCCGCAGCCTATTCGCCAAAGACCGAGCTTATGTACGTGCCGACAAACCACGTCTGCATGGACTATGAGCCGTTCCGCGTGTCTTACACCGCCGGTCAGCCCTACGTGGGTGCGACGCTGGCGATGTATCCGGCGCCGGACAGCCATGGCGGTATGGGCAACTTCATCGCCTGGGACAACACCGACGGTTCCATCAAGTGGTCGATCCCCGAGCAGTTCTCGGTTTGGTCGGGCGCTCTGGCAACGGCAGGTGACATCGTGTTCTATGGCACGCTTGAAGGGTATCTGAAGGCTGTGCATGCCGAGACAGGTGAAGAACTGTATAAGTTCAAGACGCCCTCAGGCATTATCGGAAACGTGATGACCTACGAGCAGGGTGGTAAGCAGTATATCGGCATCCTGTCGGGTGTTGGTGGCTGGGCCGGTATTGGTCTGGCGGCTGGTCTGACCAATCCTAATGACGGTCTGGGCGCCGTGGGTGGCTATGCTGCTCTCAGTGATTACACCGCGCTGGGCGGTCAGCTGACGGTGTTCGCACTGCCGAACTAAGCAAAGGAAATGCCCGGCGCGACCCGTGATGGCCGCGCCGGAACTCTACTTTAAGCAAATGAGATATCCATGAACCACGTTACACGTCTTTTGGCACTTTCACTCATGTCATGCCTTCCTTGTGCCGTGGCAGCGGACAACCTGACTGCCGCATACACCGAGGATGGACGGTATTACACCGAAGACGATATCCCGACTTTCAACGTGGCCGAGGATGGAACCGTGGACTGGATGACATTTTCAGGTTTCCGGCGGTATCACGCGGAATGCCATGTTTGTCATGGTCCGGATGGCGAGGGTTCGACCTATGCGCCGGCTTTGAAAGAGTCAGCGCTGGAAATGGATTATTACGACTTCGTTGATATCGTCACAAATGGCCGCCAGGTGGTGAACGCCGCTGAAAACTCGGTAATGCCGGGATTTGGCGACAACCCGAATGTGATGTGCTTTCTGGATGACATCTATGTATACTTGAAGGCTCATGGGTCGGGTGCGATCCCGCGTGGACGGCCGCCCAAGAAAGAGGCTAAATCTGACGTGATCCGCGAGGATGAAGATGCGTGTATGGGCTAAGGCCTGCCTTGCTATTTGCGGACTTAGCGTCTGGCTCGGTCTGACGCTGCCGGTGCAGGCGCAGACCTCTGATCTGGTTTCAAAAACAGCTTTTCGCGTGTGCGCGGATCCTGCCAATTATCCAGTGTCATCCGAGGATGGAACGGGATATGAAAACAAGCTGGCGGAATTGATTGCGGCAAAGCTTGAACTGCCGGTGCAATATGTTTGGTTTCCTCAGGCGACGGGCTTCATACGGAACACGCTTGCCGCAAAGCGTTGCGATGTGGTGATCGGCTATGCGCAAGGTCATGAGTTGGTGCAAAACACCAACCACTACTACACGTCTGCTTATACCTTAATTGTACCAAAGGATGGCGACCTGGCTCAGGTCGACACGTTGAACGATCCGATGCTCAAGGGGCGACGGATCGGCATTATTGCCGGCACACCGCCTGCGGCGCATATGGCGCGGAACGGGCTGATCGGACAGGCCAAGCCTTATAACCTTTTTGTTGACCGACGTGTGGAAAGCCCAGCCATCGACATGCTGGATGATCTGCAATCGGGTGAGATTGATGTGGCCATTCTTTGGGGTCCACTGGGCGGGCCTTTGGTCAAGGCAGACTACCCTGATTTCAAGGTGATCCCGCTGGTCAAAGAGGAGCTGCCGCCGCGTCTGTTTTACCGCATCACCATGGGCGTGCGTCAGGGTGAGAAGGTTTGGCAGCGGCAGTTGAACTCGCTGATCCGCCGTAATCAGGATGAGATCAATTCAGTATTGGCCGAGGCAGGCGTTCCACTTGTGAATGATCTTGGGACCGAGGTATTGGACCTGTCTCAATGATGCGGGCCACGGTAGCAATTGCGCTAATCTCGACTGCGGCAACAGCGCAGACAGTTCCCGAGCCAAGTGACTACCGCATGGATCACTACCGCGCACCGGTGCCGGATCAGATAACCGGTGGAACAACCATCGGTCCGGAAGAGGCGCACGGCCTGTGGCTGGATCAGAGTGTTGCGTTCATCGACGTTTTGCCGCAGCCGCCCAAACCAGCCAATTTGCCTGAAGGCACGATCTGGCGCGACAAGCCGCGCGACAGTATTCCAGGAGCAATCTGGTTACCCAATGTCGGCTACGGAGCAATCGCAGAGGTCACTGCAGACTATTTTCGATCCGGTTTAGAGGCCAGCACCAATGGCGATATCAACCAAGGTGTCGTGTTCTTTTGCCTGGAAGATTGCTGGATGAGCTGGAATGCCGCCCGACGCGCAATCGAATGGGGATACGCCAAGGTCTACTGGCTTCCAGAGGGTACCGACGGCTGGGCATTGTGGGGCTATCCGCTGGATCGGGTCGAGCCGGCCCCGGGCCAACCCGTTACCGGAGGCGGTTGATCTAGAAGCCCGCCAGTTTCTTGTGCAAATGACTGACCGTACCGTCAGTATCCGTCATGGTCACATCGACCGCTTGCGCCCTGCTTGGAACAGATATGCCAACCCTCGGATTTTCGGACAGTGAAATCGACCCCGTCATCTGGATATACCCGGCACCATCAAGATCGATATCCACGGTTTCAACATATCGCATCGGTATGAAAAGCAAAGAAATCTGATCCATCTGCATTCCGGAATGCGACGGATGATCAATGCTGAGATCCATCTTGTTGGCGCGATCCGCACCCAGGTTGGACAGCCGCTTCAGCGTGTTCAGCGCAGGCACACGGCCGACCAGTTCGGCCTCCATCGTTCCAAGGTTAGCCAAGGCCAGTTCCGGGTCAGTCCCAGGAGGCGCCGCGCAAGCGCCAACACCAGAGGTCTTGACGAAAGTTCCTGACACCCACAGGCGTCCATCGGTGGTCTCGGCGACGACGTGCATCGGGGTCGGACCGTTCACACGCATGGTCACATCGAAGTAGAAGCTCGGCAGTGGCTCTTCCAACTCGAACACGGCAGAAACCGGCATCGGGTTTTCATCCAGCACCAAAGTCACCTTGGCCACTGTCGTCCCCCGAGGGGCTACGACCTGAGCCGCCAGTTGAGCCCGCGCGTCATCGGGTGTGCGATAAGGTGCATCAATCGCGATCAACGCATCTCCGTTCTGCATCGGTCTGTCGCCATAAAGCAGAGCTCGGACATTTTCCCATGCCTCGTTGGATGCCCAAACCGGGGCCGCCAACACACTGAACACGGCCGCAATCAGGTGAGATGCTTTCATTGTTGTCCTCCTTGCAGGAACCTGCCAAAGGCACGTGGTCCATCACAGGTTTCTATTGTTTCTACCACCGACAGTGCCTGCGGGTCCACGATGTTGACGGTGTTGTCGAACCAGTTTGCAATGACCACCAGATCTTCGCCTGCCGTCGTATCAATGCCTTCGGGATATTCTCCAACATCAATCACAGCCTCATGTTCGAGCGTCTCAAGAGACATGACGCTGAGGGTATTGGCATATTGGTTCGTGACGAACACGCGACCATGGGCGAAGGCGATGCCATATGGGCGTTCACCAACTGGGATCGTTGCGGTGACGGCGCCGGTTTCAGCATCGACCAGGCTGACATCGTTGCTGCCGACATTGCCGACGAACAGACGCCCATCGGGGGCAAAACGCAGTCCGAAGGGGCGCGTTCCAACCGGGCTGCGGTGCAGTAGCTGAAGAGTGTCGGCATCAAATACCGACACTTGATCCGCGTCCTTGTCGGCCGACGCCAGAAAACGCCCGTCTTTCGATATCGCGATACCCGCCGGGGCGGCTCCGGTGGGTAACTCGGTTTGCACCTTCAGAGTTTTGCTGTCCAGAACCCAAAGACGGGCGTTGTACCAATCCGAGACAAAAACCCGTCCGCGTTCTTGATCCAAAGCGATTCCGATTGGCCCCCCTTCAAGAGTGACTTGCGCTATCGCTTCACCGGTCTCAGCAGACAAACGCCTCACTGTTTTGCTGTTCGGGGACACGGTGAACAGCGTTTCATCCAAACCAACCGCCACACCCGCAGGCTTTCCGGGTAATGGCCAACGGGCTGTTTCCTGCATTTGTGCAAGATCTATCCGACTTAGTTCCTCACCGTTTTGACAGGTGATAAACGCTGTCTCTGCCAGTGTCGGGCTGCCAGAGAGCGCCAAGAACAACATCAGCGGGTAGTTAACTTGCCGCACCAAACCGCTCGATCAGCGCGTCGAGACCTGCCTGATAGACGCCGGTTACGGCGGCAACGGCGGCTTCGTCATTCAACTCGGCCGGAGGATCGTTGTTTGGATATCCGCGATAGAAAGCCCCACGCCATTCGATGATCGAACCACCTCCGTCGCGCGGTTTTACCGTCAGATGCGACGAGTAGTTGGTGACAGGCAGTACCTCTACCGCGACCTCGGTGATCCGGTAGGAGTAGCTCATTTTGTCTTCGCTGTACTTGTAAAGGATTTCATTGATCGTTGGCCCGCCTTCCTGACCAAGTGTCAGCAATCGGGTCGCATCAATCGCGTTGCCGCCGTTGCCTTCGGTCGCAAACACAGCCGGATGCCACGACATGTCATCAAAGTTCCCGACAACGGCCCAGACTTCCTCTGGTGAGGCTGCGACCTCAGCAGACAGCGTGACTTTCTGCCTGGTAGGCCCATGGGCCCAAACCTGACCCGGAACCAGCAGAGCGGCGGTTGCAGCAAGAAGAAGTCGTCGATTCATTCCATGTCCTCCCTGAATGCGCTGAGCGTTTACACGCGCGGCTCCGTCGCAGCGTGCCTCCTGTCAGAACTGACGTGCGAGCGCACGCTACCGGTCACCCGTGACACCCCCTGAGAAGTCGAGGGAAGCCGCGGGAAACCATAGCAAGATCAACCGTATACGCGCACTCTTATAAAATAAGAATCGAGCTCAATGATGAAGCTGTTAGGCTTTGTTTTACAACACGGCCAAAAGTATCGGTTCCGTTTTTCGGGGCGCTATGCCCCGGTTGGTTCAACCTGAACTCTGACATTCAGGCAACGGGAGGACATCTTGAGTATTCGCCTGCTGTCGCTGCTTGCGGCGCTTCTTTGGTATGCATCCGCGATGACCGCGGCGGCGCTTGATGTAAAGGCTGCGGTGCTGCGGATCGACTATCCATCGC
Organism: Ruegeria sp. CDSA141; assembly: GCF_059612005.1. Classification (NCBI taxonomy): domain Bacteria; kingdom Pseudomonadati; phylum Pseudomonadota; class Alphaproteobacteria; order Rhodobacterales; family Roseobacteraceae; genus Ruegeria; species Ruegeria sp. CDSA141. The sequence continues at coordinate 68,697 of NZ_JBXWPT010000007.1, forward strand.
TTCTGCCTATCTCGCGATATGATCTGAAACCCGACGATCTGGGGTTTGCTGGTGCGGCGCTTGGGGATGAGGATAACGGAACTACGGGCGGATTTCTGGGACATACCTATGAGACCGTCACTATTGCCGTTTCGCCGGAAGAGGCCGACGCCGCAATGGACCGGATCCTTGCCGGCGGCGTACGCCTGATCGTCCTTTTGGCCAAAGCCCCTGACGTACTGCGCCTGACGGACAAGGCGGCAGAGTCCGGGGCGCTTGTTTTCAACGTGTCTGCGCCTGATATCGACTTGCGCGACGCAAACTGCCGGGGCAACCTGCTTCATATCGCACCGTCCCGTGGCATGAAAGCCGATGCTGTTGCACAGTTTGCCGTCTGGAAGAAATGGGGCGACTGGTTCCTGTTGGCCGGATCCAACCCCGAGGATGTCAAGCTCGCCGACGCGTATCGCCGCGCGGCGAACAAGTTTGGCGCGAAGATCACCGAAGATCGGACCTTTGCGGATACCGGGGGATCTCGCCGAACGGATTCCGGTCATGTCCTAGTTCAGCGACAATTGCCACTGGACACACAGGATGTACGAGACCACGATGTTGTGATCGCCGCTGACGAAACCGACTATTTTGCGCGCTATCTGTCTTATCACCTTTGGACTCCGCGTCCTGTGATGGGTTCCGGCGGTCTGCGCCCGACGACGTTTCATGGAGCCCATGAAGCTTGGGGCGCGACGCAGTTCCACACCCGTTTCGAGGAAATGACGGGTCGATACGTGCGCCCGGAAGATTACAATACGTGGCTTGCTTTACGGGTTATCGGTGAGGCCGTGACCCGTGCCAGCACAGCCGAACCGGAAGGTGTGCGTGATTATGCCCTTTCGGACCAGTTCGAACTTGCGGCTTTCAAAGGACAGAAAGTGACGTTCCGCGACTGGAACGGGCAGCTACGCCAGCCGATCCTTCTGTATGACGGGTCAATCACTGTCAGTGTCAGCCCGCAGGAGGGATTTCTGCACCAGGTCTCGCCGCTCGATTCAATGGGATTGGATCGGGCGGAATCCAGCTGTCACGCTTTTGAGTAACCGGAGGTTTTGATGAAACGACTATTGCTGACCGTTGCCTTTGCGGCGCTTGCCTCGGGTCCGGCGCTGGCGGGCAAGGCTTTTGTCTCGAATGAGCGGGGCAACACCATTACCGTAGTTGATACCGAAACCTGGGACGTGATCACCGAATTTCCGGGCGGCAACCGCCCACGCGGCATCACTGTCAGCCCGGATGGCAGCAAACTGTATGTATGTGCGTCTGACGACAATATTATTCGGGTGTTTGATACTTCGACTTATGAGGAATTGCCCAGCTTACCTTCTGGCCCGGATCCCGAGCTCTTCATTCTCGAACCCTCGGGTAAGCGGCTCTATATCGCCAATGAAGACGACAATCTGGTGACGGTTACAGACACCGAAACCCGCACCGTTCTGGCCGAGATTCCGGTAGGTGTCGAGCCCGAAGGCATGGGAATGAGCCCCGACGCCAAATTTGTGGTCAACACGTCCGAGACCACCAATATGGCGCATTTCATTTCCACCGAGGATTATTCCATCAAGCATAATGTCTTGGTCGACCAGCGCCCACGCTATGCCCAGTATACGGCGGATGGAAAACGCCTGTTCGTGACATCGGAAATAGGCGGAACCGTCACGGTAATGGACATTGCAGAAGACGGAACGCCGACGGTTGTTGGCAAAATCAGCTTCGAAGTGGCGGGCGTGCAACCGGAGTGGTTGCAACCCGTCGGTGCCAAGGTGACTTCGGACGGCAAACGTCTGTTCGTTGCTTTGGGGCCCGCAAACCGGGTCGCCGTTGTTGACGCGCAAAGCCTTGAAGTTCTGGACTATATCCTGGTTGGGCAACGGGTCTGGCAGCTCGATTTCACGCCGGACGAAAAATATCTGCTGACCACAAATGGTAATTCAAACGACATCACAATCATTGATGTGGCTGCAGAGAAAGCCATCAAATCAGTACAGGTCGGTCAACAGCCCTGGGGCGTGGTGACCATTGACTGAAGTTCTGGGAGGGACGGGAATGAAGAAATTAGTGATCGCAGTGATGATTGCAGCGTTGGGTGGACCAGTATCGGCGGCGCCACTGTGTGACGATCTGGGATTCGCCGGACTTCTGGCGAAATGCAACCGGGGAGAAACCATAAAGCTGACACTCGCCTCAGGGCAGCCGCTGGGTGAAGACGTGGTTCTGCAATCCGGCGCGTATTACAAGCTTGAGATCACCGCTGATGGTTCAGCGGAACTGGCCATCGAGGGGCCATCGTTCTTTCGCGCGATCTGGATGAACGAAATCGTGATTAACAAGATCGAAATTCGTCCGATGGCGGTAGATAGCATCGAGTTTGACAAGGCTGGCGTGGCTGAATTGTCGTTTATCGCAATCAAACCCGGCAGTCATGAAATTCGCATCCCCGGGTCCACGGGTGAAACGCAACGCATCACTGTTAGTATTCAATAGAGAAGGGATAGGTACATGAAAAATATTGGAATTTTTATAATCACCGGACTTTTGGCGGCGCCGGCTTCCGCCGACGAAGTTGATACCGAAACAGTGGAAAGGATTGAGGCCTATCTTGCCTCTATCGAATGCCAGATGGACCCGGATGACATCGAGGTAGAAGACGATGGGTATGATCTGGATGACGTCATTTGTAAGGGTGGCAACCAGTTCGATATCAAGCTGGACAAGGATTTGAATGAAGTCAGCCGAAAAGCGGAATAGCGAATAAACAGGATTGAGCCATGACCAAACTATTTGCCGCCTGCCTTGCACTTGCACTCATTTCGGGGGCTCTGGCCGCTGAGACCCTGCCGACCATTCGGGCGGCCGTACTCAAGATAGGTACGGTGAATTGGGAACTGGAGACCATTCGTCAGAACGGTCTGGATCGGAAACATGGCTTTATCCTTGATGTTCAACCTTTTGCCGACAATGGCGCAACGCGCATTGCGGTCGAAGGTGGCGAAGCCGATCTAGCCGTTGCCGATTGGATCTGGGTTGCTCGACAAAGGGCTGCGGGCAAGGGCTATGTTTTCATTCCCTATTCCAAAGCAGTTGGTGGCGTGGTTGTACCCGCTGACAGCCCTGCGACCAGTTTGAGGGATCTGGCCGGTGGCAAGATCGGCATAGCGGGTGGCCCGCTGGATAAATCCTGGCTGATTTTGCGCGCCTTTGCAGCACGGGAATATGGGATGGACCTGAAAGCCGACACCGAGCAGGTGTTCGGTGCGCCCCCTCTGATCTTCAAATCTGCTTTGAACGGTGACTATGCCGGCGCGATCAATTTCTGGCATTTTCTGGCCAAGATGAAAGCGTCCGGCATGAAAGAGCTGATCTCGGTTGAGGGTGCTGGGCAGGCTTTGGGGCTCGACACAAATACACCCCTGCTGGGTTATTACCTGAAAGAGACTTTTCTGAACGAACACCCCGACCTTGCGCAAAGCCTGTTTGCCGCCAGCCGCGATGCCAAGGACCTGCTGGCCAATTCGCCTGAGGCGTGGGAGGCGATCAGACCGCGCATGAACGTCACGTCCGATGCACAGTTTGAACAACTCAAGTTCGATTGGATCGCCGGTATTCCCGATCGCCGCCCGGTTGACGAGGTTGCGGCCAACAAGATGCTGGAACTTATGGCCGAATTAGGCGGGGCTGAACTGGTGGGCACTGCGACGACTGTGCCACAGGGTCTTTTTGCTGACGTGGAATAGGATCAGATGCAAAACGCGCGCCTTACGCCGCTTATGTCTATCGCAGGCCTTGTCGCGTTGTGGATTGTTTCAGCGTCTCTGACCGCTGATCCTCAGACTCTGCCGCAACCTTGGGATCTGTTTCCCCGGTTTCAGCAAGAACTTGCGTCAGGCGAATTGCTACGCAGCCTTGGCGCGACTCTGTTACGCGTGATCTGGGCCTTTGTGTTGGCGATGACCTTGGGAACGATCATTGGCCTGGCCATGGGGCGGTCGGATGCGCTGAACCGCTGGCTCGATCCATGGCTGGTTATCTTCCTGAACCTGCCCGCGTTGGTTCTGATCGTGCTGTGTTATCTCTGGATCGGGCTGACCGAAGCTGCGGCGATCACCGCAGTTACGCTGAACAAAATTCCCAATGTCGCAACGATCCTCCGAGAGGGCGGCAGGGCCCTAAGCCCAGATCTGGATGCGATGGCACAGGTCTACCGGATGCCGTGGCAAACGCGACTGCGTCATGTGATCCTGCCGCAGCTTGCCCCGTTTATCGCCGCTGCCGCACGGTCTGGGCTTTCTCTGATCTGGAAAATCGTGCTTGTGGTCGAATTTCTTGGGCGATCATCCGGTGTCGGGTTCCAAATCCACTTGTATTTTCAGCTGTTTGATGTGGCTATGGTGCTGGTTTACGCATTCTCGTTCATTGCGGTCATGCTGGTCGTTGAGTGGTTGGTTCTACAGCCTTTGGAGCGTAACGCTCGACGGTGGAGAACTGCATGATCCAAATTGACATCCACAAAAAGCACTTTGAAAACGATGCCGTTCTGGGCCCCATTGCCTTTGAAATCGCTGCCGGGGAAACAGTCGCTCTGACCGGGCCCTCGGGCATTGGAAAGACGACGCTGCTGAGATTGGTGGCAGGCATTGACCCGAACTTTGAAGGCCATATCGTTCGGCCGGATCGACTGGCTATTGTATTTCAGGAACCCACTTTGCTGCCATGGCGTTCGGCTATCGATAATCTGACTCTGATTCATGGCGACCTGTCGCAGGCTGAGGCCGACGCCGCGCTGACTGACGTGGGTTTGGAAGGAAAGGGGGATTTGTTTCCCGGCCAGTTGTCACTGGGTCAACAGCGCCGGCTTTCTTTGGCTCGCGCATTTGCCGGGCAGCCTGAGTTTCTGATTATGGACGAGCCCTTTGTGTCTCTGGATTCTGAAACAGCCGAGACGATGCTGACCCTGACCGAGGACCTCATCATGCGGCACCGACCGGCGACCCTGTTCGTGACGCATTCCAGACCAGAAGCAAATCGGCTTTCCGACCGGATCCTAAACCTGAAATCCGGGCCAGACGGGGCCGTTCTGGGTTAGGGGTCATTCGCAGACTTCGTCGCGGCACCGGGTGCGGTACGATAGATGAAAGGCGCATCCGCTTTTGCGGCATGTTCATTTGCCTGGTTTTGCAGGGTCTGATGAAGGGGTGATTTGATGCAAACGGGATCGGTGGCGCTTGCGTCTCCGACAACGGCCATGGCCTGACAGCGGCAGCCGCCAAAATCAACGGTTTTGCGTTCGCAGGTTTTGCACGGGTCCGACATCCATTCCGTTCCGCGATAAGCATTGAACGCGCTGCCACTGTACCAGATATCCGCAAGCGGTTTGTCCTGCACCCTGTCAAGTGTCAGATGCGGGATGGACTGTGCCGCATGGCAAGGCAGAACCTGACCGTCTGGCGCCACGTTCAGCCCGGTTGTGCCCCAACCGCCCATACATCGCTTGGGATAGTCATCATGATAGTCCGCCGGGACATAATCGATGACCAGTTGTCCCTTGAGGTCCTTCCTAGCCTCGGCCACCTGTCTCGTCACCTGTTGCGCCTGTTCCCGCGTCGGCATCAAGGCGTCCCTGTTCTTCAAGGCCCAGCCGTGGAATTGTACGGTTGCAACTTCGATCCGTCGCGCTCCCATTTCGCGCGCCAGTTCCAGCGCCCGCGGCAGTTGGTGGGCATTGTGACGGTGCAGCACGAAGTTCAGGGTCAGCGGAAACCCGATTTTTTTGATCCATTCGACTGTTTTCATTTTGCGGTCAAACCCACCTCGGTAGCCGCCTACCTTGTCGGCCATCGCGGCGTCAGTGCCCTGAAGAGAAAGCTGGATGTGGTCCAGGCCGACTTCGTCCAGCTCATGCAGGCGTCGCTCGGACAGTCCGATCGCCGATGTGATCAGGTTGGTATATAGTCCAGCCTCACGCGCGGCGTTGACCAGCGCAACCAAGTCTCGGCGGGATGCGGGTTCTCCACCTGACAGATGCAATTGCAAGACGCCAAGCGCCGCCGCTTCTCTGAAAATACGTGCCCAGGTTTCGGTATCCATTTCACTGTCGAGTTTGGCCATTTCGACTGGGTTGGAGCAATAGGGGCAGGACAATGGGCATCGATGCGTCAGCTCGGCCAGCATGGCAATTGGGGGAGGGGTTTTTACCTGCATCAAATGACATCCAGAAAACGACGCACCCGAAGGGCATCCAGAAACCCCGAGCTGTCTTCGACAATCTGTTCTTCCGGGGCGTTGTACTTCTTGGACAGGCTTGCGGTGATCTGACCAAAGCTGCGTTGGCCGTCTACTTCGCTCAGAATCGCATGTCCGATCTGATCCAACGTCACGGCCCGTTCAGGTGCCAGCAGAACCCATTGTTCCCGCACAGAATCGTACTGGATGCGGACGCCACGCGGAAGCAAGGGGACCTCCTGCGCCAACATCATGATGCCTGCCGCATCCGTAAACCGGTGTCCGGCTTCCATGCCCCGGGAGGAATTCGGGCAGGTTCGACATAAGCGCCCCACAAGGCATCCAGCTGCGACCAGAGGACATCGGTCTTGAATATCAGTGCTTTGGCTGCCGCTTCCTGTTTTTCTGCAGTGTCGGCATGATCCAATACCCATGCCAAGCCAAAGGCCACATCCTTGGGGGCTTCTTTCAGGCGGTTGCGGAAATAGGCAAGTGAGCTGTCATCCGCAAAATCGTAATGCTGAAGCAGGCCTTCGATCCTGTTGGCGTGAATCTTGGGAGCAAACAGTTCAGTGAGCGAGGCCGCAACCGCTTCCAGCAACGACTTTTCACGGACGTATCGCACGTAAGCGTCCACCGCAAATTTGGTGGCAGGCAATACGCCGTCACATGAGGCGACATATTCCGGATCCAGACCGACTGCTTCGGCCAGTCGCAACCAGCGCCGGATACCACCTTCGTTGTCTTCCGTGCCGTCATGATCTTCGATCCGCGACCGCCAGGCTCGGCGCAGCGCGGGATCATCTACACGCGACATGAAGGCGGCGTCCTTCATCGGGATGGAATGCTGATAATAGTAGCGGTTGATCACCCAGGCCCGCACTTCGTCAGGCGTGCATTGACCACCGTGCAGGCGATGATGAAACGGATGCAGGTCGTGGTAACGCTCGGCTCCGATCTGACGAAGCCGGGCCTCGAACTCTTTGCGGCTTTGGGTCATAGTGTTATCTCCATGCCATCTTGGCCTATCGTCCAGCCTTTGGCCCGTGCCTGAGCGTTCTCAGTGCTGTCGGGGCGCAGAACCGGATTGGTGTTGTTCATGTGGATGAACACTTTCCGGCCGATTTTCATATCAGCGAAACCGGCGATCGATCCATCTGGGCCGTCCATCGAAATATGGCCCATGCGCTTGCCCGTCTTCTGACCCAGCCCGGCCTGCACCATTTCTGTGTCGTGCCAAAGCGTGCCGTCGAAAAACAAAAGATCGGCCTCGTCAAGCCGAGCGCGCAACTCGGGCGTCAATGCGGCACAGCCCGGTATATAATACGCCGTCTTCCCTTGTGTGCTTAGTGCCACCCCGACAGTTTGTTCGCCAACCAGCTCGGTTTCGACGTGTTCCCCTTCAAGATACAGAGGCACTTTGCCGGGCACAGGGAACAAAGTTGCCTCCAAGCCTGAAACCAGCTCGAATGTCTCATTCAACGAGATCGACGCGCGTTTCACGACCGAGGCGTTCAAGGCGTCGAATATCGGATTCTGCGCTAGAACATCCTGAATGCTATGAGTCGCAAACAGCGTAAATGGCTGCATCTCGCGCAACGTGAGCAAGCCAGCCATATGGTCAATATCACCGTTTGTAACCAGCACCGAATTAATCGGCATCTCTCGCAACCCAGTCGGATACAGGAGAGGCGTATTGCCGAGCTGTGTTCGAATATCCGGAGATGCGTTCAGGATGGCCCAGTTCTGACCATCGGGGGACACGGCGAGTGATGACTGCGTCTGCGCGGGAATAACTCCGCTTCGGGCCAGATTGCAGTTTTCACATCCGCAATTCCATTGCGGAAGGCCGCCTCCAGCAGCGGCCCCAAGTATTATTGCGCGCAACGTCATCTATTGTTGGCGCTTGCGGCTGATCAGATCAGGCCGCCACCGCGCTCATCGTCATGATCGGGGCCGTACATGTTGATTTCCATGCCGCATTCGATTTCGCGAATAACAGGTCTGTTCCAAGCCATATCAGGGTCCTCCTCCTAAGGTGTGCTGGTTTCCAATGTGGCAGGACTTATCGGATGGTGCGACTCTTAATTCATAAGAAAGAATTAGACTTTGGTCGGTACTCAGCTGTCATCCAATAACGGAGCGACACCTTGAAGGCAAAACCCTTGATTGCGTATGGTTTTGATTTCAAACCCAAAATCGTCTGACGCTAGCTTTCTTCTCAGATACCCAATATAGACGTCCACCACATTTTCGTTGCTGGATCCTTCCTGCGACCAAAGCGTGTCAAACAGCTCTCCCCGGGAAATTGGCGATCCGGCCTGGCTGTTGAGCAACGTGAGCAGATCGAATTCACGTTCGGTGAGTGCAATGCTTGTCTCTCGGATTGAAATTTTTCTGTCCCGCGTGGATAGCCGTGCGGGGTCCGGGCGGTGAGAGAGTGCGCGCTGTTCCTGTACTTGCAATCGGGCGACAAGTTCATCAAAGCTGAACGGCTTTACGACATAGTCATCGGCTCCGGCTTCCAGCCCTGCGGCGCGATGGTCGACATCCGATAGCGCCGACAACATCAGGATCGGGATTCCGACCCCAGCCCGGCGCGCAGCTCGGACCAGTTCGACACCGCTATCCGTTCCCAGCATCACATCAACAATCGCACCTGAGAATGCACCGCTTTTCAACCGTTCCAACCCTTGGTCGGCGCGGTTTTCAGCCTCGGCTGAGTAGCCGTGCAGCGTCAGGCCCCGGACAAGGGCCGACGTGATTCTGGGGTCGTCATCTATGATCAGAAGCTTGGAGACCATGTATTTATTCTATGCCTTCGCCAGCGGTAATCGAATGCAGACAATTGTACCGGCATTTGATCCCAGAGCATTGTTGCGAGGAACCGGGCTTGCCACCGAAATGGTTCCTTCATGGGCCTCGACGACCCATCTGGCCAGTGCCAGCCCGACACCGAAGCCCTGACTGTTTGCCGCCCCTCCCTGAACAAACCGCTCGAAGATCCGGGTTTGGGCGCCATCGGGAATGCCGGGGCCGTTATCCGTTAGCTGTATTTGAACACCGCTGTCTACTGTTTGACCGGACAGTAACAACGCCTTCCCTTCGCGCGCATGTCGGATCGCATTGCGTATCAGGCTAAGCAGGACCTGACGAATCCAATTCAGGTCACAGTGCAACGAACAATCCGGGAATCGGCTCGTTTCAAGCTGCATGTTGGCGCTGTCGATTTCAGGCTGAATGTCGCTGACAATTGTTTGTATCAGATCGCAAAGTGCAACGTTAGTTGGTTCCAGAGCCAGCTCGCCGGTTTCGGATCGGGCGACGCGTAGCAAATCATCGATGCTCTGGTTCAGTTTTGTGGCGCTGTTTTCGATTGTTGCCAACACCTCTTGCGCGGTCTGGACATCCCTCTGACCAATCTGAGCTTCCATCATGATCACCGTCAGCGGTGTGCGCAGTTCGTGACTGACATCAGCAAAAAAGCGGCGCCGGTTTTCGTCAATCTTGGACAGGGATTCGTTTGCAGTGCTGAGTTCCCGGGTTCGCTGGACAATGGTCTCGTTCAACCGGGCCCATTCTGAGTCAACCTCGGCCTGGCGTTGTCTCAATGCAGCCGCCATGCGGTTGGTCTCGCCATATAACTGGCCGATCTCATCATTGCGGGTTTGCGGCAGTGAAATTGCGAATTCGGATTGGCCGACCTGAACCGCCGCGTTGCGCAGCCGATCCAGGCGAGAGAACTGCGGTCGCACCAGACCAAAGTAGAACCACGCCGTGCTGAGCAAGGCGAATAGTGCCAGTGTCAGTGCCACCCAAGTCAGAACCAGACGGGTCCTTTCGATCCCCGCCAATACGGAATTTCGAAACAGAACCTCGGTATTCACCGCCTGGCTGAGCAGAGGATCAAACGCCGACGCAAACGAGTCGACATGGGCACGCAGCCGCGCCTGATCGGCCTCCGCGTCGGCAAGCCCTTCCAGCGTGCTGGCCAGAAGCGCCTCCATTCTGGCCAGACCCAGGGATTGGGTTCCGTAACGCGATTGTTCGTCCAGCCCCAGGGACTGAACCGCGGCAACAGCGTCTTCCACATCAGAACGAAGCTGCAGAAACGTTGTCGCAATCTGGTCTCGGATCGGGGAAAGGCGATCAATTCGTGACTCGACTGTTTGGCCGGTTTGTATCGACTCGGTTGCGATTACAAGAAAGGTGGCGGCCTGGGTCGACAGAGCCGCATAGCGTGCCATACGGGTTTCCGAAGCCAGCGCGGTTTCCAGACGGCTGGCGACGTTCTGCATCCCGAAGTAAAGGGTTGCGGCCGCCAGCAAGGTGCCTGATCCAAGCACGACGGCACCAAGGCCCAGCCGGGTTTTCAGAAGCAGACTGCGCTTTGCGGTTTGTGGCGCGGCTGTCACGATTTCCGCCTCATCAGGCCCCGGGCCGGATCATACCCCCAAACGGCGATCGCGCTCAGTATCGCAGTTGATGCCAGAACCCACAGCAGGGCCCCCCAGTTGATCTGCAAGTAAAGCAGAAACCGGATCAACTCGACCACATGCGTGAAAGGATTGAGCGCACAGATATCACGCAGCAACGGCGAGCTTTCAGCCATTTTCCACAGCGGGTAGAGGGCGGAAGACAAGAAGAACATCGGGAAGATGACAAAGTTCATTACGCCGGCGAAATTCTCTAGTTGCCTGATGAAACTGGACAGCACCAGCCCCAGCGCGCCCAGCATCAGACCGCCCAGAACCAATCCCGGTAGAACCGCGACATAACCGGGCAACGGCAGGACAATGCCGAACAAAGCGGCCAATGCGAGAAACGTATAGACCTGCAGGATGGATATCGCCGTTGATCCCAGCAGGCGGCAGAACAACAACCACCAGCGCGGGAACGAACTGGTCAGCAGCAGACGCATCGAGCCCATCTCGCGGTCATAGACAAGGCTCAGTGAGCTTTGCATCCCATTGAACAACAGAACCATCGCACAGAGGCCAGGGATGATATAGGTCTCGTAGGTGATATAGGTCTGATAGGGTGGAATTATCGACAGGCCCAGGGCGGCACGAAACCCTGCAGCGAAAATCAAAAGCCAGACCATTGGCCGAACCAGAGCTGCGAGAAATCGTTCACGTTGATGGATGAAACGCAGAAACTCGCGTTCGATGATGGCACGTGCGACACCCAGGAACCCGCTCATGTCGCAACCTCGGTTCGGGACAGGAACCAGTCGGGCAGGGTTTGATCCCCCCGTAGGCTGCCTGTCTGCCCACTGGCAATAATCTGACCGCGATGCAGAACCAGCAGCTGGTCGTCGTCGCGCACTTCATCTGTCAGGTGCGTGGCCCACAAGATGCACAACCCCTGTTCCGCCAGGTCGTGCACATGGTCGGTTATCGCGTGCCGTGCCGCGGCATCAAGCCCAACTGTTGGCTCGTCCAACAGCAACACCGATGGTTCGTGCAGCAGGGCACGAGCCAGTTCCATCCGACGGCGATGACCACCATTAAGATCGCGTACACGTTCCCCGGCACGTTCCCGCATGTTCAGCCGATCCAGCGCTGCGTCGATACGGTCGGGGACATCGGATCGAGGTAGCCCATGCAGCGCGGCAAAATAGGTCATGTTCTGGCGTACCGTCAAACCCAGATCCAGTGTCGGTTGCTGAAAGACCACGCCGAGCTTTGCCAGCGCCTTGCGCGGGGATTGGCGAAGATTATGGCCTGCGACCGTGATTTCACCATCTGGCGCTACTAGCAATCGCGTGAGCAACGACACCAGTGTCGATTTCCCAGCCCCATTCGGACCAAGCAGACCGCAGAACGTCCCCGCCAACACGTCAAAAGAGACAGCATCCAAAGCCGTCTTGGCGCCATAGTGAAAACTCAGGTCGCGTACCGCGAGACCAGGATTGGATTCCGCCGAAGGGCGCGCGTCTGACATTCTTCCTCCGTCCCGGACCGTGGGTCTTGACAGCAGCTTGCAATGTCGGGCCGCGTTTCTCAACCTTCCAGTCTGAGGCTCGACCACGACTTAAGTATGTGAAGGTTCACGGATTTGATGCATGTGCCCGCAGGATTTGTCGCGACGTTTCGACCAACTGAGTTTGTGAGGCGAAGCGGTGCCTGATTGGCGGTAGCAACCGTATTGCGGAAACCGCTCTTCAGTTCGCGGCCAGCAAAAATGATCGTAACTCGTTGAAGGCGGGGGATCTGCTGAACGATGGAGTAAATTTCGCCACCATTGCACTCGGAAGCTTCAACGAGGCTGAAAAAGGGCGGACCAGATCGCCAGAGTCCAGCAAGTTCTGTACCAGAACTTCGTGCGCCATCAACACGCCGCCGCCATGACGCGCCTCCTCCAGTGCGACAGAATATAGCGAGTGTACAGTTCCCGTCTGCGGCACGTTTGCTCCACCAGGCTGACTGTTCAGCCAATTGCCCCAATCATTTGCCCACGACCCGTCATGGAGAAGTGTTTCCTTCGAAAGATCCGAAACAGAATTCAATCTGTCCGCGACTGAGGGGGCGCAAACTGGGAAAATCACATCTTCCGCTATTCTGATTTCGTTTGCTCCGATCAGCTCACTAGTAAAAAACAAGGTCATGTCAAAAGGTTCACGCGCGAGGTTTGGCGGTGTTTCGAGTGCAACAACAGACACGGACAAATCCGGAGCAATACGCCTTAGCTTTCCAAGCCGCGGGGCCAGCCACAACTGCGCGATCGACGGCAACGCAGCAACTTTGACCTTCCGGGGCAAGGCCTTGCTTCGGAGTTCCTGCACAGCCATTCCCAATTGGTCAAACGCCTGGCTAAACCCGGGCAAAAGCTCTTCGGCGAGCGCCGTCATCTCAACCCCACGGGCATTTCGGACAAAAAGTTGGGTGCCCGCCCAAGCTTCCAGGGTCTTGACGTGCTGGGTTATCGCGCCCGCGGTAACGGATAGCTCGTCTGCCGCAGCGGCAAAGCTTCCCAGCCGAGCTGCTGCCTCAAATGCTCGCAGGGCATTGAGATGTGGACCTTTTGGACGACGAGGAGAAAGTGACATCTACTTGAGCCTTAGTTTTTCTGCGGCAAATAAATAGCAATACTGATTTGCTTCCGCCAGTGAAACTCTGGATTTTGGATTAAACCAAAACGCATCGGAGGAGCCCGGATGTCGCGGCACTTTGAAAATCCAGTCGGGACGACCGATCCCGTCGTCGCAGAAGCTCTTGCAAACGAGAAAAAGCGTCAGCAGAATCAAATTGAGCTGATCGCGTCCGAAAACATCGTCAGCCGTGCAGTGCTCGATGTCCTCGGACATGAGATGACCAACAAGACGCTTGAGGGGTATCCGGGTAACCGGTTCCACGGAGGTGGTCAGTTCGTCGACGTCGTCGAGCAAGCGGCAATCGACCGCGCCAAGGAATTGTTCGGGTGCGACTATGCCAACGTTCAGCCCCATTCCGGCAGCCAGGCGAACCTTGCTGTTTTCTTTCTGCTACTCAAGCCTGGCGACAAGGTCTTGTCGCTGGATCTGGCAGCTGGCGGTCACCTGAGTCACGGCCTGAAAGCCAACCTGTCGGGTCGCTGGTTCGAATCGCATCACTATGGTGTTGATGCCGACTCTGAAGTTATTGACTGTGATGCGCTGGAAAAACTGGCTGAGGAAATCCAGCCTAAGCTGTTGATCACGGGTGGTTCTGCCTATCCGCGCGAAATCGACTTTGAGCGCATGGGGCAAATCGCGAAGAAGGTGGGCGCACATTTCCACGTGGACATGGCTCATATTGCCGGGCTTGTCGCGGCTGGCGCGCATCCCTCGCCTTTCCCACACGCTGACATTGTAACTTGCACCACGACAAAAACACTGCGAGGCCCGCGTGGCGGACTGATCCTCACGAACAACGTGGACTGGTTCAAGAAGCTGCAGTCTGCGGTTTTCCCCGGCGTTCAGGGCTCAATCCACAGCCAGGTACTGGCAGCCAAAGCTGTTTGTCTCGCAGAAGCGCTTACGGACGAGTTCAAGGATTACGGAGCACAGGTTAAAGCCAACGCCGCCAAACTTGCAGAAACCTTGCAGACCCGGGGCTTGCGTATTGTTTCCGGTGGCACCGACACGCACCTGGTACTCGTGGATCTCAGCCCAAAGGGTATCACGGGCAAACGTGCTGAGGTCGTCCTGGAAAAGACCAATATCACGGCAAACAAAAACGCGATCCCCAATGACAGCACACGTCCGACAGAATGGGTTGGGTTGCGTCTGGGCGTGAGCGCAGCCACGACCCGCGGAATGAAGGAAGCCGAGTTCGAAGAGTTGGGCAATGTGATTGCGGACTTGATCGAAGCTGAGGCAGCAGGTGATGCTGACGCGACAGTCCTGCGCTGTAAAGCTACAGTCGCCGTGTTGTGCGCGTCATTTCCCACCTATGCGGTGTAAACACTCCTTGCCCGGAAATGGCCCAGTTCCTTACGCTGTGTCTGCGATCAAGTTCTCGTGGTGCAGGTCAAGCCGTTTTTTGATCCGCGCCACCATTGTCATCCCCGATCCGACCTCGTTCTGCCGGTTGAGCGGGTGCCTCGACGCCGATGATCCGGGTCAATCCGGCAGTTTTCAAAGTAACTTAGGGTTACAGGGCATTTAACTGCGCTGGACCATTTGCGTGTGAGCGTCACCGCGGCGGCTACGAAAACTCGTGCCTGATTGTGTGTTCAGGCTGGACCCTATTGGCAAGTTTTGGCATATTCGTGCAATGCCAAATCATAGGGCAGGCCAATGCTAGCACCCGAACGCCACGCCATTATTCTGGAAGAAGTCTCGCGCCAACCCGCGGTCTCGATCCGATCTCTGACTGAACGGCTTGGTGTATCCCGGGAAACCGTGCGCAAAGATATTGAACAGCTGGCTCAGGAGAACAAGCTTCATCAGGTGCGGGGCGGGGCGACCAGTGTGCGCAGGCAGGAACCTTCCATGGCCGACCGGTCCCAAACCAACCCGGAGGGTAAGAAGCGGATTGGAGCCTATGTGGCCAGCGTAATCCCGGACGGGGCCAGCGTGATAGTTGACAATGGGTCAACGACACTGGCAGCGGCGCAGGCTTTGGCGACTGTGCGCCAGAATCTTACTATATATACCAACGACTTAACTATTGCTTCTGTGCTGGCACCAGCGGCCACCGAAGTCACGCTGCTGGGCGGGCGGCTGGATTTTTCAGAGAATGCTACGTTGGGTTTGGACACGCTCGACCACCTGTCGCGGTACAATGCGGAATATGCACTGATAGGGGTCGGCGGTGTGAGTTCTCGGGCATTGTTTACAGACTTTTCGCTAGAAGGTGCCAACCTGCGTCACATGATGATGGAACGGGCGCAGCGGCCACTGATTCTGGCGGATGGCAGCAAGTTCGATGTGGTTGGTCCGATCGCGATGAAACCGCTGCCGGTGAAAGCAGCACTGGTGGTGGATGAGGAGTTGCCAAATAGCATAGTTGGCGCGTTACAAAATCAACCCGTGGATATTGTGAAAGCGTAACGCAAAAATAAGAAAGCAGTTGCCAAAATTTGCAAAGTGCAAATAGGGTGGAAGCAAATCCGAATCCCTGAGTACGGAGCGAGCCGATGGCTGACACCAAACTTCCGCACAGCGCACAATATGTCATTGTGGGAGGCGGTATCATTGGCTGCTCGGTTGCGTATCATCTGACCAGGATGGGGCATCGTGACGTGGTGCTTCTGGAGCAGGGGCAGCTGAGCTGTGGCACCACATGGCATGCGGCCGGTCTGGTTGGTCAGTTGCGCAGCCAACCCGCGATGACCAACCTGATCCGCTATTCGACCGAGCTCTATTCGCAGCTTGAGGCAGAGACCGGGCTCGCGACAGGCTGGATGGAGTGTGGCTCGGTTACTGTTGCACGGACAGATGACCGTATGACCATGCTGCTGCGCACGGCTGCGGCGGCGCGGGCGCAGGGTGTCGAGGTTCAGGTCATCAGCGCACAGGAAGCGCAGGACAAGTGGCCGATAATGCAGGTGGATGATGTCAAGGGCGGGTTGTGGATGCCTGGGGACGGCAAGGCAAATCCGACCGATCTGACTCAATCGCTGGCCAAGGGCGCACGGATGGGCGGCGCAAAGGTGATCGAGGGCATAAAGGTCACCGATATCCTGACTGAGAATGGCGCGGTAAGCGGTGTGGTGACTGATCAGGGCACGATCAAGGCCGACGTCGTAGTCAATTGCGGTGGCCAATGGGCACGGCAACTTGGCAAGATGTGCGGCGTCAACGTTCCCATGCATTCGGCCGAGCATATGTATATCGTGACTGAGCAGGTTGAGGGTGTGACCTCTAACCTGCCGGTGCTCCGCGATCCAGACGGTTACATCTATTTCAAGGAAGAAACCGGTGGCTTGGTGTTGGGCGGGTTCGAACCTGAGGCCAAGCCCTGGGCAATGAATGGAATACCTGACAAGTTCTTCTTCCAGTTGCTGCCCGATGACTGGGACCAGTTCGAGATCCTTCTGAAAAACGCACTGGTCCGGGTGCCGCAGATGGCCGAAGCCGGCGTGCGCAAATTCTACAACGGCCCCGAGAGCTTTACGCCCGACAACAACTATCTGCTTGGAGAGGCCCCTGAACTGAAGAACTTCTTCATCGGCGCCGGGTTCAACTCGATGGGTATTGCCAGCGCCGGCGGGGCAGGGCGCGCTCTGGCAGAGTGGATTGTCGAGGGGGCTCCGACCTCGGACCTGTTTGCCGTTGATATCCGCCGGTTTGCCAGTTTCAACAACAACCCCACTTGGTTGCATGACCGGGTCAAGGAAACTCTGGGACTTCATTACGCGATGCCCTGGCCGAACCGAGAGCTGGATTCGGCGCGTCCATTCCGACGTTCTGCCCTCTATGACCGTCTGGCTGCGAAGAATGCCGTATTTGGATCGAAAATGGGCTGGGAGAGGGTGAATTATTTTGCGCCTGAAGGTGAGGCGCCCGAGATTCATTACAGTTTTGGCCGTCAGAACTGGCATGACGCGGTTGCCACTGAGCATAAGAATACCCGCGAGGGGGTTTCGGTCTTTGACCAGAGCTCGTTTGCCAAGCTCCTGGTTCAAGGTCGCGATGCCTGTGCCCAGCTAAACCGGATTTGTGCGGCCAATGTGGATGTGCCGGTGGGTCACACAATCTACACTGGCCTGCTGAATGAGCGCGGCGGGTATGAATCTGATCTGACCGTGCTGCGCCTGAAGGATCAGGAGTTCATGCTGATCACGGGCTCGGCACAGGCTGTGCATGATGCGGATTGGATACGCAGGAATTTCGTCGAGGATGCACACGCATTCCTGACGGATGTCACTTCGGCCTGGTCAGTGCTGGCCGTGATGGGGCCAAAGTCTCGCGACGTGCTCCGCAAGCTGACCAAAGCTGACCTGTCCAATGCCGGTTCCCCATTTGCCGCGGTACAGGAGATTGACCTGGGTTACGCCACCGTGTTGGCAAATCGCATGACCTATGTAGGCGAACTGGGTTGGGAACTGGTGGTTCCGGTTGAATTCACCATCGGTGTCTATGAAGACCTGATGTGCGCCGGAGCAGAGCACGGCATTCGCGACGCCGGATACTATGCGCTGGAGGGGCTGCGGCTGGAAAAGGGATACCGCGCCTGGAGCCGTGAATTGACCCCCGGTATCACACCGTTGCAGGCGGGGCTGAGTTTTGCGGTCGATTTCGAAAAGCCGGGCGGCTTTATCGGGAGAGAGGCGCTGCTGGCTGCGAAAGAAGACCCCAGTCACCTGAAAACCCGCATTGTTCAGCTGGTGCTGGATGATGGCGCACAGCAGCTATGGGGCGGCGAGGCCGTCCTGTGTAACGGCGTTGAAATCGGAGAAGTTCGTTCAGCGGCGTATGGCCATACGCTGGGGGCAGCGGTAGCTTTATGCCAGCTTGACGCTCCGGAACGCATCACATTGGAATATATCCTGAACGGCGGTTTCGAGATTGATCTTGCCGGAACCAGATTTTCAGCAACAGCCCATTTAAGAAGCCCATATGATTTCGGGAACGAACGACCCAAGATGGACGGCTAGGTTCCGATGGTAACCGACTGGCCTAAATCCAGATGAAACACTGTTCTGTCATCAAACCTGACACGGCGCATGTCACGGATATCAGCACTTTTGTGCTGGGATGGATTGCCTTTGGATCAGCTTTCGTTGGGGTTGGCCTATCTGAGAGCCGAACTGTGATGAAAGAAAAAAAAATTTCTCATATCGTCGAGCCACAATGACAATACAGGCAGTTCTCATCGTATTGACCGCAGCCGTGTTGCACGCGCTCTGGAATGCAGTTGTCAAAGGCGCGCCCGACAAAGCCGTGGTTTTGGGGCTGGTGTCGCTTGGCCACGCTGTGCCTGCGTTGATTGCGTTGCCTTTTGTCGGGTTGCCAGTTTGGGCAGCTGTCCCCTTCATCATCGGTTCGACCCTGATTCACTGGGGTTACTATTGGTTTCTCAACACCGCGTATAAGCACGGTGACCTGTCGGTAGTGTACCCAATCTCACGCGGGATGACGCCAATCCTGGTTACGGTGGGTGCTATCTTTTTTGCGGGTGAGTTTCTGCCGCCGATCGCATGGGCCGGTATCGTCTGCATCTCGGTTGGGATCGGATGTCTGTCCTTGGCCGGGCTGGGCAGAAACACAAACTGGATCGCCGTAGCGGCCGCGTTTGGCACGGGTTTGATGATTGCGTCCTATTCGATCGTGGATGGTATCGGTATCCGGCTTTCCGGGAATACGTTGGGATACATTGCAGCATTGTTCGTTGCCGAGATTATTGTTGCCGGGTTTATCTTCACGACCAGATGGCAGCGTTTCGTTGCACTGCCCAAGCGCTATGTCTGGGCGGGCCTGACAGGCGGCGTCATCTCTGGGCTGGCGTACGGGTTGGTACTCTATGCCAAGACCATTGCGCCCTTGGGCGTGGTATCCGCCCTCCGGGAAAGCTCAGTTATCTTTGCGTCGCTTATTGGTGTGATGTGGTTTGGTGAGGGTCCAAAATCCAACAGGCTTCTTGCAGCGACCATCGTCGCGATCGGAATAGTAATCCTTGCAATGACACGTTGAGCGTCCTTCGGGGCATCGAAGAAAAGTTTGCGGAATTCAGACCCTGAAACATGCCTGAGTGTTCTGCTGATCGTCATAAGCCAGTTCCGCAATGATTTGGTGGGGTAGGGCGGTTTCGGTTGGGTGGCGGACGGCCCAAACCGCGAAGACCTTGGGGAAACGTGGTTGGTTTTGCCCGCCGTTTTGCCGCCAACAAGCCTGTTGAGCCAGCCGGGTATCCCTTTTTGTCCCAGCCTCAATAAAAAGACAAAGCTTGAAAGATGTCTTGGATGAAACAGAAGCCGAACGCTCTGAACGCAGCGGTTTTTAACTCGCCTTTGGTAATCCGGAAGAGCCGACGAACCGGATGTCAGACCTCAGATTGCCTTCGCGGCAGTCCAGTTTGTCCATTCTCTGTACGAAACCATACCGGCTGGCCGCAATTGGTGCCTGCACGCTGCATGTACACTTGGATATGGATGAAAACGGGGAAGTTTCGCCGATAGGGATGCGTTCGGAATAATGGACCATGAGATCGCACAAAAGCAAAAAACCAGGTTCGTGAATTCGCCCTGTTCGGCCTGAGGCCTTGCCAATGCCACCTATAGGTATTGCTTATGACATCGAAGATATAATCGATTTTTATTGGCGTTTTTATCTGTCAAACTGCTGTCAAACAATCGGTGCATAATAATCGAGTTCGAACGCCGCGTAAGAATGGCGAAAACAACATAATTACCAACAGAGGATCACAATGAAACACACGACATCATTTCTCGCGGCTCTGACTATAGGTGCGCTAACGGCAACGGTTGCGGCATCGGAAACTGAATTGACAGTTTATACCGCAGTCGAGGCGGAAGATTTGGCCCGGTACGCCGAAACTTTCAATCAAAGTCACCCTGATATCAAGATCAATTGGGTTCGCGACTCGACCGGCATCATTACGGCGAAATTGCTGGCAGAACGTGATAATCCGCAGGCAGACGTTGTTTGGGGCCTGGCCGCCACGTCGCTGCTGCTGCTGAAATCAGAAGGTATGTTGGAGCCTTATGCGCCGGCTGGTGTGGAAAAGCTGGACAAAAAATTTGTTGATGGCGACAACCCCCCTGCCTGGGTCGGTATGGACGCCTGGGTTGCTTCTGTCTGCTACAATACAGTCGAGGCCGGGAAGGCCGGGTTGACCCCGCCGACATCCTGGAAGGATCTCACCGACCCAATGTACAAAGATCAGGTGATCATGCCCAACCCGAATTCATCGGGTACGGGGTTCCTTGATGTGTCCAGCTGGTTGCAGATGTTCGGTGAAGAAGGTGGTTGGGAATACATGGATGCGCTGCACGAGAACATTGCACGGTACACCCATTCAGGTTCAAAACCTTGCAAATTGGCGGCAGCAGGCGAGATCCCTATCGGCATCTCTTTCGCGTTCCGCGGGGCAAAATCCAAAGCCGACGGCGCGCCGCTTGAGATCATCGTGCCTTCTGAAGGCGTAGGCTGGGACATGGAAGCCACCGCAATTGTTGCTGGCACTGCAAATCTGGAGGCCGCGCAGAAGCTGGTGGACTTCACGGTCACCAAGGAAGCCAACGAGATGTACAACACCGGCTATGCCGTCGTAGCTTATCCGGGTGTTGCAAAGCCGGTTGAGCACTTCCCAGACGGTCTTCTGGATGCAATGATCGAAAACGATTTTGAGTTTGCCGCCAATAATCGCGCGGCAATCCTGAAGGAATGGCAGTCTCGCTATGACGGAAAGTCGGAAGCGAAGTAATCCCTTTAGCAGGAGAGGCTTTTGTGCCTCTCCTGCACACCAGTATCTTGTTCCCCAACAAACAACTTACTCACCCGGTTCAAACCGGCCAGGATCGGCCGTGCCCGAGGTGCAGATGTGAGGACCTCTCCCGTGCTTCAGAAAACACCACTCGGTGAACTGTATCTCAGCATCCAGAATTTGTGGAAGGCGTTCGGAAGCTTTCTGGCGCTCAAGGACATCTCTCTTGAAATCAATGAAGGGGAATTTGTCTGCTTTCTAGGCCCGTCCGGTTGCGGTAAGACCACTCTTTTGCGGGCGATTGCCGGATTGGATTTGCAGACAAAGGGTACGGTCATGCAGGATGGCAAGGACGTATCCAATCTCCCCCCGTCCGAACGGGATTTCGGGATTGTGTTTCAGTCCTACGCTCTGTTCCCGAACCTGACGATTGAAAAGAACATCGCCTTTGGCCTTGAAAACACCGGCCGCAGCAAATCGGATATCGCTGTTCGGGTAAACGAACTCTTGAATCTGGTTGGTTTGCCGGAACAGGGCAAGAAATACCCAGCGCAATTGTCAGGTGGTCAGCAGCAACGGATTGCACTGGCCCGCGCCATCGCGACCAACCCGGGTCTTTTACTTCTGGATGAGCCGTTATCGGCGCTGGACGCCAAAGTGCGCGTTCATCTGCGGCATGAGATCAAGGAGTTGCAGCGCAAGCTGGGTGTGACCACCGTGATGGTGACCCACGATCAGGAAGAAGCGCTGGCCATGGCAGACCGGATCGTGGTCATGAATCATGGTGTGATCGAACAGGTGGGGCCTCCCACCGAAATCTACCGGGAGCCGGCCAATCTGTTTGTCGCCGACTTTATCGGTGAAATGAACCAGATCCGGTCGCAGGTTACCAAAGGCGGACGATTGAGCGTCGGGGAGAAGACCTTTGCCTGCCTTAGCCACAAATTCAACGATGGGACCCCGATCATCGCAGCTATTCGACCCGAAGATATCATCCCTCATGAAGCTGGTTACCTGGACACAGGTGGCAATCGGAACTGCATAGAGGTCACGCTTGATGAGATGGAGTTCCTGGGTTCGTTCTGGCGCTGCCGATTGAACAACGAGAGGTTCGGATCATCGGAACTAATTGCGGATTTCTCGATCAACGCTGTACGTCGTCTTGAGCTGGAAGAAGGGCGCAGCATGGTGATTGAGCTCCCCGAAAACCGTCTTATGGCTTTTGACGTCCCGGAGGCTGAGGCATGAGCTCGCTTTCGACCAACCAAGGCACCTTGCCTGTCGGGCCGGACATCAAGCCAAAGCTCAGCCGCGACGACATCCTGATGCGCGGAAGCATGATGGTGATCGCGCTATATCTAGTGGTGACGTTGGCGTTGCCACTTTACACGATGCTCTCCAAGTCGTTCTCGACCTATCGGATAGAACTTTCCCAGTATGAGTTTCAGGTAAGTGACGATGCAGGCGTATTCGATGGAACGATCCTGTCGGCTGACGAACTGAACAGGCAATTGAGGGTCTTTTCCGACACTGATCTGGTGACGGGCTCGGACGGACGTTTGCCTGTGACCGGACTCTTCCCTGATTTTAGCTTTCGCAGCCCGGTCATGTACAAGATCCGTAACACAACGGATACCGGGCGCTTTCTGGTCGGGTCGACTTTGAATGAAGGCACCGATTGGGTCGAGCTTGATTCCAACACGTTCCGCCGGGTGCAAATGCGGCCGGTCCAGTCGCGAGGGCTGGACAATTTCATTAACTACTTCTCGACACCGGCACTGTTCAATTCGATCAAAAACTCTCTTTGGATTTCGGTTGTCAGCACCATTGTAACGGTGACGCTGGCGTTTTGGTTCGCCTATGCGCTGAACCGAAGCTGCATGCGGTTCAAAGGCGTTTTTCGCCTCATTGCCATGGCACCGATCCTGGTTCCGTCGCTCTTGCCGGGCATCGCGTTGGTCTACCTTTTCGGCAACCAGGGGATGATCAAGGAGTTGCTGTTTGGTGCCAGCATTTACGGCCCCATCGGCATCGTGATCGGATCGGTTTTCTTTACCTTTCCGCACGCATTCCTGATCATATCGACCGCGCTCGCGATATCTGACGCGCGCCTGTATGAAGCTGCTGTCAGCTTGCGGTCGACACCATGGCGAACCTTCTGGACCGTAACGATACCCGGGGCCCGCTATGGGCTGATCTCAGCGGCCTTTGTTGTTTTTAATCTGGTGATCACCGATTTCGGTCTACCCAAGGTCATCGGCGGTCAATTCAACGTGCTTGCAGTGGATATTTACAAACAGGTGATCGGTCAGCAGAATTTTGAGATGGGCGCTGTGGTATCGGTGGTTCTTGTCATCCCGGCCATCCTGGCATTTGCCATCGACCGGATGGTTCAGTCCAAGCAGGTGGCGCAGCTTTCGGCGCGTTCTGTGCCGTATCAGCCGACTCCAAACCCAAAGGCTGATCGCATATTCCTGATCTACTGCAGCTTGGTCGGCCTGTTCATCGTCGGTCTTTTGGCTGTGTGTCAGTTTGCGGCGCTGATCAAGTTCTGGCCGTACGATCTGAGCCTGAGCCTCAAGAACTATCAGTTCAACAGAATGGACGGCGGCGGCTGGGGATCGTATTTCAACTCGATCAAACTGGCGTTGCTGACGGCGGTTATCGGCACGACAGTTGTGTTCTTCGGGGCTTATTTGGTGGAAAAATCGAACGGGTTCAGAACCGGTCGGTCGATTTTCCAGATGTTTGCGATGCTGCCGATGGCGATCCCGGGCATGGTATTGGGGCTGTCGTACATCTTCTTCTTCAACAACCCATCCAACCCGCTGAATGGGATTTACGGCACGATGGCGATCTTGGTGATTTGTACAGTGACCCACTTCTACACCGTGTCGCACCTGACGGCCGTCACCGCGCTCAAGCAAATGGACAGAGAATTTGAGTCGGTGTCGTCTTCGCTCAAACAACCAACGATGAAGCTGTTTGCACGGGTAACGGTTCCGGTTTGCCTGCCAGCGGTTTTGGATATCTCAATCTATCTGTTCGTCAACGCGATGACGACCGTGTCGGCAGTGGTGTTTCTTTATTCTCCCAAAACGACGCTTGCGTCCATCGCGGTGCTGAACATGGATGATGCCGGGGATATCGCACCGGCGGCGGCAATGGGTATGATGATCTTTTACACCAACGCCGCTGCCCGGATCGTTCACCTGATTGCTTCAAAAGGCATTCTGAAGCGCACTCAGGCTTGGCGAAGCAGGTAGTCAAAGAACTCTGCCCCGCCGCTGATCAGGTATCGGCGGCGGGGCTTTTTTCTTCCAGCGCGCGCTGGGCGAAGTCCATAAAGGCTCGGATGATCTTTACGTTGCGCCGTTGCGAAAGCGAAATCATGCTTTCACCCATTTGCAACTTCACGCCTTTCAGCTTGATTTGCCGTAACCGATCATCGTGCCCATACTCTGCTTCAGAGACAAATCCGATGCCTGCACCCGAGGCTACAAGCTCGCGAACGGCCTCGCGCCCTTCCGCAACGATTGCAGGATTCAACGTGATACCGCGCCTTTCGGCTTCTTCTTCCAGTTTCTGACGTGTTTTTGACCCATGCTCTCTGAAAACCAGCGGCTGATCGGCCAACTCTTCCAAAGAAAGCGAAGGTTTGGATGCCAAAAGCACACCTTGCGCGGCGAAGGCCACGATTTCAGTGGACCCCAGGTTCAACACATCCATATCCTTGCCAGGAGACAAGCTGCCAACAACGCCGATCTCTGCGTTGTACGACCGAAGTTCTTCCAGAATTTCTTCGGTGTTTCCGGTCCGCACGGTGATGGTGATTTTGGGGTACTTCTTTTGAAACGAACCCAGGAAAGACGTCATGTGATGCGCTGAGTCGGCAATGATCCGCAATTCCCCGTCGATCGCGGCCTTGGTTTCCGAGAGGTAGTCCTCGATCTGATCTTCGATCTCAAAATACTGCTTTGTGAACTGGTAAAGCTGTTCGCCTTCGGGGGTGAGGTTCACGCGTTTTCGTTCGCGCTGAAACAACAACAGGTCGTGATCCTGTTCCAGCTTTCGAACCTGTTCGGAAATCGCCGGCTGCGTCAGAAAAAGTGCCTCGGCCGCGCGGGAAAACCCGCCATGTTTGGCCACGTAATGAAAGGCTTTGAGCTGGCTGTGCCGCATCACCGGTCCCCAATGATTAATGCATAGGCTGCACTTATAATTAGATTGATATTTGCAATTTCACATATAGCAACCGTTGCTGCAATGGTGTTTGTGAAAACGCTGTTCTGGAGCCTGGTAATGACGCCATCCCATCCAAAAATCGAGCAACCGCGCCTCGGCGAACCATACCTTTTGACACCCGGGCCATTGACGACGTCCTATGCCGTGAAAGAGGCCATGTTGCGCGATTGGGGCAGCTGGGACGACGACTTTCGCGCCATGACCCGGGAAGTACGATCAAGCCTGCTGGACCTGCTTGGTGAGGGCGCTGACGCGTTTGATTGCGTCCCAATGCAGGGCAGCGGATCGTTTTCAGTCGAGGCGATGCTGGCATCCTTCATCCCGCCGGAAGGAAAGGCGCTGGTATTGGCCAATGGCGCCTACGGGCAGCGTTCAGCCCAGACATTGCAGTACCTGGGCCGGGACCATATCGTGCTGGACAAGGGCGATTACCTGCCGCCACGGGGCGACGAGGTTGCGCGTATTCTCGCGGATGACCCGGCCATCACGCATGTTGTTGCCATTCACTGCGAAA
This sequence comes from Ruegeria sp. CDSA141, assembly GCF_059612005.1. Lineage (NCBI taxonomy): Bacteria > Pseudomonadati > Pseudomonadota > Alphaproteobacteria > Rhodobacterales > Roseobacteraceae > Ruegeria > Ruegeria sp. CDSA141. Next base: position 94,563 of record NZ_JBXWPT010000007.1, read on the forward strand.
CCAGCTCGGGTATCTTGAACCCTGTTGAGGAAATATCCGAGGCCACATATGCAGCCGGTCGCAAGCTGTTGATAGACTCGATGTCTGCCTTTGGTGCGATCGAGCTCAGGCCCACAGATATTCGATATGACGCCATGGTATCTTCTGCAAACAAGTGCATCGAGGGCGTTCCGGGCTTTGGGTTCATTGTGGCGCGCAAGAGCGAACTGGAAGCCGCAAAGGGCAACAGTCATTCCCTGTCTCTGGATGTGCACGCCCAGTGGGCGCACATGAACAAGACCGGTCAATGGCGCTTTACCCCGCCGACGCACGTGGTTGCAGCCTTCATCGAAGCGCTTCGGGCGCACGCTGCTGAAGGCGGCGTTGCCGGCCGCGGCGCACGTTACACCCGCAACCGGGACGTTATGGTTTCGGGGATGCGCGAACTGGGTTTCGAAACACTGCTGGACAGCCGTTGGCTGAGCCCGATCATCGTTACGTTCTTCTGCCCCGCCGACGAGAAGTTCGTATTCGATCAGTTCTATAACCTGATGAAAGACAAAGGGTTCATTATCTACCCGGGTAAGCTGACCGTCGTCGACAGTTTCCGCGTCGGATGTATCGGTCAGATGGACGAAGACGTCATGCGTAAGGTTGTGAACGCAGCAAAAGAATCCCTGGACGAAATGGGCGTTACAAGTGCCGCTCCTCCTCTCCGGGCACTGGAAGAACGCGCCAAGTTGGCCGCTTAAACATCAAGGAAAACACAGATGACTATCCAAACTCCTGTCGAAGCAAATGAGCGCGTCTATCCGACGCCGAAGGTGCCCGCCATTGCCATCTGCCTTGATGGATGTGAACCTGAATACCTCGATGTCGCGATTGCGAAAGGGCTGATGCCCAACCTCAAGCGAATGCGGGAAGAGGGCACGGACCGGCTGGCACATTCCGTTATCCCGTCGTTCACCAACCCCAACAATCTTTCGATTGCCACCGGGCGTCCTCCAATCGTGCACGGAATCTGTGGCAACTACCTCATCGACCCAGACAGTGGTGAAGAGGTGATGATGAATGATGTCCGCTTCCTGCGTGCGCCGACCATCTTTTCCCAGTTCTACGACGCGGGTTTTCGCGTGGCGATGGTAACCGCCAAGGACAAGCTGCGCGCGCTGTTAGGTGCCGGGCTGAAGTTTGACGAAGGCAGGGCGGTCGCGTTTTCTTCCGAACGGTCGGGTGAAACGACGCTGGCGGAACACGGCATCGACAACGCCAGCAAATGGCTGGGCATGGACGTCCCCGAGGTTTACTCGGCAGAGCTTTCCGAATTTGTCTTTGCCGCTGGCGTCAAGCTGCTGAAAGAGTTCAAGCCCGACGTGATGTATTTGTCGACCACCGACTATATCCAGCACAAGTTTGCACCCGATCAAAAAGGCGCACTCGATTTCTATGCCATGTTCGACCGGTATCTTGGCGAACTGGATGAATTGGGTGCGGCCATCGTGGTGACCGCGGATCACGGCATGAAGCCCAAGCATTTGGCGGATGGATCGCCCTCTGTAGTTTACGTGCAGGACCTGATGGACGAATGGCTGGGCAAGGACGCGGCACGGGTCATCCTTCCGATTACCGATCCATACGTCGTGCATCATGGCGCGTTGGGTTCCTTCGCAACCGCCTATTTGCCTGACGGAGCAGACCGGGACGACATCATCGGCAAGCTCAAGGCGACCAACGGCATTACGCACGTGCTGACCAAGGCCGAAGCGATCGAGCAATTCGAATTGCCAGGCGACCGCATTGGCGACATCGTGATGGTTTCCGGCGAAAACATCTGTATCGGCACGTCCGAGCATCGCCATGATCTGGCAGCGCTCAAAGAACCGTTGCGCAGCCATGGCGGTTTGACCGAACAGGAAGTTCCCTTCATCGTGAACCGCGTCATCGACCTGCCGAACCAACCCGTGCTGCGCAATTTCGATGCCTTCTTTTACGCAACAACAGCGGCGGCACAGTAAGCTATGAAAGATCAGACCATGTCGAAAATCGAAGTACGTAACGAGGGAATGCGGATCGGTGGCGAGATTGTCTTTACCGACGACACTGTTCCCGTTCTCTACCCGTACACCAACGAAGTCGTGGGTCACGTACCAGCCGGTAAAGCCGAACATGCGCGCCGGGCTTTTGGGATTGCGGCGAATTACAAACCCAAGCTGACCCGATACGAGCGCAGCCAAATCCTGCAACGGGCGGGCGAGTTGATCGGCGAAAAGCGCGACTATCTTGCGAAATGGCTGACGCTGGAGTTGGGGATCTGTCACCAGCATGCGATCTACGAAACCAAACGCGCGCAGGACGTGTATCAATTCGCGGCGGCCGAGGCACTGAAGGATGATGGTGAGATCTTTTCCTGCGACCTGACCCATAACGGAAAGGCCCGCAAGATTTTCACCACCCGAGAGCCGGTGAAAGCAATCAGTGCGATCACGCCGTTCAATCACCCGCTGAACATGGTCAGCCACAAGATCGCGCCGTCGATTGCCACCAACAATTGCATGGTTTGCAAACCGACTGAACTGACGCCGCTGACCGCATTGACACTGGCTGACATTCTCTATGAGGCAGGCTTGCCGCCCGAGATGTTCCAGGTCGTGACAGGTTGGCCCGGCGACATTGGCGACGAGATGATCACCAATGAACACATCGATATCATCACCTTTACCGGCGGTGTGCCCGTGGGCAAGATGATCGCCGAAAAAGGCGTCTACAAGCGTCAGGCGCTGGAACTTGGCGGCAACGACCCTCTGATCGTTCTGAATGACCTCACTGAGGCCGATTTGGACAAGGCGGCAACAATTGCCGTGGCGGGGGCTACAGGAAACTCCGGTCAGCGTTGCACGGCGGTCAAGCGCATACTCGTGCAGGAAAGTGTGGCCGACAAGTTTGTGCCGCTGGTTCTTGAGAAGGCGAAGAAGATCAAGTTCGGCGATCCGCAAGACCCAGAAACCGAACTGGGATGCGTGATCCATGACAAGGCCGCCGAGATTTTTGAAAACCGTGTTCTTCAGGCGGAAAAAGAGGGGGCTGAAATTCTGTACCACCCCGGCCGTCAGGGTGCGCTGCTGCCGCCTATCGTGGTCGACAAAGTGCCCCATGACAGCGAATTGGTGATGGAGGAAACCTTTGGTCCTATCGTGCCGATCGTTCGCGTGCCGGACAACGACGAAGAGGTGATGGCAATTTCAAACGGCACCGAGTTTGGCCTGTCTTCGGGTGTCTGCACAAACGATCTGAACCGGGCGATTGCTTTCATCAACGGGTTGAACGTCGGCACCTGCAACATCTGGGAACAGCCGGGCTATCGCATTGAAATGTCGCCCTTTGGCGGCATCAAGGACAGTGGAAACGGGGTGAAGGAAGGCGTCATCGAAGCAATGAAGTTTTTCACCAACGTCAAAACCTATTCGTTGCCGTGGCCTAACTAAGCGTACCGCCTTTTCCCCATCTGTGGAAAGGGTAACACAGTTCCTCCCTGGTACTGGCGGGCCTTGCGGGGTCCGCATCATTTGATGACGGCAAAGAGGAGCGGACATGCCACAAATTGTCCATACTGAAGGGGAATCAAACACGTCTGAGGCGCGCAAGGTGTGGTTGCAAAAGTCCATGGGGCCGAAGTCAACGCCATTGCTCAAACGCGATGCGAACGTGTTCCTGCATCAATCTCTATCCTCACCTTGCGTCAGCACCATTGCAAAGGCCGAGGGGATCTGGATCGAGGATATGGAGGGCCGCCGGTACATGGATTTCCATGGCAACTCGGTGCACCACATCGGTTATGGCCATTCCCGTTTGGTTGCCGCCATTAAGGCACAGCTTGACGATCTTCCTTTTGCGCCACGCCGCTTCACCAATGATCCGGCCGTAGAGTTGGCCGAGAAACTGGCAGAGATCGTGCCTGGCGATCTGGGGAAAATGCTCTTTACCACCGGCGGCTCTGACGCCAACGAGGTCGCCCTCAAGATTGCACGCGCCGCTACGGGTCGGTTCAAAACGATCAGCTTCTGGGATGCCTTCCATGGCGCTGGTTTCGGCGCCGCAAGTGTGGGCGGAGAGGCGACGTTTCGCAGTCATATCGCAGGCCCCCTCCTGTCCGGTACCGAACATGTCGCCCCCTTTGCCTGCTATCGATGCCCGTACAATCACGCGGGCCCCGAAACCTGCGGACTGGCCTGCGCGAAAATGGTCGAATATGTCCTCGAGCGTGAAGGAGATGTGGCGGCTGTCATAGCGGAACCGATGCGCGCTGTGCCCTATGTCCCTCCGCCGGGGTTCTGGAAGACGGTTCGCGAGGCGTGCAACCGTCACGGGGCGCTTTTGATCATGGATGAAATCCCAACGGGTCTTGGCAAGACTGGCAAGATGTTCGCCTTTGAGCATGACGAGATCATCCCGGATATCGTGACACTTGGGAAAGCGCTTGGCGGCGGCATCCTGCCCATCGCGGCCTGCGTTGCCCGTACGCAGCTGGATGTTTGCGGAGATTTTGCCATCGGACATTACACGCACGAAAAGAACCCGGTCACTGCCCGGGCCGCTTTGACGACGATCCAGATCATCGAAGACGAAGGCTTGGTTCACCGTTCAGCGGAACTGGGTGAACATGCCATTGGTCGCTTGATGGATGAACTTCAGAACGTTCCGATTGTCGGAGACATCCGGGGAAGGGGCCTGATGTTCGGGATTGAAATCGTCGATGATCGCGCCGACAAAACGCCGGGGAACGCGCGCGCCGAACGGATATACTATGCCTGCCTCGAGGCCGGTCTAAGCTATAAGATCAGCCAGGGGTGCGTTCTGACATTGTCACCGCCGCTGACCATCTCGCGTTTGGACCTGGACCGCGCAATCGACATTGTAATTGCCGCAATCAAGGCCGAGAGTTGACGTCCGCGACCAACCTCGTGTCACAATAGGATCAGTGATCGCGCCCTTCCGGGACCTCTTGGCCAACCTCATAAGCGACGGGTGTTCCGTCAAAACGCTTTGAAATGGTTGCAGTGAAACACACAGGAGTTTACGCCTTGTGGGCCACAATGGGATGTAACACTTCCCAATCGCGGTCAGACACATGAAAAATACCATGCGCTGCGATACACTGAGCCAACAATAATAACGGGGTAGAGTATGGCAATTGTCAGCTTCCTTATCAGCCTTGCCGGGGCGACGATGCTGCTTCTTTACGCGGTTCGCATGGTGCGAACCGGGATCGAGCGCAGCTATGGCGCGTCGTTCCAGCGTGTAATGACCCAACAGCGCAGTTACCTGCAGGCCTCGGTGGTTGGCTTGACGATGGCGGTTGTGCTGCAAAGCTCGGCGGCTGTTGCTCTGTTGACCTCGGGATTTGCGGCCAGTGGAATGCTCAGTTTTCCTGCCGGCCTTGCGATTGTACTTGGCGGCGATCTGGGTTCGGCGCTGATCATCCAGATACTTTCGTTCCGGTTGGACTGGCTTGTTCCAATGCTGTTGGCGGTTGGGGGGTATCTGTTCGTAAAGACCGAAGCCAAAAAAACGCGACAGCTGGGGCGCATTCTGATGGGTGTGGCCTTTATCCTGATCTCGCTTCGGTTCCTTCGCGAGGCGATGGATCCCATTCGGGATAGTGCGTTTCTGCCTGCTGTGGCGGATTATCTGGCGCGCGATTACATCACCGCGTTCCTTGTAGGGGGCGCTTTGGCTTTCATCATGCATTCCTCGGTGGCGGCCATCCTCATGTGTGTGACCCTTGTACAGATCGGAGCGATCCCGTTTGCCGCTGGAATGTCCTTGGTTTTTGGCGCAAACTTCGGCTCTGCCTTCATTCCGATTTGGCTCACCCGCGCCATGCCAGCCCCGGCCCGGCGCATTCCCTACGCCAACCTGGCATTGCGTGGCAGTTGGGCTTTGATGAGTTTATTTGCGGCCAACATGGCTCTGCGGACCGGGGTATTGGGCGATCCGCAAGGCGGGCAGATGCTGGTCAATGTGCACGTTGTGTTCAATTTGTCGCTGCTGGTCCTCGCCTTACCGTTTTGTGGCAAATTGAAAGGCCCGTTCGAAAGGTTCTTGCCTGATCAGAAAAAGGCAAATGTACCGCAACCGGCACGACCGGCCAGCGCATTGGACATAGGCAATGTGGCAAATCCCAGCCAGGCCCTGCCGAGCCTCAAGCGTGAGTTGTTGCGGATGAGCGACCTTGTCGAAACCATGTTCCGGCCTTGCCTGGAATTGTATCGCAGCGGCGACAAACAACAGATTCGAGCGGTGCAAGCCATCGACGAAGACGTGAACAATTGCCTGTCCGGGATCAGGGCATTCGTTTCGGCGATTCCGCCGGATGTTTACGAAAAAAGGGACGCAAAAACTGCACGCGACCTTATGGAGTTCGCTATCCGGCTTGAGACGGCCGGCGACGTCGTTGCCAAGCGCTTGACAGTGTTGGCGGGTGAAATGCGGGCCAAGGGCTCGAGTTTCTCGCAGGAAGGCTGGTCGGAACTTGTTCAGATGCACGAGGGCATTCTGGCTAATGTGAAGCTGGCTTCAAACGTACTCATTTCAGACGATCTGGAAAGCGCGCGCCTGCTCAGCCTCGAGAAGACCGAAATCAAACGGGTGGAACGTGAAAGCCGAAAACGACACCTGCGCCGATTGCAGCACGGGTCACGGGAAAGCTTCGAAACCAGTGATATTCATCTTGAGACGTTACGTGCGTTCCGAGAGTTCAACAGCCACATTGCATCTATTGCGTACCCGGTTCTGTACCAGAATGGCCAGCTTCTGGAGACGCGGTTGATCGACGAAATTGCGGAGTAGCCGAAAGCCAAGGAGAGTTCGCTCTCAAATCTGCAAAAGCAAAGAAACGGTGCTACACTCTTGATGACGGCAGGGAACAGGAGCCGGACTCAATGCAAGCAAGGGAAAAGAAAAGAAAAAAAACGAAAATCGAAGCATCAAAGTGGCTTCAGGCTCGAAATTTGATTTTGAGATTGTTCGGCGTCTCTGGCACCTTCCGCCCGGAGCACCGCACAAGAGATCACATCAATTCAAGTGAACCAGCTTCTCCTACAGTTGAGGGCAGGTCTTCAGATGCACGATCGTACCGTTTGATGCACGGAATAGATGGCAGAATTCAAAATGTCGCAGTCCAAAAGGCGACCACGTTTTACCTGCCTTGATGCCTGATCGCGCGTCGGTTTTTTTGGGGGCTTGCGGAATCCTGACCTGTGAAAATCTCAGTTTTCAGCAACGCCGCGGGGTATGGAGGGTGTGACCGTCGCTTGGTAACGTGTTCGCGTGAACCTGCCGTTTGGAGCACTCAAAAACGGCCATTCTGTTTGCGGCTGCCTGCTAACACGGCATTTTTTCTAAAGCGAAAGGAATGAGCCTTCCGCTGGTGTGTTCAAAGCTGTGCAACTAAACCAAAAACAGAAGGCAAATAAGTCCCTCGACAATCGATATCAACAAGAAGGAATGGGCAGGGCATTGCTGCGTTTGATTTCGCGGAGAACGACATTCGTTTGCGCGCTTTCCACTGCCGGCAGGCGAAACAGGAATTCTTCAAGAAAAACGTTATACGCCCCGATATCCTTGCAGATCACCCGCATGTGGTAGTCTGCCTGCCCGGTCGTTGCGTAGCATTCCATTACTTCCGGGCGCGTCTCGATCGCTGCAATGAACTGCTCTAGATGTTCCGGATTGTGCCGGGTCAGATGTACATGCACCATGGCCTGAAATGAAAGCCCTGCGTGTTGGGGCGACAATTCGGCCCGGTACTGCGAAATCAGACCGGCCTCTTCAAACGCACGAACTCGACGCCAGCAGGCAGAAGATGACATGCCCACTCGTTCTGCAAGGTCAGCGTTTGAGATGCGGCAATCATTCTGAAGGATCGCGAGAAGTTGGCAGTCACGTGAGTCGAAAAGCATCCGGGAAAAATACCCTAAATTTCGACAAAAGAAGAGAGAATTTTTCAACAATACACGGTATTTTCGGGAAAGCAGAACAGATTCTTCAAAAAATATCGGTAAAATACCCAGTAACGTGAGGTACCCATGACTGACCAGTCCCTGAAATTCGAAACTTACGCCCTGTCGGACCGATACAAAGCCTCAGAGGGCCGTGTATTCCTGACAGGAACGCAAGCTCTGGTGCGCATCATGTTAGACCAGGCCCGCAGGGACGCAGCCGCAGGAAACAATACGGCTGGGTTCATTTCCGGATATCGGGGGTCCCCCCTCGGTGGGCTGGATCTGGAGCTGTGGCGAGCGAAAGAGGAAACCGAGGCAGCCAGGATCACATTCATGCCGGCCGTAAACGAAGATCTCGGTGCCACAGCGGTTCTTGGTGCCCAGCAGGCTTCGCTTGATCCCGATTGTGAGGTCGAGGGCGTGTTTTCGATGTGGTATGGGAAGGGCCCCGGAGTCGATCGTTCAGGAGACGCGCTGCGCCATGGCAATGCCTATGGTTCGTCGCCGAAGGGCGGTGTTCTGGTTGTCGCGGGTGACGATCATGGCTGCGTGTCTTCTTCAATGCCGCATCAGTCTGACGTCGCCTTCATGACCTGGTTCATGCCAACGCTGAACCCGGCCAACGCGGCTGAATATCTGGAGTTCGGTGAATACGGGATCGCGCTGAGCAGATATTCAGGCACCTGGGTCGGGTTCAAGGCGATTTCGGAAACCGTGGAAAGCGGGCAATCCGTGGAGTTGAAACCGGACCGTGCATTTACCTTGCCGGAAATAGGTCTGCCGCCAGGCGGTCTGCACGTCCGCAGCGCCGATTTGCCAAGCCCGGCCATCGAGACGCGGATCGAACACAAGTTGCGGGCGGTCGAGGCTTTTGTCGAAGCCAACCCGATCGACCGGCGAATCTATGATATCAAGGATGCTCCATTCGGGATTGTCACAACGGGCAAGAGCCATCTGGACTTGATGGAAGTGCTGCGCCTTCTGGGTCTCGGCGAAAGCGGATGCCGCCGTTTGGGCATCGACATTTACAAGGTCGGGATGGTTTGGCCTTTGGCACGGCGCGATGCGCTGTCTTTTGTCCGTGGCAAAAAAGAGGTGCTGGTCGTCGAGGAAAAACGCGGGATCATCGAAAGCCAGTTCAAGGAATACTTCTATGACTGGCCGGGGGACAAACCCGAAAAGATGGTTGGAAAACACCGCGCGGCAGGCGATCCATTGATTCCCTGGACCGGAGAGTTGAGCCCGTTGAACCTGATTCCGGTCGTTGCAGAGCGACTCGACCGTTTTTTTCCGGAAGAAGGATTCTTGGAAAAGGCGAAGGCGCTGACGGACGAACCGCCATCTGTTCTGAATGTTCCGGGTGCGGTCAGGTCACCATATTTTTGCTCGGGTTGCCCCCACAACACGTCCACCAAAGTCCCGGATGGAAGCACGGCTGCGTCAGGCATCGGCTGTCACGTGATGGCAAGTTGGATGAACCGCAACACGGTCGGTTATGCGCAGATGGGTGGCGAAGGTGTGCCGCATGTTGTTGCCTCGAAATTCAATGGCAACAAACATATCTTTCAAAACCTTGGCGAGGGAACTTGGTATCATTCCGGGTCGCTTGCCATTCGCCAGGCCGTTGCGGCAGGTACAAACATCACTTACAAGATCCTTTACAATGATGCAGTGGCAATGACGGGGGGGCAGCCTGTTGATGGCCCTATCAGCGTTTCCGGGATCGCCCAGACCTGTCGCGCAGAAGGCGTGGACCGGATCGCGTTAATTTCAGACGATATTACAAAATTCGATTCCAAAGATTTTCCGGCACGAACGAGCTTTCACCCCCGGGAAGAGATGGATGCCGTGCAGCGTGAGTTGCGTGACATCGAAGGTGTAACGGTTTTGATTTACGAGCAGACCTGCGCCACCGAGAAGCGTCGTCGCCGCAAGCGTGGAAAAACAGAAGACCCCAAACGATTTGCTTTCATCAACCCCGCGGTGTGCGAAGGCTGCGGCGATTGCTCTGTCGAAAGCAACTGCCTGAGTATTGAACCATTGGAAACCCCATTGGGCCGCAAGCGAAAGGTCAACCTGAACTCCTGCAACAAGGACTTTTCCTGCCTGAACGGGTTTTGCCCCAGTTTCATTACCGTGGAAGGGGCGATACGGCGAAAAGAACCCAAGCAAAAACTGGATATCCCGTCACTTCTTGCCAAGGTTCCCGACCCGCAGCTTCCTGACTTGGACGCGCCGCACGACCTTCTGGTCGGTGGGGTCGGTGGTACCGGTGTCGTAACAGTGGGCGCCGTTCTGACGATGGCGGCGCATTTGGAAGGCAAAGGCGCCAGCGTGCTGGATTTCACCGGGTTCGCCCAGAAATTCGGTACGGTTGTCGGCTATGTTCGCATTGCCCGCACGCCCGACGAAATCAATCAGGTCCGAATTGAGGCCAAAAGCGCCGACGCCGTCATTGGGTGTGATGTGGTCGTGTCTTCGGCGCCCAAAGCCTCGGTTCACTATCGCAAAGGCACAAAAGTCGTACTGAACCGTGCGGAAATGCCAACAGGTGACCTTGTTTTGCAGCGCGATGCCCAGCTCAAGGTCGATGAACGAGAAGCGTTGATACGCCGGACCGTCGGCGAAGAAAATGTCTTCGGTTTGGATGCAAACCAATTGGCGGTGGATTTGCTGGGGGACTCGGTTTTCGCCAATACCTTGCTGTTTGGTGTCGCGTGGCAGCTGGGGAACATTCCGATCAGTGAGGTTGCGATCAAACAGGCGATCAAGCTCAATGGAACCGCGATCGAGGCTAACGCGATGGCCTTTGATCTCGGGCGGGTGATCGCAGCAAACCCACAGGTGCTGAATGCAAAGGAGAAGAGGTCTTCGCAAGAATCCGCGCAGCAGATAATCGATTACCGGTCCGACGAATTGGCGACCTACCACGATGACGCTTACGCGCAACAGTACCGGGATCGCTTGGCCCGGCTGTCCGCAGCACTGCCTGATCAGATACGGGAGAAAGCGCTTTCGCTTGCGGCAAAATCCTTGTTCCGTCTCATGGCAATCAAGGACGAATACGAGGTCGCCCGGTTGCTGACATCGCGACAATTCGAGAAACAACTACAGTCCGAGTTCGAGGGGGATTTTCGGATCAAATACCACCTCGCCCCTCCGGTTTTAGGTGGTCAGAAGGATGCACGCGGACGGCCGCGAAAGCGAAGCTACGGTGGTTGGATGACCCCCGTCCTGAGGCTCCTTTCCCGTGTACGCAGGATTCGCGGAGGATGGCTTGATCCGTTCCGGTTTTCAAGGGACCGCAAGCTTGAAAACGAAACCCAGGCCTGGTTTCTGAGTGTGTTGGACCGCGTCGAAGAGGCCAACCCCGAACTGGAGGCGGAAACCTGCCTGAAAATCCTGTCAGCCCCGCTGGATATCCGCGGCTTTGGTCCGGTGCGCGAAGCGGCAACACGAACCGTACGTGCTGATGTAGATGCCATGCTGAACGTGATCGGAGAACAGCGAAGTGATGCGCAGGGCTTTGCTTCTCATAAGGCTTGAACGTTCTTTCCGAAATCTGTCCGGAAACGCGGATTTCAGGCGGGGCTGAACGGATCTGAACCCCCGCACATCGCGATGAAATGGGCTGCTGTCTGTGCAATGGTGCGACATAATCCGGATCACGTTCGGACGCCACCGGCAGCGGCGCGACGCCGCCACCGGATAGGCAGATGTGGCTAAACCTTCGTCACGGGCATTGCGTTGGCGTAGGCCGTCTTGCTCCGGCTCTGGGTTGACGAGTAAGGGACCTGTAAGTGTTTTTCACCCAATCGGCTTTCATTGTCTCTGGCCCCTGCGATCAGACCCTTGCTTTTTCAAAGGCGGCCCAGGCGGTTTCGAATGCTTCGAAATCAAACGCGGGCTCGCGGGCTGCGTCCAAAACAATACGTTCTGTCGCCAAAAGCTTTTGGATAGCACCTTCCAATTGATCGACGACATCATTCGGTATGACCAAAGCGCCATGACGATCGGCGTGAACCAGATCACCGGACTCAACTGTCAGACCAAAAATCGAAACTTGAGTGTCAACCTCGCGGACGTGGACGAAACCATGGCTCGGTCCGATGGAACCAGCGACAACCGGGAACCCTTGGGGCAAATCCCCGAGATCCCGCATGACACCATTGGTCAGAGCCCCCGACATGCCGAATCCCTTGTGAACTGTCGTATTGATCTCACCCCAGTAAGCGCCGATACAATCAGGATAATCCAGATCCTCGACCACGGCGATTGAAGGGCCGGGTGCCTCGGCCATGTACTTGTAATAAGCCATACGTCGGGCTTTGATGACTTCGGGCGGCTCGGTCGGGGGATTGACCGCAGCGATCTTGGCAGTGCGGGCATAGCCGATGATGGCAGGCCCTTCGGGGGCAGAGCTTAGCATGGTGCCACGCGTGAACCTGTCGAACCCGCGCTTGCCCTGCGCCACCTCGATGGCATTGCAGACAGTTGGTGTGTCGACTTTGCGGAGCAAAGACAAAAGGGTCGGGGTCATGTGTCCTCCAGCCAGCGGGACAGCGCCGCTGTTGTTTTTTCAGGTTGTTCCAAAGTCGGGAGGTGACCCGCGTCGTCGATGATCTCGAGCGAGCTTTGTGGCAGCAGGTCATGCAAAAGCCGGTGGCGTTCAACATTGCAAAGCCGGTCTTCACGCCCGCACAAAACCATAGCCCTTCCGGTATAAGCCGTCAGTGTCTTGCTTTGGTCAGGGCGGTTCATAAGTGCCTTGGACTGACTTATGAAAACGTCAGGGCCCAAGTCGGCGGCCATTGCCATGCACAGATCCAGGATCGCCTCCCGGTTCGGTCCATCAGCCAGGTAACCGGGCTTCATCTCGTCACGCATCACGGTCCTCAGCTGACCGTTGCGAACGGCGGACATCTGGGGCGAGCGACGCGCTTTTACCTCTGGCTTTTCCGCCAGTGGATTGGTGTCAAGCAAAGCCAGATGCGAAACACGTTCAGGGGCTTGGCGCGCTATTTCCATCGCCACGATACCCCCCATGGACAACCCGGCCAGCGTGAAAACCGGTGGCGCATTTCTGAGGATATCGTGCGCCATGGCCTCAACGCTGTCGTGGTGAGACAACGGAAAGGTCATCACGGGCATTCTGCCCGACAGAGCATTGATCTGGGGGCCAAAAAGCCGGGCATCACACATCATGCCCGGCAAGAAGATCAGAGGTTTCATGCTGAGGCCAGCTTTGCCCCTTCGGACAACGCCGCCAGCTTGGCATAGGCGATCTGGGGATCAACGGCGCCGAATCCCGCAAAAGTGCCAAAGCCGCAATCGCTGCCCGCGATCACCCGGTCCGCCCCCACGATTTCTGTGAACCGGTCGATCCGTTGGGCCACAAGTTCGGGATGTTCGACGAAATTGGTTGTGGTGTCGACCACGCCGGGCACCAGCACCTTGTCATCGGGAATCTCGGCCTTGCGGTCCCGGAAGACAGTCCATTCATGGGCATGCCGCGGATTCGACGTTTCGAACAGGACATAGCGCGACTTGGTTGCCATCAGGGTGTTGAAAACCTTGTCCATGGCGATGTCACAGCAATGCGGGCCTTCGTAGTTGCCCCAGCATATATGTACCCGTACGCGATCCTGCGGGACGTTCTGAAGCGCGTGGTTCAGGGCCTCGACATGCATGTTGGCTATCTTGATGAACTCATCGTCCGACAGGTCGGTGAACAGCATGTGGCGCGACAAGGCGAGGTCGGGGCAATCCAGTTGCAGGTCCAAACCGGCGGTAACGATGGTTTCATATTCTTCTTTCATTGCGTCGGCCAACGCAGCCAGGTAGGCCTCGCGCGTCGGGTAGAAATCATTCTGCAAAAACAGCGAGATCACTCCGGGAGACGCGGCATTCATGAAACCACGCTCGGCCCCGTGCCGAGCCATGGCCGCCTTGAGGTTGGCGATGTCTTTTTGTAACTCGCCTTGCCCCTTTGATCGCACCTCACCCGTGCACATCGGCCTTGTGTATTGTGGCGTACCGCCGTCATCGGCCAGTCTTTGCAGAAAGCCGGGGAACATTTTCAAGTCTGCCGGCGCGTTACGAGGGCTGTCGCCCGAAAACCCGGTATAACGATCCTTGACATAGGTCGCATAGGAGATTTTCGAAGTTTCGCCGTCGCTGACAATATCAACACCGGCTTCGACCTGTTTGCGCACCGTTTCGGCCACGGCGTTGGCCATGCAGGTATCAAAGGCGCCTGTGTCATAGGGTTCATCGTTTTCGCGGGCAAAAATAAAATCCACGACGTCCTGCGTTCGGGGCAGAGAGCCAACATGTGTGGTTTTTACGGTCATTGGGACCTCCTTAGATCTTTCGTGCCATCAGGATCGTGTGGCTTTGGGCTTCAGGGTCTTCGGCCAGGTATCCGGTCATTTGCAGCCCGTTTTTCTCGAGACACTCGGCGTAACCCGCCGGGGACAGCGAGGCGTGGTACACTAGTTCTGATCCCACCGTGCCGCTGACCTCTCCGGCACGAGGTCCGACAGTCAGCATGAGCATTCCTTTGGGCCGCAAATGGCGCGCCATCCGGGCGATACAGTCTTTTTGCTCATCCGCCGTAAGGTGAAAGAAGCTGTTCCAGGCGATGATACCTTCGAACTGTTGATCCAATTCAAAGCTCCGCATATCCGCGTTGCGCCAGTCCCCAGCGGGCCAACGGCCCCGCGCAATGGCAAGCATGGCGTCGGAAAAATCGATGCCTGTGACATCAAATCCTTCTGCCATGAACCACCGTGCAATAGGGTCGCCCGAGCCACAGCCCAGATCCAATACGCGGTCACCCGGCTTCAGGCTGGCAGTGAAGCGCGCCAACCAGCGCGCTTCGAACAGGGCCTTTGAACGGCGCCTGTCATACTCTGTTGCCTGTCGCTCATAAACGGCGTGGGTGTCATTCGGGTCCGCGTTCATTCTGTCCAGGTCGCTCCTGCCGGGTCATCGGTTGCGGTGATGCGGTACAGGCCCGCCTGTCCGGTCATCGATGGTCG
This sequence comes from Ruegeria sp. CDSA141, assembly GCF_059612005.1. NCBI lineage: Bacteria > Pseudomonadati > Pseudomonadota > Alphaproteobacteria > Rhodobacterales > Roseobacteraceae > Ruegeria > Ruegeria sp. CDSA141. Next base: position 109,585 of record NZ_JBXWPT010000007.1, read on the forward strand.
AACGCCATAGGTTTCGCCGGGAAGAACCAAGGCCGTGTCGCCCACCGAGATCGTGGTTTCGTACCCGTCAATCGCAACACGCCAGTGACCGCTGGCCGGCATCAGAACCACCGGTTTCTCTGCGGCAATCGGTTGGGTCACCGAGGATCCTCGTCCCAGGAAGTCGACCGCAAATCCGGGTTTGTCCTTGATCATTGCGTTTTCGCCAATCACCTTTGCGGGCTTTTTGGCCGACAACGCCATCAGATCCCAATACCGCGCGACGTATTTGTTGACCACATCCTCGACGGGAACCTCAGGATAGCTTTTCAGTTGTTCTTCGGTCAGCAAAGGCATCGGGCGGACATTATGGGGCAAGTCCTGGCCCTGTTTGGAGTCGTACAGAACGCCATTGTCGCCCAGCATCAGACCATGTGCCTGCGCATCTTCGATTACCTGAGGCGCCCATGTGACGCCGCCGCCCGCATCGTCTCCGCCCAGGATTGACATGATCATTCCGTAATCCTGGCCGACATTCTCAAAGCCCCTGAAAATCCCCGTTGGAATGTTGAAGATGTCCCCTTCCTCGGCGATGAATTCCCCGGCCGTGCCATAGCGGCCCCAAAAAAACCGCCAACGACCCTTGGCAACAAAAAAGACCTCGGCCGTGGTGTGGCTGTGCAGTGAGTTTCGGCACTTCGGCGGCTGCCCCGCGGCTCCGATGTTGAAGCCGATCTTGTCGGTGATGTGGACATGCTGGTCCGGAGATTCCGAGACGCCGCCGCCGATTATCGTAAAATTCTCTTTCTGATCGCTGCCGGGAGTGTGGGCATCGATAAAAGCGGTTTTACAGGGTTGAAGCTCGCCATAGCGGACTATGCGGGAAGGGATGGATGATTTTGTCATGACGTACGATCCGATTTAACGTTTTTGGAAAGAAAGCTCGTGTGCCCGAGCAGGACACGCCCTTACTCTCCGGGCGGGCGCAGGTTCAGTCTCCGCGCCCTAAGGCTTTGACGGTACATATGGAAACGTCGAATGGTCCGGGGCTCGGACAGACCGCCTGAAAGGATGCGATATGAGACCGGACGGCCCACTCAGACTTCTCCGCTCTGCAACAGGATCTGCTTCCAGACCGAGGTTTCATCGAAAATAGTGTATTCACGACGCAACTGCGGCTGCCCCGCAATCAGTGCGCCGAACTCAGCGTGGCTGATACCGAGGACATAAACCTGTGCACCAGTCGGCGCCCCAAACACGCCCCAGCCATCATGTTTGCCCCATAGGCTCCAGCGAATTGCCGCACGCGGAGGCATATCAGGGTCGTCTCGCCCGATCTGATGCTCAATCTTGAATTCTGCGTTCGGAAAACTCGCCCGCAGACCCATCCAGAAACGGTCGACGGCCTGCCAGCCATGCCCTGTTACGCCACCCACATATTCTGATTGAACAGCTCGGTCATATTCTGAACCGATCACGCCCATATCTGCGTTCATTATCCGCGTCAGAATGTCGGCGTAGCGCTGCCCCCATTCGTTGTCATTCCCATGGCCTTTGTATGGTCCAGGCTGATCGATTTCGGGGGTCAGAGGCTTGACGCAGTTCTCCTTGCCTCCTTCGCGGGCAATCAGATTCGCGGCGTATTCCTTGGGATCCCAGCCCATCTGGCGTACAATCGCGCCTTGATCACGGATCAGCCATTCATCGTTGATCTGATTGTCGATGGCGTGGCAATCCGCAAGAATCCGGTAACGCAGCTTGGTGCCGGTTGGCTTGCCATAGACGCCCTCGGCCAAATGCGTGACCGTTGAAATGATGCGATGAGAGCTCAGCATGCCCTCTTCCGGTGTGCCGGACCAGATCACGTCTTCGCCCAGCAGCTGCCGATCCGGAAACTCGGCCAGCGTTGCCATTGTGGCCCCAATGACATTCTGATTGCCCAAAACGACCGAACCGGGCGAACGGACGACGATGTCATCGCTGTAATATTCATGCAGCGTGGCGATCCCCCGGTCTTCCCATATCTCTTTGGTGATGCCGATGATGTAATCCGGAAAATCCCGGAATTTTGGATCGAAGCCTTTCATGTCTCTGTCCTTTGTGGGGCCCATCCCTTGGGCAATCGGGCCGAAGACCGCACGATCAGCGGCCCATCAATGGCGACTTTACGCGCCGCAGCAGCTGTCGGTTTTTCAATATGGTCCAGCAGAGCATCCACGGTCTCGGAAACCATCAAATTGGCCCGCTGACGAATGGTCGTAAGATTGTAGGCAAGCCATCCGGCCTGAGGGACGTCATCGTAACCAACGACAGACACGTCTTCGGGCACACGCATTCCTAACTCAAACCGAATGACGTCCATGACCGCAAGCGCCATGTGATCATTGGCAACAAACACGGCATCAGGCCGTTTCAGCGGTTCGACATCAAACATACGGCGGGCCGCGAGGCGTGCGTTCTCAGTGTGAAACTCACCGATGTCGTGAGCGTACAGTTCTTGGCCCGCATCGCTGAGCGCGGCCCGGAAGCCGGCCTCGCGATCTCGCTGTGTTGAAGCGCCCTGCCACCCGGCAATATAGGCGATGCGTCTGTGACCAGCGGCGATAAAGAACTCGGCCACCTTACGGCCGCCAGCGTAGTTGTCCGATGTAACCGAGGTGATCCCGTCGATATCCTGACTGCGGTTGAACAACACCACCGGCACACCCGCCTGCTGACACCGCGTTGCAATATCCGACGACATCGCAACCGAGGCCAGAATGACGCCATCGACTTGATAATCGAGGATTTCCTCCATCACGTCGTCTATGTTTCCAGCGGTTCTGGAGGCCATGAAGATCAGAACGTGATAGCCCTGTTCCTGCAATGCATTTGACAGTTTCTCAAGCGCTTCTGGGTAGAAGTAGTTGTCCAGATAGGCGACCACCAATCCGATGATGCGACTTTTCCCGGATACCATGGCGCGGGCCAGAACGTTTGGGCGATAGCCCAGTTCAGCGGCGGCTTTGCGCACTTTCTCCTCGGTTTTTTTGCTGACAGAGGCGCCAGGCGTGAAAACGCGGCTGACGGCGGACTGGCTGACACCAGCCAACTGCGCAACCTGAAGAGATGTGACCTTCCTAGCCATCAATCTGCTGTCCAACCCCCGTCAATCAACATCGAAGTACCAGTGACCAGAGCAGAGGCGTCTGATGCGAGATACCGCACCGCGCCCATGATGTCTTCGACTTCTCCGATCCGGTCCAGCTTGATCTTGTCCATGATCCAAGCGGCACGTTCAGGATTGTCGAAAGTGGATTGGGTCAGGGGGGTTCTGATGAAAGTCGGGCAGACCGTGTTGATCCGAATGCCCTGTTTACCCCACTCGATCGCCATGGATTTGACCATGCCCTCCAGGCCATGCTTGGTTGCACAATAAAGTGCCCGGTCGACCCCACCGACATGCCCCATTTGGCTGGAGATGTGGATGATCGATCCCGGCTTTCCTGCCTTGATCAAAGCGTGGGCGGCGTAGGCGGACAGGAAATAGGCCGAACGCAAATTGACATTGGTGACAACATCGAAGTCATCGGGCGTGGTTTCGATGGCCGCGCTGTGCCGTGCGATCCCGGCCGAATTCACCACGACATCAAAGCAGCGCGACGCGAAAAGCTGTTCCAATGCGCCCAGATCACCCTGATCCATCACAAGCGCTTCGGCCGACCAGCCGTGATCCTGCAAGGCAGCGACGGTGTCGTTCAACCGGTCCTTGCCTCTGGCCGCGCAGACGACATGCGCGCCTGCCTCGGCCAAAGCCACTGCACAGCCCTGACCGATGCCAGATGAAGCTCCGGTAACGAGGGCGGATTTGCCGTTCAGGGAAAACGAAGGGGTGCGTGGCAATTCGGTCATCAGTTCATTCCATCCGGTATTTCAATGCGGCCCATATTTCGAGCCTTGTTGAATTCCCGCAGACGGGCAAAGACGTCAACGCCAAGCTGCCGGTAGGCATCCAGCAAATCAACCAGCACCCAGTTTTCCCGGATCCTGCCGTTTTCCAAACGCCAGAAATCGAGGCTGCGCATGGTGATCTTCTTGCCTGATGGAGCGATGCCCATCCAACCATCGTCTGTGACGGTCTGGATCATGTTGGGCCAGCCAGTCACGGCCGCATATTCCCCGTCACCGAAGAAGTGATAGGTGATGTCGTCCACAAACTGCCCGCGATCCGGCATACCGTTCAGAAACGGAATCTGATGCCAGTTGCGGAACCCTGCATACCCGCGCCCGGTGCCGATGCCCGAAGGACCGTACCAGTTCATGCGCGGGTGCCAGAACCGCTCCATCTCCATCACCTCGGGGCCACCCTGGGACGGGTGTTTCTTGAGATGCTCCAGCATGTCGATGATGTGCTGGCAGGTCTGTTTTCCCTTGGCCGCATCATAGGGACCAGGGACAAACCCATCCTGAGTGGCAGGTCCCGGGACGTGCCATTCGCGGCCCAGACTTGGCGCCATCGGCCAGGCATTCGCCTGCATCATAACTTCGGGGATGTCCCACAGCGCCTGCATCTCGACGATCTTGCCGTTTTCGAAGCGGTAGAATTCGTGAAACCGCATCGTGACCTGATGACCCGTTGTTGGGATATCCAGCCAAGGGCCGATGAAAACACCGGTGTAATACCCGCCGCATCCGACCCAATCTGCGCCGAACGCATCCGGCCCGGCCATGACGATGTAATCCCGACGCTCAAGATCGGGCCAGGCCGCCAGCAAGTCTTTATACCCAGTGTCATAGAAAGCATCACTGCCGATGCTGTCCCCAAAGGGATGACACAGACGGAACACGGCATCCGGCGACGTGATATCCGCGAAAGCCCGACGTACACCCGCCTCATTGAAATCGTACATCGCAGCCCTGAGCGGTTCGATCAGGGCCTTGTGATGAGTATGTTTGTCACTCATTCAGCAGCGTCCCGGTAAGGGGCCGGCGCACCGTAGGGAACATTGATTCCGCCATATCGGCGCACACGAACGTTGCACTGTTCAGCGTGACCAACGAACCCTTCGAGCATGCACAGGCGCGAACCATACTCGCCGATCAGCGTTGCGGCCTCATCGGTCAGAACCTTTTGATAGCTGTGCGTCTTCAGGTACTTACCAACCCAAAGCCCACCAGTGTATCGCCCGGCCTTCTTGGTAGGCAGCGTGTGGTTGGTGCCAATCACCTTGTCCCCGTTCGAAACATTGGTGCGCGGCCCAAGGAACAACGCCCCATAGCAGGTCATGTTCTCAAGGAACCAGTCGTCGCGGTCAGTCATCACCTGCACATGTTCCGAGGCAATATCATCGGCAACCCGCAACATCTCGTCATAGGTATCGCAGACAATCACCTCGCCGTATTCATCCCACGACACTTTGGCGGTGTCTGCTGTCGGAAGGATACCCAGCAGGCGGTCAACTTCGGCCATCGTGTCTTCGGCCAGTTTGCGAGAATTGGTCAGCAGCACACAGGGGCTGTTGTATCCATGTTCGGCCTGACCAAGCAGATCCGTGGCGCAGAGTTCCGCATCTGCGGCGGACTCGTCAGCGATGACCATCGTTTCGGTAGGACCTGCGAACAGATCGATACCTACGCGCCCGAACAGCTGGCGCTTGGCTTCGGCCACAAACGCGTTGCCGGGACCAACCAGCATATGAACGGGATCGATCGTTTCGGTACCCAGTGCCATCGCGCCAATCGCCTGAATGCCGCCCATGACATAGATCTCATGCGCGCCTCCAAGATGCATGGCGGCAATCACCGCTGGGTTGGGTTTGCCCTGAAACGGGGGCGTGCATGCGATGATGCGCGGCACCCCTGCCACCGAGGCGGTCGCTACCGACATATGCGCCGAGGCGACCATCGGGAACTTGCCGCCAGGAACGTAGCATCCAACCGATTGCACAGGTATATTCTTATGGCCAAGGATAATGCCCGGCAGGGTTTCGACCTCAATGTCCAGCATTGAATCCCGCTGAGCCTGCGCAAAGTTGCGCACCTGTTCCTGCGCGAACTTGATATCGGCCAGCTCACGATCGGACAATTGCCCGATCAGGTCATCAATTTCCTGCTGGCTCAGGCGGAACGAGGCTGGCGAGTAGTTGTCGAACTTCTCACTCAACTCACGCACCGCGGCATCCCCACGGGTTTCGATGTCTTTCAGTGTCGCCTCAACCACGGCACGGGTCTTGGCATCATCCTCTGCCCGATCCGCATCGGACTTGCCGCGTTTAAGATACTCGATTGCCATCTTTCCAATCCTCAGTTTTGCGGCCGGGGCGGACGTTTCTCACCCCGATCAAATGCTTCCCAGCCTTCGCCGTTGAACAGGTCCACGCCCAGCTGAGCCGCAACGTGGGCAAAGTCGACATTCACCCAGTTGTCGACAATCTTGCCGTCGACCACTTTCCAGAAGTCCATGTACCTGATCTCGACACGCTTGCCCGTGGGGGCGATGCCCAGAAACTCGCCGGAATGCGTGGCTTCCTGACGGCCAAACGCGGCTGCCCATTCACCCATGTAAAGACGTGCCTCGTCTATACAGGTCTTGTCCGAAAACGCCGCTTGGAACGGGCGTTGCCAGTTGTCCTGAAACTCTTCCAGGCCGGTCTTGGTTCCGCAGCCTTGATTGCCCATCCAGCGGAAGCCTTGGGCGAAGAATTCTCCAATATCGTCGATACGGTGGTCGTTCAGACCATCCACCATTGTTTCGATCACGCGGCGTGTGTCGTCGGTTTTGCTCATGTCCGTGTCGCGGGTCAGAACCGCTTGTTCGGGACGGGAACCTTTCATCTTTCTATCCTTTCAGGTTGCCGAGGGAAGGGATTGGGACGTGCGGCCCCAATGCTCAGAAAGTCCCTTGGCATCCTGTTCAGCGCCGGATGGCGCGACATGGCATTATGTCGAGCCTTGTTGCTCATTAGCCTTTGACTGCCCCGGCTGTCAGGCCGCTTACGATCTGGCGCTGGAAGATCAGTACAAGGAAGATCAGAGGAGCGGTGATCGACACGGCGGCGGCCACGGCAACCACTTGGTCGGTTGTCGTGGTCTCGCGGTTGAACATGCCGACGATGGCGGGAACCATGGTCTGGTTCTGCGCGTCCAACAGCAACGCGGTGACCAGAAAGTCGTTATAGGCCAACAGAAAGCTGAACAGACCTGTGGTGATCACGCCTGGCCACATCACCGGCATGATGACACGGCGGAAGGCCTGAAAGTGGCTGCATCCATCCACGCGGGCGGCCTCGTCCAATTCGGACGGGATGTTCTGGAAGAACGAGCGTAGCATCCAGATCGTGAAGGGTTGATTGATCGCAACCAGAACAGCGATTACCGCAAAAGGCTTGCCGTACAAGGTTGGTGCGTTTTCCCCCAAGATCGGGCTCAGCCATTCTGCCGAGTTTATGAACACCGGCAGATAGCCTGCCACCAGAACAGAATGCGGCAGGGCTCGGAACACCAGTGCAACGATCAGGATCCAGAAGGCCAAAGTTGATCCTGACCGCGCCAGACCGTAGCCTGCCAATGTGCCCACGGTCAGCGACACTGTCACCACGCCCGTCGTTACGATCAGCGAGTTCTTGAAGTTGTTTGAAAAGCCCCGGTCGATCCAGACGGTTTTGTAATGCTCGGTCGTCAGACCAAGCACATCCCGTCCCAGAGGGCCAAACAGCGGGTTCAACTGGTTCAGGATTGCAGGCAGGACGACGAAGAACACCAGCAGGAAACCCACCAGCAAGGCCAGCACACCGATCAGCCAGCCGAACCATTCCTGTCCGGGTTTGGTGTAGGATCTGACCATTGAAGGTAACGTTCTGGTTGCCGCGAGGATCGTGCCCCAGATAACCGCGATGCCCAGAATGATATCCAGCAGCGACAAACCCTTTCCGACGCTCAGCGTGGCCGGACCGAAGATCACGTTCAGCGCGTTGCTGTCGAATGCATCGACGGGTGACTTGAAGCTCATCACCACGATCCAGAAGATCGGGAAGGCTGCGATCAGGCACCAGAATGCCAGAAAAATGTTTGAGGTCAGCCGCAGACTTAAAGGCTGCCGGAGCGCACGCGAGGACATATCAGTGACTTCCTTTGTGATCACGCCAGGTTCGGCGTAGCGGAAGGATAAGCAGGACGACGACGCCAATCATGGTCAGCATCGAGTTGGCCGAAGCCCGGCTGATCGACCGGTTGCCGGCTTGATCCGGCGTCAGGTAGTCGAAGGTCAGCCATTGCAGTGAGATAACGTAGCCCTGGCTCGAAAAGCCGACGATCTCTTCGAACACGCGGTAGCTGTCCATCAGGTGGATCATCGACACGAAGATGATCAGCGGCATCAGATGCGGGATGACGATGTACTTCAGCCGCTGCCAGCGGGTCGCTCCGTCTATTACGGCGCTTTCCAGGCTGTCCTGATTGACCGTTTGCAGACCGGCATAGAAGATGATGGCGGCAAAAGGCGCAACGTGCCAGACGCGGTAGATCATCATGAGAACTTCAATCGTCCAGGCCTGCGCGAACAGGGCTATGTCACGGTTCAGCCACCATTCCATCATCGCGGTCAGGATACCGTCGCCGCGAAACAGCCAATTGATTGACAGAACCCCGATCACCGGGGTGATGATAAAAGGCAGTAGAGAGACGAATATCACCGGGCCGCGGATAGAACGCGCGGCATTGTTTATCAGGATCGCGATCCCTAACCCGCAACCGACCACCAACGGTAGAGTGATCAAAGTAAACGTCAGCGTGAACCGTAGGGCCTTCCAGAAATTGATCGTCGACAGCACATGCCAACTGCCGTCACTTATGGCACGCCATGCGCGGTCAGGTTCCAGAACATTGCGATAGCTTTGCAACCCCACATACTGGGTTTGCGTGATGATCTCACCATGCTCATCCAGCTTCGGCTGTGACACTTGCTCGGTCACACAGGTCTGCGTCAGGAATCCGGGTGTGCAGGTTTCCTTTTCGACGGTCTCATAGATCGGCTGGGTGACATAGAAACTCTGCTTGAACACGCTGACCAACGGGAACGCGATGAAGAGAAGCATCATAAAGACAGAGGGACCGACAAAGACGGCGAATGTCCGGAAATTCATGGCTCTGCCTTTCTAATGGTTCTCGAGGGAAAGGGATGGGAGGGCCGTAGCCCTCCCAAGGGAGGATCAGTTGCTGATCAGACCCGCTTCTTTCGCGGCAGTGACGTAGTCTGCCTCGATATCGGCCAGAGTCGTCTGTGCGTCTTTGGCACCGGTCAGGTAGTCGGCCAGTCCGTTACCCAACGAGGTGTGCATGATGCCCATAGGACCGGAAGCCGGGTAAGCCTTGGCACCGCCTTCAGCGGACGCTGCAGCACCTGCAGCCAAAGGACCTGCCGAATAGGCCGTGCTCAGCCATACGGCGACATCGTTGTTCGCACTGACCGTATCGGTGTCCATGCCCTCAAGTGCGACGCGGAAGGCAGCATCCGCTTCTTCGTCGCTCATGTTCGACGCCAGAACAATACCGTCCCACCAGATTGTGGTCGCCGGAACCGCCGATCCCATTGGAGCCGCGGCCATGGTCACCTTGCCAACGACCTGGCTTTCGGCCTCATCATTCATCGCGGCTGCACGGCTGGCCCAAAGGTTTGCCATCGCGATCTTGCCCTGCTGGAACTGCTGCTGCACATAGGTCGAGTCAGAGACCAGATATTCCGGGTCCATGTACTCGGTCATGGCCTTCAATGTCTCAAGCGCTGCTACGCCTTGCTCATTGTTGATGGCAGGCATGTTGCCGTCACCAAAGAACGAACCGCCCTCGCCCAAATACATATTGACGAACTCCTGACCAAGGTTCCAACCGGTCTTGAACGTCCCACCAATGGGATAGTCCATGACGCCGGCTTCCTTGATCTTGGCAGCCGCGGAAAGAACATCGCCATATGTCTTGGGCTCTTCGATGCCCAGTTCAGCCAGAACATCGTCGCGATACATCAGGTGCTGCGCATTCACCATCATCGCAATCGCCATGGTCTTGCCATCAACTTTGATCAACTGATTGGGCAGCAAATCCTGACCGTACTTCTCGACCAGATCGTCCAGCGGACGGATCGTACCGGCGTTGAGCAAAGGCACCAGAGTTGCGTTCGAAACACCGCCGATCTGATAAAGCGCCGGATCAGCGGCAAATGCCTCAGGTTGCTTTTCGCGGAATTCCTGGTCCAGCGATGCGCTGAAATTGCCGCATTCTGCCATCGCATCGGTGACCGCCTTCCAGGCTTCAAAACCGGCGGACAGTGATTTCAGCGGTACATCATTTTCAAAGGCGCAATCTGCCCACGCGCCGGTGGCGGCGATGGACATGGCTCCGGCCATGAGGATCGTCTTGAGTTTCATAGGTTTCTCCCTGTCAGGATCGGTCCGTCGTCGACGTCCGGACCGGTGTTATGCCCTTTCGGGCCATTTGTGGGGTCAGCCCCCGATCCGCGCACCACTTCCAGCTTCGAAGAGGTGACAGATTTCTGTCGGCACCGAGAACGAGACCGTTTCGCCAATCTCGGCGCGGAATGCTTTGTCTGCTTTCACCGAGACCAGAGCTCCGCCTACCCGAACCGAGATCATGGTCGCGTCGCCCAGCAATTCCAGTGTATAGATCGGAGCGGTGATCTGACCTTTCCCATCGGCAAGGCTGGCATCTTCGGCCCTGAAGCCCAGTGTCATTGGGCCATCCGGTGCGTCCACCGCAATTTCGACATGCTCGGCGCGGAATATTCCGTCGGCAACTTCGCCATCCATCAAATTCATTGCTGGTGAACCGATGAAGCTGGCGACGAAAGTATTCGCGGGACGGTCATAAATTTCGGTCGGGCTTCCGACCTGCTGAACCACGCCCTGTTTCATCACGACGACGCGGTCAGCAAGGGTCATGGCCTCGATCTGGTCGTGGGTGACGTAAATGGTGGTGACAGCCAGCTCGTGACTGAGGTTCTTGATCTGCGCCCGGGTGGAGACCCGCAGTTTGGCGTCAAGATTCGACAGCGGTTCGTCCATCAGGAACACATTTGGTTCGCGCACGATAGCACGGGCGAGCGCCACTCGCTGTCGCTGACCACCTGAGAGCTCGGCGGGTTTGCGATGTAGAAAATCGTCCAGCTCGACCATCGCGCTGGCGCGGCGTACCTTTTCGTCGTGGGTCGACGGGTCGATGCCGCGCACCTTCAGCGGAAAGCGGATGTTTTCATAGACGTTCATGTTGGGATAAAGCGCGTAGCTCTGGAACACCATCGCAACGTCGCGGTCCTTCGGCTCCAGATCGTTGATCACATTCCCATCGACCAGGATTTCGCCCTCGGTCACGTCCTCAAGTCCGGCGATCATCCGCATAGTCGTTGTCTTGCCGCAACCCGAGGGGCCGAGTAGGACCAGAAACTCGCGATCAGCAATGGTCAGGTCGAAATTGTGAACCCCAACAAATGAGCCCCATCGCTTGCCGACGTTCCGCAATTGAATTTCCGCCATGCTGCCCCCTGCAAGGAATCATTTTGCATACGTTTGCAAAACTGTAATTCGCATGTACCAAATCAGGCAAGACTTTTTTGCATGCGTATGCAAAACTACAGGAAGAGTCCGACTCAAACTGGCTTGTCACCCCTCGCAACACTTTGACTAAAATGGTAAATACCGTGAACTTTCATACAGAAAAAAAACTTGTCTCTGCGTTTCATACCGCAATGGATTCCGCAGCGGAGAAAGAAACTCCGAAGGTAATGAGCCAATTCTGCGCTTCAGAGTTGAAGTGGCGCGGCTTTCATCCGTTCAATGAAATCAACGGCGCCGAACAGGTTGCCCAGCAATTCTGGCAGCCGCTGAAGGGCAGTCTAGCTCACTTGCAGAACCGTGTGGATATTCTGTTTGCGGGGCAAAACGCGTTGCGCGGAGAGACCGAAGTTTGGGTTGTCGCCATGGGCCATTTGATGGGGCTGTTCGATCGACCGTGGTTAGGTATTCGCCCAAACGGCAAATTGGCGTTCCTACGTTATTGCGCGTTTTACAAAGTAGCTGGTGACAGAATTGTCGAAACCGCGATGTTCTTCGACATCCCGCACCTGATGGTCCAAGCTGGCCAGAACCCGTTCCCCCCTCAGACAGCAGCACATTTGGTGCAGCCCGGACCAAGGTCGCATGATGGATTGCTGCTTGATGAACAACCCGCAGACGAAGGCGAAAAGACACTGGCGGTCATCAACGCGATGATTGCGGATCTGGGCCGCTGGGACAGCGGACTGTCGCTAGAAGAAGAATTGGCGCGAACGTGGCACCAGGACATGATCTGGTGGGGGCCCGAAGGAATTGGCGCGACCTACACGATCGAACGCTATGCCAGGCAACACTCTGGACCGTTTCGCGCCGCTTTCACAGATCGATCAAAGACCAATCACGTCTGCCGCCTGGCCGAAGGGCATTACGGTGGCTTCTTTGGATGGCCCAACTTTACTGCTACGCCCACAGGGGGTTTCATGGGGATGCCAGCCACCGGAAATCCCGGTGAATTCAGGGTGATCGATATCTATCGCCGCGTCGAAGACAAGCTGGCCGAAAACTGGATATTCATCGACTTGCTGCATTTCTGGAAAGGGCAAGGTGTAGACATTCTGGCGCGCACCACCGGGATTGAAGCATCATGAGGATAGATGCGCATCACCACCTGTGGGACCTTTCGGCCGTGAACTATCCTTGGCTTTTGGAAAAAGGTACAGTTCGGTTTTTCGGCGACCCGTCTTCCATCCAGCGGGACTATATGCTCCCGGAGTTTCGCGCAGACGCCATAGCCATGGGGTTCAGCGCTTCGGTACATATTCAGGTCGGTGCTGCTGACCCCTGGGCCGAGGCGCAGTGGGTACAATCCGTTGCCGACCAATTCCCGGACTGGCCGTTGGTGCAAGTGGCATTCTGCGATCTGACCTCTGATGATCTGGATGCACAGCTCGACCGTCTTCAAACCCTGCCTTCGGTGCGCGGCGTTCGTCAGATTATTGGCCGCGCTCCCAGTGAAGACGCCTCAACTGGCACGAACGCGTTACTTGAAGACCCAAAGTTCTTGACTGGTTTGAAGCAACTAGGCACCCGAGGGCTGTCCTTTGATCTTCAACTGCTGCCAGAGCTGATGGGTCAAACCGCGAATGTCCTCTCACAGGCCCCGGAAACCCGGATCGCACTCTGCCACGCAGGTTCGCCGTACGATCGGACTCCGCAAGGTTTGCGAGTGTGGGCAGATGAATTGACGGCATTGTCAAGCCTGCCACAAATCTGTTGCAAACTCTCCGGCCTCGGAATGTTCGACCACAACTGGAACGCTGAAAGCGTCTCGCCGATCGTTTCAACCTGCTTGTCACAGTTCGGCGCCGATCGCTGCATGTTCGGATCGAACTTCCCGGTCGGCAGCCTTACCTCAACTTACAAAGAAGTCGTTTCCCGACACGAGGAACTCATCCCGGAGTCGATGCTGGACGACGTATTTCGCGGCACATCAGAACGTTTCTATCGCATTGAATAGCGGCGGCACATACAAGCCAGCATACCTGCGCCGTTTTACTGAGACTGCTTGGCAAACCCGGCGAAAGGCCATGCGAATGAAAGCTCCTGCACGCAGGCTTTAAAGCTGACCGGCAGGCCCGCACCTTCATGTCACCTGTTTCCTCTGATCCTCCATTCCCATTGAGCACAGAATCGGACTGCTGTTTTGGCGAGACTGAAACGTGGACTTGTCCGACAGTCCGGACCAATTTGTCAGGATCAGGCTTTGTGCGACGGCACCGCCCAGTGTGGTGCCAGGACCGGTCACAATGAACAGATCCGGTGCGAACTCGTGCGCGGCCTGCGCTATGGCATGGGTGAAATCATAAGTCTCGGTCACTTGATGGCCCAGGGTGTAATCCCAAAGCGCATTCAGGTCGCAAGCTCCGGGCCACCATATCCGGCCACGACCGTCGATCAGGGGTAGGTCCGGTTGCCGAAACAAGACAGCGCCCAGTTGCGTGCGGCCTTGCGCCGAGACCGTAGCCTGAAGATGCGAATGGAACCCGGCATGGTTGGCCAATCGCATGGGAAAACGTTCCTGAGCCACAGGTACGGCCTTTTCGAACACGGCCAAACCGGCGTCGTCGCCTGCAAGTACCAACATGCCGCCCAGATCAATCGACAGGGTCAGCGTTGCATCGGTTCGGTCAATGTCATCCACCAATGCAAGCAGCTCTGCCTTGCGGGCCTGATCAGGACGCCAGTCGGAATCCATGAAAGGATAGATCAATTGGCCACCGATCATGTTTTCCTGCATCAGAGTGCCCATGGTGTTGACCACCTCGAACCCTCCTTCGGCTGATAGCGCACCGCCGCAGGCCAGCGCCGAATACCAGCCCATCGAATTTCCCGTCACCGCAACCACTTCGATTCTGTCAGGATTGATGGCGCGGAAATCGCCCAGAGTAGCGGCGTAGATCAGGGCGGATGCATTGTCGCCTCGCGTGTGCTTGGCCATGGAATATCGTGCGGCACCGTCCAGTTCGCTGAGGGTGTCTTGCCCCTGCGCGCGCCGCATGTCATCAAAGCGCGCCAGTAGGGCCTTGTCGCTGAATTGCCGACCCAGAACACCCAGTTCGGGCTTGTTATAGGTACCTCGGCCGGGGCAGATGACGACGGCAGTTTGTTTGGCGGAACTCATTTGCCGGCCTCCATCAAGGATCGCGCGGCTGCTTCGATGCTTTCTTTCGATGGCATGGTTGCAGCATAGCCCGGGCCGGTGGCAATAAAGCTGTCTTCGGCGGTAATTCGGGCCAGCGGCACATTGGTGGTTTCGTGGAAATGCGCCATGAGAGCTTCGGCCACACCGCCATGATGACGGGTTTCGTCTACAATCAGGATGCGTTTGGCCCCGGTCACGGCCTGTGTCAGTGCCGCTTTGGGTAATGGGGACAACCAGCGCATATCAACGATCCGGGTTTTGATCCCGTCAGCCTGCAACGCTTGGCGTGCCTGATGGCTGAGATAAACGCCATTTCCAAATGTGACAATTGCAAGATCGTTGCCGTCACCCTCCACACCTACCTCGCCGAAGCCGATCTTTTCAGAAGGGTCGGGATAGGTTTGCATCCAGCCGCCGTCTCCGGCCTCGTGCAGGTCCCGCATCGGGTAAAGCGCGATGGGTTCGAGGAAAACGACCAGCCGCTGTTCTTCACGCGCGAGGCGCACGCATTCACGCAGCATCCGCGCGGCGTCGGCACCGTTCGACGGGCAGGCCAGGATCAGGCCCGGAATGTCGCGTAATACAGCAACCGAGTTGTCGTTGTGGAAATGTCCGCCAAACCCTTTTTGATACCCCAGTCCGGCAATGCGCACGACCATCGGGTTGGTGTATTGACCGTTCGAGAAAAAGGGCAGGGTGGCGGCCTCACCTCGCAGCTGATCCTCGGCATTGTGAAGATAGGCCAGAAACTGGATTTCCGGCATTGGCGTGAACCCGTTCTGAGCCATGCCGATCGCCAGGCCCAGGATCGACTGTTCGTCCAGCAACGTGTCGATCATCCGATCAGGGCCAAACCGTGTTTGCAGCTTTTGGGTCACGCCGTAAACGCCGCCCTTGCGCCCGACATCTTCCCCCATCATGACGATCTCGCCATGTTCCAGCATCAGATCGGTCAGTGCCCAGTTGATCAATCGCGACATGATCTGCGGTTCGGAATGTGCCTTGAGGTCGCTGCCGAACACCTCGGTCCGACGCTCGGGTGCTGGGCCATTGGTTGGTGCGCAGGGGCGCGCGGGCGGGATCAGGCTGGCCATCACCTCTTTGGCATGTTGCAGGCGAGGGCGAGTGACTGCCTGATCGGCCACGCGGGCAACCCGGGCGCAGGTATCATTATAGACGCCTAGCGCCTGTTCCGGGCTCATCGCGCCGAACTGATCCAACAGGCGCACGGAATGCAGCAGCGGGTCGTTGGCCTCTTCGGCCTCAACCTCGGCCTTTGGCATATATGTGGTTGGCATATCGGCCCCGGCGTGACCGTACAGACGAACAGTCCGAACATGCAGAAAGGCGGGTTTCTTTCGGCTGCGCACATAGTCGGCCGCCTGTTGCGCAACGTGGTAGGAGTCAAACATGTCCAACCCGTCGCACGAGAAATACTTTAGGCCGGGGCGACCCGAGAAAGTGGCCGCGATCCAGCCTTTCGGCGTTTTGGTCGAGATACCGATTCCGTTGTCTTCACAGCAGAACAGCAGGGGCAGGGGTACTGACTGGAAAGACGTCCACTGCGCTGTGTTGAACGCACCTTGTGCGGTGGAATGGTTGGCCGAGGCATCACCGAAGGAACAGAAGACGATGGCGTCGTCCGGCATATCTGCATGTTCCGGACGGCGACGACGCGCTGCGCTAATGCCATACGCCGCGCCAACCGCCTTGGGAAGGTGGCTGGCGATGGTCGAGGTCTGCGGTGGAATGCACAGCGCTTTTGATCCCAGAACCTTGTGGCGCCCGCCACTGATCGGGTCTTCGGAGGACGAGGCAAAGGACAGCAGAATGTCCCATGTCGGGCTTTGACCCGGCACCTGATCCGAGCGGGCAATCTGGAATGCCGCATCGCGGTAGTGCAGGAAGGCCGGATCAGTCGGGCGCAGGGCTGCGGCAACAGCCGCCATGCCCTCATGCCCGGACGACCCGATCGTGTAGAACCCCTGACCCGCCTTCTGCATCGCTCGGCTTTGCTGGTCGAGCGCCCGGCTCAGGCATTGCGCCCTGAAAAGCGCAACGGCTTCTGGGCCGGTCAGAGGACCTGACGGAGCGGTCCCTTCAGGAAAGTCCAGCGCTGCAACCCGGCGCAGGAAATTGTCATGCACGATTGCGGCGCGATCCATGTCAGATGTCCTTAGGCGAAGGCTTGCAGACCTGTCTGCGCACGACCTAGGATCAGGGCATGCACGTCATGGGTGCCTTCATAGGTGTTGACGGTTTCAAGGTTCACCATGTGACGGATCACGTGGAAGTCCTGACTGATCCCGTTGCCACCATGCATATCGCGGGCATGACGGGCGATCTCAAGCGCCTTGCCGCAATTGTTTCGTTTGATCAGGCTGACCATCTCGGGCGCGGCGCGGGCTTCGTCCATCAGGCGACCCACGCGCAGCGCGGCTTGCAGGCCCAGCGTGATCTCGGTCTGCATGTTGGCAAGCTTCAGTTGAAACAGTTGTGTCTGCGCCAGCGGACGGCCGAACTGTTTACGGTCCAACCCATATTGCCGGGCCGCGTGCCAGCACGCCTCGGCTGCGCCCATCGACCCCCAGGCAATGCCGTAACGCGCACGGTTCAGACAGCCGAATGGGCCTTTCAGACCTTCGACATTGGGCAGCAGGGCGTCTTCGCTTACCTCGACATTGTTCATCACGATCTCACCGGTGATCGAGGCGCGCAGAGACAGCTTGCCTTCGATCTTGGGGGCCGACAATCCAGCCGTTCCCTTATCCAGAACAAAGCCTTTGATCTTGCCGCCATGCGCCTCGGATTTGGCCCAAACGACGAACACATCCGCGATCGGGGCATTCGAGATCCACATTTTCGACCCGTTCAGCACATAGCCGCCCTCGGTTTTCCTTGCGATTGTCTTCATCGAGCCGGGGTCCGAACCGGCATCGGGTTCAGTCAGCCCAAAACAGCCGATATACTCGCCGCTTGCCAGTTTCGGCAGGTATTTCGTGCGCTGATCTTCGGTGCCGTAGGCGTAAATCGGATACATCACCAGGCTGGATTGCACCGACATCATTGACCGGTAGCCGCTGTCCACACGCTCGACCTCGCGCGCGACCAGACCATAGGTCACATAGCTGGACCCAATACCGCCATATTCCTCGGGAATGGTTGTTCCCAGCAACCCCATCTCGCCCATCTCGCGAAAGATGGCTGGGTCGGTTTCTTCATTGGCAAACGCGGCAGTTACCCGAGGCAGCAGCTTATCCTGTGCGTAGGCATGTGCAGCGTCACGAACCATGCGTTCGTCTTCGGCCAACTGGTCTTCCATCAGGAACGGGTCGTCCCAGGTGAAGGGACCGAGATGCGGGGCAGATTGAGGTTTCATGCAAGTTTCCTTTCCACAGCGGTTTTCAGACGTGCAAGGCCCGCTGCAATTGTATCTTCGGCATAAGCGAACGACAGGCGAAGATGGCCCGGCATCCCAAAGGCGCGGCCGGGCACCAGGGCAACGCCGGCATCTTCCAGCAACCACGTGCAGAATTCCGCGTCGCTGTCAAATGGCCCGCCTTGTTCCTTCAGCAGATCAGTGCAGGACGGAAAGGCATAAAACGCCCCGTCCGGTGCTGAACAGCGCAATCCGGGCACCGCATTCAACCCGTCTACGACCAGGTCTCGGCGAGTGGCAAAGAGGGCGCGACGCTCCTCCAGCAACCCGGGTTCGCAAGTGATCGCGGCCAGCGAGGCCCATTGTGAGATTGAGCATGCCCCCGATGTGACCTGTCCCTGTACAGCGACCATGGCTCTGATCAGATCGGTCGGTCCGATCCCCCAGCCAATGCGCCATCCGGTCATTGACCAGGCTTTGGCCACACCGTTGACGATCAGCATGCGATTGGTCAGCGCCGGGGCGGCCTTTGCCACTGAAGCGAAAGGCACATAGCTGAGATGGCGGTAAATCTCATCCGCCAGAATCCAGACGTGAGTGTGGCGTTCCAACACCTCGAAAAGTCCTGAAATTTCTGCTTTTGAGTAAATCGAGCCTGACGGGTTCGAGGGCGAATTCAGCATCAGCCAGCGCGTGCGCGGTGTGATGGCGGCCTCCAATTGTTCAGGCAGCAGTTTGAAGCCCTGCTCCATCGGGCAAGGCAATACCACCGGCACCCCACCTGCCATGCGGACAATATCGGAATAACTCGTCCAATAGGGTGCAGGCATGATGACTTCGTCGCCGGGGTTAAGGCTGGCCAGCATCGCATTTGCGATTACCTGTTTAGCGCCTGTTGATACGATGACCTGAGTCATCTCGGCACCCGCTTGTCGGGCGATTTCCGCGCGCAGTGCAGGCACACCGGCAGTGGGTGGATATTTGGTTTTACCTTCCAGTGCTGCTGAATGCGCAGCTTCGACCACATAAGGCGGTGTAGGCAGGTCCGGTTCGCCAGTTGACAGCGCCAGAACATCGCGCCCTTCAGCGCGCAGGCGGGCGGCGGCCTCTGAGATCTGGACGATTTCCGACAATTCGATACCGTTCAACCGGTCAGCGCGCTGGAACATCATGAAACTTCCTCTGCAGATGAGTTTGGTTTTAGCCAGAAAGTCACTTGAGAAAAATACGCCAATAAGTATCCTTTCAGTGACTAAAACTCATGAATGTCATGCCCCGCATCAACTCACTGCCATCTCTTGCGCTCATGCGCAGTTTCGAAGCCGCCGCGCGCCATGAAAGCTATACAATGGCGGCCGAGGAGCTTGGCGTGACCCAAAGCGCGATCAGCCGTCAGGTCCGAGAGCTTGAGGCCGCGATTGGCGTTACGCTGTTTCGGCGGGTCGGTCGGGCCGTGCGCTTGTCAAAAGCGGGGCGGGCTTTGCGAGACGAGCTGGCAGGTGACCTTGAGCGTCTCAGTGGCACGATCAACCGTGCAATTGCAGCCGGAGACGGAGCGTCGCTGTTGACCTTGGCTGTACTGCCCACCTTTGCGACGCGGTGGCTGGTGCCGCGCCTGCCGGATTTCAAAATGCGCCATCCGGGGATTGAACTGGACCTGCACTCCTACACGACGCCTTTCAGCCTTGAAGAACGACGCATGGATCTGGCAATCCATTTCGGGCAGGAGGATTGGCCGGGTGCGCAATTGCGCAGGTTGTTCCCAGAGCATCTGGTGGTCACGGCAGCACCCGAGTTGCTCAGGCGTCACAGGCTGGACACCCGCGCGCAAACCTTTGATCTGCCGCTTTTGCATCTGACCTCGCGCCCCGAGCTGTGGTCCACCTATCACTCTCAGCTCGGGCTGGATCCGGGGGCGGTTTTTTTGGGGATGCGGTTTGACCAGTTCTCGATGCTGATCGAAGCCGCAGTCGTCGGTTTGGGTGCCGCTATTCTGCCCTCTTATTTGATTGAAGAGGAGTTGGCATCCGGCGTTCTGACCGAAATCGGCCAGATCACCAACACGTCGAACAGCGCCTATTACATTGCGACGCCAACTGGTCAGAAGAACGACGCGGTTCAGGCTTTTGTAAACTGGATCAGGAAGCAGACGCGGGCACGCGGGTAACTGGGCAAATACAGAAGATCGAATTCATTGCCCGCAGGCACATCTCAGGCAAAAATCTGCCTGAGCCAGGTTTCAAACATCTGTTTTGCAGCAGCGTTCGCGTTCGATCTCTGCCCATCGACAAGGAAATGGTTCTGTTCGATTGGAATGGCGTCCCCGACAATCGCGATGGACCTTCCGGCCTCGATTGCCGTTCTGGCAAAGCGCTCAAGGATTACTGCGTATCCTCCACCTTCCGACACAATGTCCACGGCGGCAATTGTCGTGTCCACGGTGTAGGAAGACGCCGTGGGAGAATACGTTATGCCGAATGCGGAGAAATACCTGTGCCACATGTCCTGAAACCCCAAGATCTGTATCTGCGGTTTATCAAGCAGTTCTTCAGTAGAAGGCCATTTCTGATTTCGCGACTTGGTCGCAACCGGAACGATGCGCTCATCCGAGATCTTGCTGATTGGCCCATCGTTCCATTCCCTGTTTCCCAAACGCAGTTCGACATCAACGTTTTCCCTGCCTGCGGATTCTGCCCAGATATTTGAAACCAACCTAATGGATACACCCGGGTGGGCGCGCGAAAACTCGGGCAATTTGCCGGCAAGGAACAAGCTGGCCGTGGAAATCGGCACACGCACGACCAACTCGTGCTTCTGACTGGAACCAAACAGGCTTGCGGTTGACAGGTCGATATCGCCCAAAGCGCGCCGAACAGAGAACGCATACGCCTGTCCGACCTCTGTCAGGCTTAGATTCCGAGCGGCGCGAAAGAACAAAGGGCAGCCCAGCTGTGCTTCCAGCGAGCGAACGTGCAGGCTTAAGGCCGTCTGTGTGATGCCCAGTTCTTCTGCCGCAGCAGTAAAGCTCATATGCCGTGCGGCACAGTCAAAAGACCGTAGCCAGACCAGATTGGGCGATTTGGACATTTCCAGCACCAAAAAAATTTATGGATACTGGCGATATTTATTCGTTTTACACGCTGCATTCAACGCCCGTAAATTTCATCAGGGAAAAACAGTGCTGGTCATCAGATTGGGCATCGGAAAGGGAACGAAGGTATGAAAGTTGGATTTATCGGCCTTGGAAATGTCGGTGGGAAACTCAGTGGCAGTTTGCTGCGCAACGGCGTTGATCTGACCGTACACGATCTGAACTCTGATCTGGTGTCAGTTTTCGTCGACCGCGGGGCAAAGGCTGCCGAGAATCCGGCACAACTGATGCGGGATTGTGATGCGGTCATCACCTGCCTGCCTTCTCCGGCGGCTTCGGACGCCGTAATGCAGAAAATGCTGCCCGAAGTGACCGTGGGCAAAATCTGGATGGAAATGTCCACGACGGATGAAGCAGAGGTCAAGCGTCTGGGTGCTATGGTGAAGGATCGCGGTGGCGCTGCCGTCGATTGTCCGGTCTCGGGCGGATGTCATCGGGCGGATACCGGTAATATTTCGATCTTTGCCGGATGTGATCGCGCCACGTTCGAACGTATCCTGCCGTTCCTGACCACGATGGGGCGTCGCATTCTGCACACGGGCGAACTGGGATCAGCTTCGGTGCTGAAGGTGCTGACCAACTATCTGGCCACTGCAAACCTGATCACCTGTTCAGAGGCGCTTGTCGTCGCCAAGGCCGCCGGAATGGATTTGAATACGGCGTATGAGGCAATGAAGATCAGTTCGGGGACATCCTTCGTGCATGAAACCGAAAGTCAGGTCATCCTAAACGGAACTCGCGATATCTCGTTCACGATGGACCTGGTGTTGAAGGATATCGGCCTGTTTCAGGACGTGGCGGATCGCGCCGGGGTGCCGCTGGAGATCAATCCGCTTATGATCGAGATTTTCAAGGATGGGATCGAGAAATACGGCCCTCGTGAGTTTTCCCCCAACATCATTCGCCGGCTGGAAGACAAAACCGGGATGGATATCCGCGCGCCGGGGTTCCCTGCGGAAATGCTGGACGATGAGCCGGAAGAGCCGGGTTACGAAGTGATCCCGCAAGGATCTGACCTAAAGGCAGCCGAATAGGGCGGTGCGCGGCGGGCAGGAAACGGATCTACAGCATGGCGGATCATCATTCTTACGCCGTTACGTTCGCCGACATGGGGGATCCTGCATCACGCCTGAAGCAAAACGGCTGGAACGTCTGGCCGTTCTTCGTGCCGCCGTTTCTGATGGGAACGGTTCCATTTCCGCTGCCCGTGTCCCCAAGAAACCGGATGGGCGGGGCAAGTGCGCGAAGCGCTCGATAACCGCCGCCCGTTCCACGAATAGGTCACATCATGTATCGCCGGCCATCACGCAAGTATCCTTACGAGCCGCCTCCGGCTTGGTCCTGAAAAAGGCGACTTTATTCAGGAAAGGACAATCACGTGACGACCCAAGATGCGAACCCTCAGGACACCACCAACGCACTCCCCGAGCCAGGCCCCATGAGCCGCGAATGGCATTGGCACCCGTACTTGCCGGTGAAATACGCCCCGTACTGGAACTGGCCGCCGAAAATCGGCGTCTTGGCGAAATGGGTTTGGCACAACTGGCTTCAGTTCTCGGACCGCTCGATCTTTCTGGCCTTGGCCTTCCTGGTGGCCTTCTGGGTGCAACCGGTCGGTGTCGGGCAGGCCTCGTTTGCCCCGGGCTGGGTGTCATGGGTATTCATTCGGAACTGGGTGCTGCTGCTGATCGTCGCCGGTGGCCTGCACATGTGGTTCTATGGGGTCGACGGGCAAGGAAAGCTGCTGAAATACGACCCGAGACCCTACATGAAGCGCAAGAATGCATTGTACAAGTTCGGCTATCAGACCTGGGACAACATCTACCATTCAATGGTCTTTGGCGCGACATTCCTGTCGATGCTGGAGTGCTTTCTGCGCTGGATGTACGCCAACGACTATATCGCCACGCTCAGCTTCGCGGTGCATCCGGTCTGGTTCGTGCTGCTGTTCCCGATCCTGGCGATCTGGCAGAGCTTTCATTTCTACGTGGTGCATCTGTTTCTGCATCAGCCGTTCATCTACAGACATGTTCACGCCGTGCATCACCGCAACGTCAATACCGGCCCATGGTCGGGCATGTCGATGCACCCCGTCGAGGCCTTCGGATATCTTAGTGCCATCCTTATCGTGTTGGTACTGCCCAGCAACCCGGTCCACATGATCTTTCTGGGCTATTGGCTTATGCTGGGTGCCGCCTCGTCTCATTCCGGGTACGAGGCCATCTGGGTGCGCGACCGTCAGGCGTTGTTGATCGGGGCGTTTTTCCACCAGTTGCATCACCGTTATTACGAATGCAATTACGGCAACGCGGAAATGCCCTGGGACAAGTGGTTCGGTACCTATCACGACGGCTCGGAAGAGGCCACAAAACGAACACGCTACCGCAAGCGCGAAATGCACGCCAAATAGGGCGACACGCAACGCGGGCCGTGCGCAGATGGCGCCGCTATGGCGGATCATTTTTCTTGCCCGACAACGCTTGATTGAACCGACCCCGTTGCCGAAATCCTGACCCTATACGAAACTGGGCGCGCGGGGCCGGATGGCAATTCCCTCCGGCCCGATTATACTGGGCAAATGAAAGATACCGCTCCAGATTGGTTTGAAACCTGTGTCAGCCAGCTGACCACAACAAGTACTCAACGTGTGTGGTCAGTTCTGGTCACGATTTTCGGCGATCTGGCGCAGGATGGGTCGGATCAGATCAGTGGATCACTCATTACGGCGCTTACGCGTCTGGCGGGGATCAGGGCCGAGGCCACACGTGTTGCGTTGCATCGGTTGCGCAAGGAAGGTTGGATTGAAAGCACGCGGGTTGGTCGGAACAGTGTGCACAGGCTGACCAGCTTTGGTCGCAGTCAAAGCGTAGCGGCCGCACCGCGTATCTATTCCCGCGACTCGAACATGCCGGATATCTGGCATGTCCTCATCGCCAGCAACTCGGAAAGTTCCCGGAAGGAATTGTCGGATCTGATGCTGACAGGAGATTACTTCTCACTGAATGCGTCCACAGCCATGGCGCCCGGGCCGATGCCGGATGACCTTGAGGAGCTTTTGGGTTTCGAGAGCGACACGATTTCCGTCCCAAACTGGCTTCGGGATCTGTGTGGACCGGAGCCGCTGAAAACCGCCTATGATCAATTCTGGGACGCAATTCAGATTGTTGAGCGGCTTTTGCCTGCGGAAGGGGCGGGCGATCCGATGCGTTCGGCGGTTTTGCGCGTATTGGTCGTGCACGCTTGGCGACGTATCGTTCTGCGCCATCCGAGCCTGCCGCCGGTTTTCCTGCCGGACGACTGGAAAGGCGCCGCGTGTAGAGAAGCTGTCTCACACTTGTTGGACAGGCTGCCGCGCCCGTCGCTTTCGAGCTTGGAAGCCGAGCTGATAGACTAACCCTCAGCAAGGCAAAATTCGGGCGAGCTGTTGGATTTCCTGCCATAATCAAGAGAGCCTGTGTCGTTTTGTGCAGTCACGAAAACTTCTTTGGTCAGCAGTCACCTTTAATGTTACAGGATGTGCGACACATGAGAAGATTGAGTAACATAAGTCTTGCATCGAATCAGGGGAAGATTTATTAACCGACCAGACGGTTGATATTGTTCCGAGGGAACAGGGGTACTCTAAGATGGACGCTTTCATTTGTGACGCGACGCGCACTCCGATTGGACGATACGGAGCAGCGCTCTCGTCGGTCCGCACAGATGATCTGGCCGCTCTTCCTTTGGCGGCTTTGAAGGCGCGCAACCCTCAGGTCGACTGGGCCAGTGTTGACGACGTGATCTATGGCGATGCCAACCAGGCGGGCGAGAGCAACCGAAACGTTGCGCGTATGGCGGCACTGCTGGCGGGTTTGCCGATTGAAGTGCCGGGAACGACGGTGAACCGTTTATGTGCCAGCGGCATGGATGCTGTGGGAATGGTGGCGCGCGGCATCAAGGCGGGCGACTACGATCTGGCCATCGCGGGTGGCGTGGAAAGCATGTCTCGCGCGCCGTTTGTGATGCCCAAGGCAACTTCGGCGTTTACCCGCAGCAATGCGGTGTACGACACCACGATCGGTTGGCGCTTTGTGAACCCGAAAATGAAGCATGCATACGGCGTGGACTCCATGCCGCAAACGGCCGACAATGTCGCCGAAGATTATGGTATCAGCCGGGAAGACCAGGATGTCTTTGCTGCACGCAGCCAGTCCCGCTGGGCCACCGCGCATGCGGCTGGGGTGTTCAAGGACGAAATCACGCCGGTTTCGGTTCCCCAGCGCAAGGGCGATCCGATTTTCGTTGATACGGACGAGCACCCGCGCCCGGGAACTACGGCCGAAAAACTCGCGGGTTTGAAAGGTGTGAACGGGCCCGACAAAACCGTGACGGCGGGGAATGCATCCGGTGTGAATGATGGCGCAGCGGCGATCCTGATGGCGAATGAGGCCGCAGCAGCCAAGAACGGTCTGACCCCGATGGCCCGGGTGGTTGGCATGTCGGTTGCAGGTGTTGCACCACGTGTAATGGGCATCGGCCCGGTGCCGGCTAGCCGCAAGGTTTTGGCCCGGGCAGGGCTGAGCGTGGATCAGATGGATGTCATCGAGTTGAATGAGGCATTTGCCTCTCAAGGCCTTGCCACCTTGCGCGAGCTGGGCCTGCCGGACGACGCGCCCCACGTGAACCCCAATGGCGGGGCCATCGCATTGGGCCATCCGTTGGGTATGAGCGGCGCGCGTCTGGTGCTGACCGCAGCCTATCAATTGAAACGTACCGGGGGTCGCTATGCGCTCTGCACCATGTGTGTGGGTGTCGGGCAGGGCGCTGCCCTTATTCTTGAACGCGTGTAACGGAGGAGACGGGACATGTATGCTCAGATGGTAGAATCCGAAGCGTCAAATGATGATCCGGACAAGCTTGCTGAATTCCAGGCGCGGATCGACGCGGATATCAAGATCGAACCCAAGGACTGGATGCCTCACGGGTATCGCAAGACGCTGATCCGTCAGATTGGACAGCACGCTCATTCCGAGATTGTGGGCCAATTGCCGGAAGGTAACTGGATCACGCGTGCGCCGACATTGGAACGGAAGGCGATCCTTCTGGCCAAGGTGCAGGATGAGGCCGGGCATGGGCTCTACCTGTATTGTGCGGCCGAAACGCTGGGTGTCAGCCGCGACGAGATCACCGAGATGCTGCTGGACGGCCGCATGAAATACTCGTCGATCTTTAACTATCCGACGTTGAACTGGGCCGATATTGGCGCGGTTGGATGGTTGGTCGACGGGGCGGCGATCATGAACCAGGTGCCGCTGCAAAGAACGTCATTCGGGCCGTATTCCCGCGCCATGATCCGTATCTGCAAGGAAGAGAGCTTTCATCAGCGTCAGGGTTATGACGCGATCCGCAAGATGGCCGAAGGCACGCCCGAACAGCGCAAGATGGCACAGGATGCGATGAACCGTCTGTGGTACCCGTCGCTGATGATGTTTGGGCCCTCGGACAAGGACAGTGTGCATTCGGCGCAATCCATGGCCTGGAAGATCAAGATCAACACCAATGACGAACTGCGTCAGAAATTTGTCGATCAAACCGTTCCGCAGGCCGAATATCTGGGTCTGACGATTCCCGATCCGGACCTGAAATGGAACGAAGAGCGGGGCCACTATGATTACACCGATCCCGATTGGTCCGAATTCTTTGACGTGATCAAGGGCAATGGTCCCTGCAATATCGATCGTCTGGCCGCTCGGAACAAGGCTTGGGACGACGGCACGTGGGTTCGTGACGGGCTGTTGGCCCATGCCCGCAAGAAAAAGGCCGGCAATCTGGCTGCTGAATAAGCTTACCCTGAGGAGGAAACCCGATGAACACCGAATGGCCCCTGTGGGAAATCTTCATCCGCGGCCAACATGGGATGAGCCACCGACATGTCGGTTCGCTGCACGCCCCGGACGCGGAAATGGCAATCAAGAACGCGCGCGATGTCTATACCCGCCGCAACGAAGGCGTCTCGATCTGGGTGGTCGAAGCTAACAACATATCGGCCTCGTCGCCCAGCGACAAAGGTCCGTTGTACGAACCAAGCGAAAGCAAGGTGTACCGCCACCCGACTTTCTTCGACATTCCCGATGAAGTGGGGGCAATGTGATGACCCGGGATGAGGCATTTCTGCAATTCCTGCTGCGAATGGGAGACAACACCCTGATCCTCGGCCACCGTGTCAGTGAGTGGTGCGGC
This sequence comes from Ruegeria sp. CDSA141, assembly GCF_059612005.1. NCBI lineage: Bacteria > Pseudomonadati > Pseudomonadota > Alphaproteobacteria > Rhodobacterales > Roseobacteraceae > Ruegeria > Ruegeria sp. CDSA141. Next base: position 137,052 of record NZ_JBXWPT010000007.1, read on the forward strand.
CATGCGCCGGTGCTGGAGGAAGATATCGCATTGGCCAACACCGCGCTGGACCTGATAGGTCAGACCCAGATGTGGCTGGGTCTTGCGGGCGAGGCCGATAGTGGCAAAAGCGCCGACGATCTGGCTTTCCTGCGCGACGCCTGGGATTTCCGCAACGTGTTGCTGGTCGAGGTGCCGAACGGCGATTTCGGCCGTACGCTGATGCGCCAGTTCCTGTTCGATGCGTGGCATTTGATCATGCTGGGACGCCTCATGACATCTTTGGACGAGCGGGTCGCAGCAATCGCCGCCAAGGCCAGTAAGGAAGTTACCTACCATCTGGAACGTTCGGGCGACACGGTTGTCGGGCTTGGTGATGGAACCGAGGAAAGCCATGCCCGGATGCAGGACGCACTGGATTACCTGTGGCCCTATGTGGGCGAGATGTTTGCCAGCGACGAGGTTGACGCCCAGATGCTCGCCGCAGGTATCGCGCCGAACCCGGAGGACTTGCGAGAGGAATACGACACTCTGGTTGAGCGGGTTCTGAACCAGGCAACGCTGACCGTTCCTGAAAGCCGTTTTGCCCATAAAGGCGGCCGCGATGGGCGCATGCATACCGAGCATCTGGGCCATCTGCTGACGCAGATGCAATGGCTGCAACGCGCCTATCCCGGAGCCAAGTGGTAAGAGCGGATGCGGGTCCTGACTGACCATATATGGAGCTGGCTGGATGCCGTGCCCGATCCCGAAATCCCGGTGATTTCCGTCGTGGATTTGGGCATTGTGCGCGATGTGCGCTGGGAGGCTGACACGCTGGTCGTAACCGTCACACCAACGTATTCCGGTTGCCCGGCGACGTCCATTATCAGTATGGATATCGAAACCGCCCTGCGCGATCACGGCATCGGGGAACTGCGCATAGAAACCAGCATTTCGCCCGCCTGGACCACCGATTGGCTCAGCGAAAAAGGTCGCTCCAAGCTGGAAGACTATGGAATCGCGCCGCCGCAACCCGCCGGCGGCCCGGATCGCTGCCCCCATTGCGGTAGCAAGGCAGTCGAAAAGGTCAGCCAGTTCGGCTCGACCCCATGCAAGGCCCATTGGCGCTGCACGGAATGTCTGGAACCCTTTGACTATTTCAAGTGCATCTGAGGAGGAGCACCGGATGGCACGTTTTCACGACCTGAAAGTCACCGACATCCACAAAACCATCCGCGATGCGGTTGTTGTTACGCTTGAACCCGTAAATGGCGCAGCGGAACAGTTCGACTTCGCCGCCGGCCAGTACCTGACTTTCCGGCGCGAATTTGACGGCGAAGAGTTGCGCCGCTCCTATTCCATCTGTGCTGGCAAGGATGACGGTGTTCTTCAGGTTGGCATCAAACGCATCGAGGGCGGAGCCTTCTCAAGCTGGGCAAATGAAGAGCTCAATGTAGGTGACGTTGTGCAGGCGATGCCACCAATGGGCAATTTTCGCGTACCCATCGATGCGGATGCGGAAAAACAATACCTTGGCTTCGCTGGCGGATCGGGAATCACGCCTGTTCTGTCGATCCTCAAGACCACATTGGCCGGTGAACCCAAATCCCGTTTTACGCTGATCTATGCCAACAAGGGCATCAACACGATCATGTTCCGTGAGGAATTAGAGGATCTGAAAAACCTCTATATGGGCCGGCTGAACGTTATCCACATTCTCGAAACCGACGCGCAGGAGATTGACCTGTTTACCGGTCTGGTAACGCAGGAAAAATGCCACGAGCTGTTCAAGCACTGGATCGATATCAAGACTGCAGACACGGCGTTTATCTGCGGACCAGAGCCGATGATGCTGGGTATTGCTGCCGCGCTGCGGGAACACGGGCTTGAGGAAAGCCAGATCAAGTTCGAACTCTTTGCCAGCGCCCAGCCGGGTCGGGTTAAGCGCAAGACAAGCGCGGCAGAGGCAGGCACGCAGGCAAACCAGACCAGCGCTTTGATCACATTGGATGGCGCTACGCAGACCGTGACCTTGCCGAAAGATCAGTCCATTCTGGATGCAGCCTTGGAAAATGCCATGGACGCGCCGTACGCCTGCAAGGCCGGGGTTTGTTCAACGTGCCGCTGCCGTGTCGTAGAAGGCGAGGTCGAGATGCTCGCCAATCACGCGTTGGAAGATTACGAGGTCGAAAAAGGTTATGTGCTGAGTTGTCAGGCTTACCCGGTGACCGACCGCGTGGTCGTGGACTACGACCAGTAAAGGGAGAGGATCAATGACCGACGCCATGACACTCGACAGCTACCTGGCCGCAGGCGGAGTGCTGACCAATCCGACCAATGTACCGCCGCGTTACCGCGCCGAGCTGATGAAACTGATGGCTACGTTTGTGGACAGTGAACTCGCTGGTGCCGCAGGGTTTGCTGATGTCATCAACCAAGGCCCTGGCATAAAGGAACGCATCGCGGCGGCGAAAATCGTGTTGGAAAAGACGGACCACGCGGACCGGGTCCTGAAAATCATGGGTGAGTTCGGTGCCGATACGGATCGGTATGCCACGCACCACCCGTGGACTGCCCGGTTGGACCGTGATGCGGATGTTGGTGCGGTCCGCAGCGAACATGACATGCGTCTTGCAGTATTCAATTATCCGATTTCGGGTTGGACTGATGCCGTCGTCATGAACCTGCTGATGAGCCGCGCCGTAGCAGAGCAACTGGCGGAGTTTTCGACCGTCTCTTACCAGCCTCTGGCCGAGGCTTTTCGACAGATCGCACCGATCGAGGCACATCACGGCGAACTGGCGTTGGAAGGCGCTGTGAAGCTGGTTGAAAACGGAGAGTCACAAGACATGCAACGCGCGGTGGACTATTGGTGGCCCCGCGTAGCTGTGTCTTTCGGGAGAGATGATCCGAAACGATTTGAGCACCTGAAGTCACTGGGCTTGCGCCACAGAGCCAACACTGCGCTACGGGAACGTTGGACACAGGCAGCGGGTGCAGCATTGAAAAGGTTGGGTTTGAAACCACCTTCCTAGCCAGAGTATTTCTTAAGGAGTGAGAGCAATCCGTTTCTGACGTGATTTGACAAGCGCGTTGGCGATTGTGACGTGTTCCTGAAGGATCGGTTGGCTGGTTTCAAAACGCCTTGTCAGAGAGGTGGCAGTGCCAGGTTTCCCTGACATTGCCTTTGAGACGAAGTATGTGGCGATTTTTTCGGTTTGCGAGTTAAACCGCCCTGTCTCGTGGAAGGCTGAACCCGGCCGTTTTCGCGACCAGAACCGGGTTTGCAACCGGACTAGAGACACTCGGCCAGAGTTTTTGCCATGTTGAGAATAACTTGCGGGTATAGATCGGCTCCGGGTTCAAGATCAGAGCCCAACGGATCGATTACGCCTGTTTTGGCCTCGGTCCCATTCAGTACGGTTTTGACGATGCCGGGGTTGAACTGTGGCTCGGCGAGAACGCAGCTGATACCTTCTTCGCGGATACGGCTTTGAATCTCAGCAATGCGAGCCGGGCTCGGGTCCGAGGCGTCGGCGATCGAAATCGCACCTGCGGCAGGGAAGTCAAATGCGTCTTCGAAGTACTGATAGGCGTCATGGAAGACGATAAAGCTTCCACCACGAACCGGATCAAGCGTCTCAGCCACTTCTGCAGATAGCGCAGCCATTTCTTCGCGCGCAGCTGCGGCATTTGCAAAATATGCGCCTGCATTGTCCGGATCGGCTGACGACAACTGCGCAGCGATCAAGTTCAGCCAGGTTTCAGCATTTGCCGGTGAAAGCCAAGCATGTGGGTCGTGCTCGCCGTGCGCGTGATCGTGATGATCATCGTGATCGGCGTGTTCCTCGTGATCGTGGTCATCATCCTTGGCATGGACGTCGTGATCATGCTCGTCTTCATGCGAATGCTCATCATCGTGATCATCATGATCTTTGTGGTCCGCATGATCGTCATGATCATGCCCGTCGTCTTCGGCATGCTCATCATCATGATCGTGTTCGTCTTCGTTCTCATGATCATGGGCTTCGAACAGAGCGCTTTCACGGAAATCAAGAAGAACAGTGCCATCGGAGTCCAGTAAGGACGTGACGGTCGCTCCGTCTGTAAGGGTTTCGACTGCACTTTCCATCCACGGTGTCAGGTCTTCTCCCATCCAGAACACCAGATCGGCATCCTGCAATGCCGCCGCCTCGGACGGGCGCAGGTTGTATTCATGAGGGGAGGCACCCGGTGTCACGATCAGGGCAGGCGAGCCGACGCCCTCCATGACACGAGCAACAAGCGAATGGACTGGCGCGATGTCGACCGCGACGTTTGGAACCTCTGCAAGGGCCGTGCCACCCATCAATGCAACCGTAATCGAAACTGGAAGAAGCTTTCTGGACATCAGACCCTCTGTGTGATTTTATAACGTTACGAGTGGCAATACATGATATGAAATAACATGACAAGTGATGCGCATCCTGTCCCTGCCGGTGAAACAGCCCCGGTTGGTTTTCAGGAACATGACCACCAGACTTGCGTCAAAACGGCGTTGGTATCCGCCGAGGCGCGGTGCAAGGAAGAAGGGCTGCGTCTGACGCCGGTCCGGCGCAAGGTTCTGGAGATGTTGCTGCAAGAGCATCGGGCCCTTGGTGCTTATTCGATCCTTGACCGCTTGCGCGATGAAGGATTTGGATCTCAACCTCCGGTCGCCTATCGGGCGCTGGATTTCCTCGTTCAAAACGGGTTCGTTCACAAGATCGAGCGCCTGAATGCATTCGTTGCCTGTTCTCATCCCGGCGCGTCGCATTCTCCGGCGTTCATGATCTGCAGGAAGTGCGATGCGGTTGCCGAGGCGCAGTCCACGCCTGCCAAAGGTGTTCTTGGTGATGCTGCGCGCGCAGCGGGTTTCGAGATCGAGCGAACGGTTGTAGAAGCCGAGGGACTTTGCCCCGACTGCACCGAAAAGGCCTGAAAATGTCGCTCGTTTCTGTCGAGAATCTCAGTGTGCGCTACGGCGCCAATACTGTTCTGAGCCATGTGGATATGGCAGTCGAACCTGGTGAGATCGTCACCATCGTCGGGCCAAACGGATCGGGTAAAACCAGCCTGTTACGGGCTATCATTGGCGCGACCAAGCCATGTGCCGGGCATGTATCACTAAAACCCGGATTGAAGATCGGATACGTGCCACAAAAATTGCATGTCGACCCCACGTTGCCAATCTCGGTCGAGAGATTCATGCGCCTGACGGATCGCGTTTCACGTCGCCAATGCGTCGAGGCGCTGGAAACGGCGGGCGTCCCGGATCTGTTGAAGCGTCAGATGTCGCAATTGTCGGGCGGTCAGTTTCAGCGTGTGTTGCTGGCGCGGGCGCTGATCAACAAACCTGACGTCCTGCTGCTGGACGAGGCGACACAGGGACTGGACCAGCGCGGTTCGGCGAGTTTCTACCAGCAAATCGAAGCTGTGCGCCGCGAAACCGGATGCGCCATTCTCATGATCAGTCATGAATTGCACGTGGTCATGAGCGCCTCGGACAGAGTGATATGTCTCAACGGGCATGTCTGCTGCGAGGGATCGCCAGCTGTGGTCGCCTCGGCACCGGAATACCGGGCCTTGTTCGGAACGGGCACAGGCGGTGCGCTTGCCCTTTACCGGCACGAGCATGATCACCATCATGACCATGATGCAAACCCCCAGAAAGCGGCGGAATAATGCTTGACGATTTTATGATGCGGGCAACGCTCGCGGGTGTCGGTGTTGCGTTTGCGGCTGCTCCTCTTGGGTGTTTCGTGGTGTGGCGCCGCATGGCGTATTTCGGTGATGCAACCGCACATGCCGCAATTCTGGGCGTGGCCCTGTCTCTGACATTTCAGATGTCGATTTTCACCGGTGCGCTGGCCGTTGCACTGATTATGGCGCTGACGGTCACCTTGTTGGCTGGTCGTGGCTATGCGATGGACACGCTGCTGGGGGTGTTGGCGCATTCCGCTTTGGCCTTCGGTCTTGTTGCTGTCTCGTTTTTGTCCGGCGTCCGCATAGATTTGATGGCATATCTGTTCGGGGATATTCTTGCAGTATCCCGTTCCGATCTCCTTGTGATCTGGGGCGGCGCGGCGCTTGTCGTGGCGCTGATTGCCTGGCGATGGTCTCAACTACTGACGGCCACATTGAATGAGGAACTGGCCTATGCCAGTGGTTTCGACCCCAGGCGGGAACAGTTGATCCTGACCCTGTCTTTGGCTGTAACCGTGGCTGTTGCGATCAAGGTCGTGGGGGTATTGCTGATTGCGGCAATGCTGATCATTCCCGCGGCGGCTGCGCGGAATCTGGCCCGGTCACCGGAATCCATGGCATTAATAGCAGCGGGAATAGGCGCGTTTTCCGCGATCGCGGGGCTAAGAGCGGCCTATGTTTTCGATACCCCGGCAGGGCCTTCGATCGTCTGCGTGGCTGCTGTTTTGTTTGCCTGTCTCAGCGTGGTCGGGTGGCGAACGCAGGGCAGGGCCTGATCGACCCGGGCGGTAAGCGAATGCCATTCGCGTTAACCAGATAGGTTCTGGTGTTGTCCGATGCAGGTGCACATAAAAAAGGCCCGCAGACTGAGTGCGGGCCTTATTCATTCTTTGACGATACAGCTTACTGCGGAATCTCGCCTTCCAGCCCTTCAACATAGAAGTTCATGCCAGCCAGTGTGCCATCGTCAGCGGTTTCGCCTTCAGCCAGCCAGTCGCTGCCGTCCTGCTTCTTCAGCGGACCGGTGAACGCGTGATAGCTGCCATCTGCAAGCGCCGCCTTCAGGGCCAGCGCCTCTTCTTTGACGTCTGCGGGAACCGCGTCCGAAATCTCGCCGATTTCAACCATTCCTGCTCCGATACCATCCCAGGTGTTGGAAGACGTCCAGGCCCCGTCCATTACGGCCTTAGTCCGCGCGATGTAATAGGGGGCCCAGTTGTCGATGATCGATGACACACGCGGGAGCGGTGCGTATTCGCTCATGTCCGATGCCTGACCAAAGGTGATCACATTGCCGGCCTCTTGAGCCGCTGCTTGCGGCGCTGTCGAGTCGGTGTGCTGCAGGATTACGTCGGCACCCTGTTCGATCAAAACGGTGGCGGCGTCAGCTTCTTTCGCCGGGTCGAACCACGTGTAGGCCCAGACAATCTTGAACTCGACATCCGGGTTCACCTTCTTGGCGTGGATATAGGCCGAGTTGATGCCACGGATCACTTCGGGAATCGGGTAAGAACCGATATAACCGATGATGTTGGACTTGGTCATTTTGCCAGCGATGTGGCCCTGAACGGCGCGGCCTTCGTAGAAACGAGCCGAGTAGACCGAGACGTTGTCGGCGGTTTTATAACCGGTCGCGTGCTCGAATTTCACGTTCGGAAACTTCTTGGCCACGTTGATGGTAGGGTCCATGTAACCAAACGAGGTAGTGAAGATCAGATCTGCGCCTTCCAGCGCCATCTGCGTCATCACACGCTCGGCGTCCGGACCCTCCGGAACTGATTCGACGAATACGGTTTCAACCTTGTCCCCGAACTCTTTTTCAACGGCCTGACGGCCCTTGTCGTGTTCATAGGTCCAGCCGCCGTCTCCGACAGGGCCGACATAGACGAAACCGACTTTGGTCTTGTCTTCGGCCATGGCCCCCGAGGCCAGACCCAGCGCCATAGCGGCACTTGTCAGAAGTGTAGTGAATTTCATGTGTTACTCCCCAAATTGGTTCTGTTGGCCCCTAGTGTGAGGCATGGAATATCCGGCCCAGTGAAGCAGGTGCGCTGCTCTTGTCGGCCGAAAGGATCACAAGCACAAGGATCGTGATGATATAGGGCGACATTGCCAGATACTCGACGGGAATGGCAACGCCTGCAGCCTGCAAATTAAGCTGCAATACCGTAATGCCGCCGAACAAATAGGCACCCAGCAGTACCCGCCACGGCTTCCAGCTGGCAAAGACAACAAGAGCCAATGCAATCCAGCCGACTCCGGCGGTCATGCCCTCGGTCCACTGCGGCACTCGGATCAGGCTGACGTAGGCGCCGCCAAGACCGGCGCAGGCACCGCCGAACATGATGGCCAGAATGCGGATCTTGATCACCTTGTAGCCAAGCGCATGCGCGGCATCGTGGTTTTCACCGACCGCCCGCAGGATCAGACCAACACGAGTAAATTTCAGCACCGCCCAGACGGCTGCCGTTATCGCGATGCCCAGGTACAGGACCGGGTCATGTTGGAACAAGATCGGGCCGACAACCGGGATATCGCTGATCAGCGGAATATGGATGTCGCCCATACTGGGGGGTTTGATCCCAACGTAGCTCTGCCCGATTAGTGCACTGAACCCAAGGCCGAACAGCGTCAGAGCCAAACCGCTGGCTACCTGGTTGGCCAATGCAAACTGCGTCAGCAAGACAAACAGAAGCGAAAGAACAGCGCCGCCGATGGCAGCAGCGACAAAGCCCAGCCAGGGCGAGCCCGTCTCGACCGAGATGGCAAAGCCGCTGATTGCGCCCACGATCATCATGCCTTCGACGCCGAGGTTCAGAACACCTGCCTTTTCGACGACCAGTTCTCCGATTGCGGCAAGCAGCAGAGGCGTTGCGGCCACCATCAGTGAGGCGACCAGAAGTACGGGGTTGATTTGGCCAAGATCCATGAGTCACGCCACCTCTTTTCGGGCCGCACGGATGCGGAAATTTGTCAGAAGATCCAAGGCCAGCAGGAAAAACAGCAGCATGCCCTGAAACACCTGAATGGCCGCAGCAGGAAGGCCCAGTTTGGACTGCGCGATTTCACCGCCGATATAGGTGAGCGCCATCAGAAACCCGGCAAGAAGTATGCCCACCGGGTGCAGGCGGCCCAGAAAGGCCACGATGATTGCTGTGAAACCATAGCCAACGTTGAAATCAATGCTGACCTGACCCGATGGCCCGGATACTTCGAACATCCCGGCCAGACCGGCCAGAGCGCCGGACATCCCAAGACAGAACAGGATCAGGCGGGCGGGGTTTACACCCGCAAACTTGGCCGCACGGGGTGCTTCACCCGTCAAACGAATATGGAAGCCCAGCATGTGACGGTTAAGCAGCACATAGGCAAAAATCACCGCGATGAAAGCCGCGACCACACCCCAGTGCATCCCGGAACCTGTGATCAATTCAGCATTGTGAGCACTTTCATAAGATTGCAGGTTGCGTGATCCCGGAAAGCCGAACCCTTCGGGGTTCTTCAGCAGCCCCAGCGAAACCGAGGCCAGCATCTGCTCGGCCACGTAAACCAGCATCAGCGACACCAGGATTTCGTTGGTGCCGAAGCGTACTTTCAGAACAGCCGGGATCATTGCCCACAACCAGCCACCGAAGGCACCGGCGATGACCATGATCGGGAATATGTACCATGCCTCAAGCGGGTAGAATGCCAGACCGGCGCCTGCGCCGAAAATGGCGCCCATGATGTACTGGCCTTCAGCCCCGATATTCCAGATGCCTGCCCGAAATCCCAACGAAAGGCCGATGGCGATCAGCACCAGCGGCGCGCCTTTCACCAATAGCTGTGGGCGATAGTAAAACGAGAACTCGCCGAACAAGGGTTCCCAGAAGATAGTGCCGATGGCCTCAACCGGGTTCTTGCCCAGTATGGCAAACAACAAACCGCCGAAAAACATCGTCGCCAAAACCGCGACCAACGGGGTTGCATAGGACCAGACCTTGGAAGGCTGAGGACGTTTTTCCAACACAATCATCAGCTCATTTCCCTGATTTCACTGTTCTCTTGCAAAAGCTCTCGCCGAAGACGGCCCGTCAGATCAGACATGCGCCACCTCCATGCCATGAGCGCCACCCATCATCAGCCCGATCTCGTCTACTGTCAGACCAGTTGTTGGGCGTGGCGCGCTCAGGCGGCCTTCGTTCAGCGCAGCAAAGCTGTCTGATATTTCCATCAGCTCGTCCAGATCCTGAGAGATGCACACTACCGCCGTTCCCTTGGCTGCCAGATCGAGGATTGCCTGCCGGATCGACGCGGCCGCTGCGGCATCCACGCCCCAGGTTGGTTGGTTGACAACCAACACATCCGGGTTCTGCAATACTTCGCGTCCGATCACGAACTTCTGCAAATTTCCTCCGGACAAGGACCGCGCCGCGTTTTCCGGCCCGGGTGTCCGGACGTCAAAAATCTCGATGATCTTCTCCGCAAAGCTCTTGGTTTCAGCCCATTTCAGAAAGCCGTTGCTTTCAAGACCCTCTCGAACCGACCCGGTCAACAGGGCGTTTTCGGTCAAGCTCATGTTCGGGGCAGCTGCATGGCCCAGCCGTTCTTCGGGCGCGGTCAACACGCCAAGCTTGCGTCGCGCTGTTGGGCCCAGCTTACCAATTGCCTGGCCGTTGAATTTGATCGCATCGGCCGTCGTCAAGAGTTCACCAGATAGAACGCCAAGCAACTCATCCTGCCCGTTACCCGCAACACCACCAATGCCCAGAACCTCGCCCTTGCGGACGGTCAAATGCACGTTGCGCAAGGCAGTTCCAAATTCTGACGGAGAAGGCACAGACAGCCCGCTGACATCCAGCGCCACTTTGCCAAAGTCTCGCCCCGAACGTTCCGGGGTTTGCAGGGTCGCTCCCACCATCAATTCGGCCATGTCGCGGGCCGAGGTTTCAGAGGGGACGCATTCGCCCACATTCTTGCCCAAGCGCAGAATTGTGGCGTGGTCACACAGGGTCCGAATCTCTTCCAGCTTGTGCGAGATATACAGGATCGACGTGCCCTCGGACCGCAATTTGTTCAGCGTCTCGAACAGGATTTCCACCTCCTGCGGGGTTAATACCGAGGTCGGTTCGTCCATGATCAGCAGTTTCGGGTCTTGCAGCAGGCAACGGATAATTTCAACACGCTGGCGTTCCCCGGCGGACAGATCGCCGACAGTGCGGAACGGATCCAGCGGCAGGCCGTAGGTTTCGGACACTTCGCGGATGCGCGAGGCTAGATCACCCATGGCGGGCGGGTGTTCCATCCCCAAGGCGATGTTTTCGGCCACGTTCAGAGCGTCAAACAGCGAAAAATGCTGGAATACCATCGCAATCCCGTCGGCCCGTGCAGCGCGGGGCTCGGGGGGCGCGAATGTCTGACCCCGCAACAGCATGGTGCCGCTGTCCGGTTTCACCAGGCCATAGATCATCTTGACCAACGTGGATTTCCCGGCGCCGTTTTCACCCAACAAGGCGTGAACTTCGCCCTCACCGATGTCGAAGGACACCTGATCATTTGCCACGACACCGGGATAGGCTTTGGTCAACCCTTGCAGGCTCAGCAATGGAGTGGTCACGCGCTCATGTCCTTCTTCAACTCATTCTGCAGGGCCGGGCGCAACAGTTGCGCTGCGACGCTCACGGCGATCATCTGCGGGTGTTTGCCCAGCGACGGGTCACCAATCGGGCAGGTAATCCGGCTTATCCGGTCGGGCGGATGCCCAAGGGCCGCCAGCCGCGATCGGAACCGCGCCCATTTGGTAGCCGAGCCAATCAGTCCCGCAAAGCGGAAATCGTGCAAAAGCAGCCTGTTGCACAGTTCCAGATCCAGATTGTGTGAATAAGTCAGCACAAGGTGCTCGGCATTGGCCGGTGCATGTCGCACAAGGTCGGCCGGTTTCGTCGCTGGCAGATCGGTCACGCCTTGGGGAATCACATCGGGAAAGCGCTCGGGGCCGGTATCGACCCAAGTGATCGCAAGATCGGGCAGGGGGGACAGAACATCCACCAGCGCCCGTCCGACGTGACCTGCGCCCCAGATCCACAGGTTTCGCGCCGGTCTATGCACCGGTTCGATCATCCAGCCGTCGATCAGGCGCGGTTCGGGTGCAATGCCCTGACTGCGTGCCGCCGCCAGCATTCGCTTGACGGAAAGAGGCATGGCGCCCCCCGAAGCTGATCGTGCAATGATCGTATCATCCAGCGTTTCAACCGTCTTGAGATCATAGACCTCGCTGAACAAAGAGACTGCTCCGCCACAACATTGCCCCATGTCCGGTCCCAGCGTGTGATGCGTCAGCCGCGTGGCCACTTTTTGCGTTCGTGCGGCCTCTGCGGCCTGGTATTCCAGCGTACCACCGCCGACGGTTCCGCTTTGCCCGTCTTTCCAGACCAGCATTGCAGCACCCACCTCGCGCGGGGACGACCCTTTGATCCCGGCGATGACCACCCGAACCACTTTCCCGTGGGTTTTGACCGCCTCCCTCAAAGCCTCAAGGTCAAATCCCATCAGATGCCTCCCTTCATCCTCTGGACCCCGTGCCAAACCTCTTCAGCCGTGGCCGGAGCGTTCAGGGCCGGGTACCTGTCTCCGCAGGCGGCAACTGCGTTCGACAGCGCCAGCCATGCGGAAATACCAAGCATGAAAGGCGGCTCGCCCACAGCTTTCGAGCGATAGATCGTGTCCTCGCGGTTTTCGCCATCCCAAAGCGTGACGTTGAAGATGTCCGGCCGGTCCGAGCAGGCCGGGATCTTGTAGGTCGAGGGCGCGTGCGTGCGCAGGTTTCCTTTGCCGTCCCACACGAGTTCCTCGGTCGTCAGCCACCCCGCGCCCTGCACATAACCGCCTTCGACCTGACCTATGTCCAGCGCCGGGTTAAGCGACGCGCCCGCATCATGCAGGATATCCGTTCGCAGAATGCGGTTCTCACCAGTCAGAGTGTCCACGGCAATTTCCGTAACTGAAGCGCCATAGGCAAAGTAGAAGAATGGGCGGCCACGCCCCGCGATCCTGTCCCATTCGATCTTGGGTGTTTTGTAAAAGCCTGTAGCCGACAGGCTGACGCGCCCTTGATAGGCCAGTGCGGCGGCTTCGGCGAAAGTGTACCGTTCTTCTCCGACGGAGACATGCCCATCCGTGAACGTGACCGTCGATGGATCGGCCTGATGACGCTCTGCAAGATAGACGGCCATCCGATCGCGGATTGTGTCGCAAGCTGCCTTTACAGCCATACCATTCAGGTCACTTCCTGAAGATGCCGCCGTAGCAGACGTGTTCGGTACTTTCGCCGTGTCGGTTGCGGTGATTTTCACCATCGCCAGCGGTATGCCAAAGCGCGACGCGGCGACTTGTGCGACCTTCTGGAACAGGCCCTGACCCATCTCGGTACCACCGTGGTTCAGGTGGACTGATCCGTCCTGATAGACATGCACCAGCGCACCCGCCTGGTTCAGGTGAGTCAGCGTAAAGGAGATACCAAACTTGACCGGGGAAAAGGCGATGCCCTTTTTGATTACACTGTTCTCGGCGTTCCATTTCGCGATAGCCGCCTTGCGCGCGGCATAGTCGCTGGATTTCAGCAACGCTTCGGTCATGCCGTGAAGTTCGAAATCGCTAACCTCCATCCCATAGGGTGTAGTGTTGCCACCGGCGGGCAAAGGGCGCACGGGCGTATCGCCCATCACAACGGCGCCGCGGCTGGTCAGGTCCTCATGCGGATCGGGATGATCCAGTGCTTTTTCTGTCGGTGCGCGTTCGGCCGCTGCGTGCGCGGGGGCGTAGTAATTCCGGCGGCGCAGCTCAACGGGGTCCAAACCCAGTTCATGCGCGGCATGGTCCATAACACGTTCAATGCCGACCATGCCCTGGGGGCCGCCGAACCCGCGATAGGCTGTGGCAGATTGGGTGTTGGTCTTCAGCCGGTGGCTCTCGATCCGAGCGTTCGGCAAAAGGTAGGCGTTGTCCGAGTGCAGCATCGCGCGGTCGGCCACGGGCAAGGACAGGTCCTGTGCCCAGCCGCATATTGCATAGTGGAGGAATGAGACGCCTTGTATATGTCCACTCTCATCGAAGCCAGCCCTGTACGAGATGCGAAAGGCGTGGCGCTTGCCGGTGATGATCATGTCATCATCGCGGTCATAGCGCATCTTGCACGCCTTGCCGGTTGCGCGTGCGGCCACGGCGCAGGCCACGGCCAAAGCGTTGCCCTGACTTTCCTTGCCGCCAAATCCTCCGCCCATGCGGCGGGTTTCGACCCGGACGGCGTGCATCGGAACGCCCAGAGCGTCGGCCACTTTGTGCTGAATCTCGGTCGGGTGCTGGGTTGAGCTATGCACCAGCATATCCGCACCTTCATTGGGCACGGCCAGTGCGGCCTGACCTTCCAGATAGAAATGCTCCTGCCCGCCCAATTCAAACGAACCTTCGATCACATGCGGTGCATTGGAAATGGCCGCATCCGCATCGCCCTTGGCATAGATGCGTGGACCGTCTTCAAACCGGCTGTCGGCGGCCAGCGCCTCTTCGATCGTCAGGATCGGCACGTCTTCGGCGTAGTCGATCTTGCCCAATCGCGCGGCTTTGCGGGCGGCCAGGTGACTGGTCGCTACGACCAGAAACACGGGCTGACCGATATAGTGCACCGAGCCGTCCGACAGCAGCGGCTCATCGTGGATTGAGGGCGAGACATCGTTGGCAAAAGGTAGATCCCCTGCCGTCATAACCATCACGACACCCTCGGCGCCTTTGACAGCCGACAGATCCATAGCGGTGATCTTGCCCCTGGCAATCGAGCTCAGGCCAAAGGCCAGATGCAGCGTGCTTTTGGGTGTCGGGATGTCATCCACGTACCGCGCCGAACCCGAAACATGCAAAGGGGCGGCGTCGTGGGGCAGGGCTCTGGTCACACTCATGCCGACACCTCCAGCACATTGGTGATCTCACCCTGATCTTCCAGGAAATACCGTTGCAGCATCGCTTTTGCGGTTTCCAGACGATAGAAGGCCGAGGCGCGCATATCCGTGAGTGGCGAAAAGTCGTCGGCAAATGATGGCAGCGCGGCGTCAATGGTCGCGCGATTCCACGGTTTGCCGATCAACGCGGCCTCGACATGGGTAGCCCGTTTCGGAGTACCGGCCATGCCACCAAACGCGATGCGCGCTTGTGTGACGCTGCCGTCCGAAACGGTTATGTTGAAACACCCGCAAACGGCCGAGATATCCTGATCGAACCGTTTGCTGAGCTTGTAAGCCTTCAGGCGATCTGGTTGGCGGGGGAAGCTGACGGCTTCCACAAACTCGCCCGGAACCCGTTCCTGTTTGCCGTAGTCGATGAAGAACTCTTCCAGTGGGATCGACCGCCGATCGTTGCCCTTGCGCAGGTGCAGTGTCGCGTTCAATGCGATCAGCGCGGGCGGGTTGTCCCCGATGGGCGAGCCGTTGGCGATGTTGCCTCCGACAGTTGCCGCATGGCGGACCTGAACGCTGGCATAGCGTCGGATCATCTCGGCATAGGAGGGATGCACGTCAGCCACCGCTTCTCCCATGCGATTCATGTCGACCATGGCACCAAAGCGGACTTCATCGTCGGTGATCGTGATCTCTTTCAGATCGTCACAACGGTTGAGGAAGATCACCGGGTCCAGTTCGCGCAGTTGCTTTGTGACCCAAAGACCCACATCCGTTGCCCCTGCAACCAGTGTGGCATTCGGGTTTTCGGCATAGACCTTCGCCAATTCATCGGAAGAACCAGGTAGAAACGGAGAAGTGGCAGTTGGCACAAACGGTTTGTCTATCACCCAAACCGGAACCGGATGTTCCTCTGCAATTTCGGCTGCACGAATGATCGGCGCATAGCCGGTGCAGCGGCAAAGGTTGCCTGCCAGCTGAGTGTCATGGTCCGTTGCGCCATTCGTGTGCCCGGCCACCATCGACATGACGAATCCGGGTGTGCAGAAGCCGCATTGCGAGCCGTGCAGATCGACCATTGCCTGCTGGACTGGGTGCACTTCGCCATTCGGGTCACTTGCGCCTTCAACTGTTCGGACGGCCTTGCCATGCAATTGCGGCAGAAACAGAATGCACGAGTTCAGAGCCTTGGCGCCCTCTTCATCCGTCACCATCACGGTGCAAGCCCCGCAATCACCTTCGTTGCAGCCTTCTTTGGTGCCGGTCAGACCGCGATCTTCGCGCAGCCAATCCAGCAGGGTGGCTGTCGGATCAACATCAGCCAGCTCCACTGTCTCTCCGTTCAGAAGAAACGTGATGTTCATTCGAGAAACCCGTCGCCTTACCCAGTTGCGCCCCTGCGGCCCTCCTTCGATGCGACGTAGAAAGAGTGGCGGGCGAATAGCTTGCCATGAGATGTTAGAAACAGCGCGGCTTGTCTGGCAAGAAAAACCGCCTCTATTATGCACCATTACACGTCCACGGTCTGTTACCGTCTTGTCTGATTAATAGGCAGCCAGTTGTAAATAAAGCGGTTTTTGATTGCGGCGCCCAGTCAATCCCGAAGCACCTTCTGAAAAAGCCGAATAATAAATGGCGATATTTTTGCGGCAAACGTGGCGCGGTTCTGCCTTTTGTCGCGCAGCCGGCTGGAGTAACTTGGGCGTTATGAGCAGTTCTCCACGATTCATTCACCTCCGCGTTCACACTGAATATTCCCTTCTGGAAGGCGCCGTGCGGCTGAAAAAGCTGCCGGGTCTGTGCGAGAAGATGGAGATGCCAGCCGTTGCCGTGACGGATACCAATTCGATGTTTTCGGCGCTGGAATTCGCGGTCACCTCAAGCGGGGCCGGGGTGCAGCCGATCATGGGGTGCCAGGTTGATCTGACCTATGTCAAGGCCCAGCCCGGCGAGAAGCCGAAGACACCCGCGCCTCTGGTGCTGCTGGCGCAGTCCGAGACCGGGTACGAAAACCTGATGAAGCTCAGCACTTGTCTCTACGTGGACAAGGGCGGGCAACTGCCTCAGGTCACTTTGGAAGAATTGGCTGAACGATCTGAAGGATTGATCTGCCTGTCCGGTGGACCCGACGGCCCGGTCGGGATGCTGCTGCAACAGGGCCAGCGTCCTGCGGCCGAAGCATTGGTCGACCGGCTCGCGGCAATGTTCCCTAACCGGTTTTATATCGAACTCCAGCGCCATCCGGGTGAGGATGGCCAGCCCGAGGCAGAGAGACTGACCGAACGTGGCCATATCGAGATGGCGTATGCCAAGAACCTGCCGCTGGTCGCCACGAATGACGTCTATTTCCCGATACCGGACATGTACGAAGCTCACGACGCGCTGATCTGCATATCGGAAGGGGCCTATGTCGACCAGCAGGAAGGCCGCCGCCGCCTGACGGCTCAGCATTACTTCAAGTCACAACAAGAGATGGCGACCCTGTTCGCCGACTTGCCCGAGGCCATCGAAAACACCGTCGAGATCGCCAAACGCTGCGCGTTCATGGCCTATCGACGCGACCCGATCCTGCCGAAATTCGCTGATGATGAGGTTGCCGAACTGCGTCGCATCGCAAATGAGGGCTTGCAGAAACGACTGGCGGTGATCCCGCATGCCGTGACGCCTGAAGAGTATCAGGAACGGCTGGATTTCGAACTGGGCATCATCGAAGGGATGGGTTTCCCTGGTTACTTCCTGATCGTTGCGGACTTTATTCAATGGGCCAAGGATCAGGACATTCCCGTCGGGCCGGGGCGGGGATCGGGTGCGGGATCGCTGGTTGCCTATGCGTTGACGATCACCGACCTTGATCCGCTGCGCTACAGCCTGCTGTTCGAACGCTTCCTGAACCCCGAGCGGGTCTCGATGCCCGACTTCGACATCGACTTCTGCATGGACCGCCGCGAAGAGGTGATCCGCTATGTTCAGCAAAAATACGGGCGCGACAAGGTGGGGCAGATCATCACTTTCGGCGCATTGCTGTCAAAAGCCGCTGTACGCGATATCGGGCGGGTGTTGCAAATGCCGTATGGGCAGGTGGATCGCCTGTCAAAGATGATCCCGGTTGAGGGAGTGAAACCTGTCTCCATCGAAAAGGCGCTGAAAGACGAACCACGCCTGCGCGAGTCCGCGCGCGAGGAAGAGGTGGTCGACCGGTTGCTGACCTACGGCCAGCAGGTCGAGGGACTGTTGCGGAATGCTTCGACCCACGCGGCAGGGGTGGTGATCGGCGACCGGCCTCTGGATGCGCTGGTGCCGATCTATCAGGACCCGCGTTCCGATATGCCCGCGACCCAGTTCAACATGAAATGGGTTGAACAGGCCGGGCTGGTGAAGTTCGACTTTCTGGGCCTGAAGACGCTGACCGTGATCCAGAACGCAATGGACCTGATCTTCAAGTCTGGGCGTCCATTGCACATCGCCGCCGATGGCACCGAGCTTTATGAACCCGCTGAGGGGGCCGAAAACCAGATCAACGCCATACCGCTGGATGATGAGGCGACATATAAGCTTTACTCAGCAGCCAAGACCGTGGCGGTGTTCCAGGTTGAAAGTTCGGGCATGATGGATGCACTCAAGCGCATGAAACCCACCTGCATCGAGGATATTGTGGCTCTTGTGGCGCTGTATCGTCCCGGCCCGATGGAGAATATCCCGACCTATTGCGAGGTCAAGAACGGATTACGCAAGATCGAGTCCGTGCATCCTCTGATCGACTATATCCTTGAGGAAACGCAGGGCATCATCGTCTATCAGGAGCAGGTGATGCAGATCGCGCAGGTCATGGCGGGCTACTCGTTGGGCGGCGCCGACCTGCTGCGCCGCGCGATGGGTAAAAAGATCAAAGAGGCGATGGACGCCGAACGCCCAAAATTCGAAAAGGGCGCAGGTGAGAACGGCGTGGATGCCAAGAAGGCCTCCGAAGTATTCGACCTGCTGGAGAAATTCGCCAACTACGGCTTCAACAAATCCCACGCCGCGGCCTATGCGGTGGTCAGCTATCAGACCGGATGGCTCAAGGCGAACCACCCGGTCGAGTTCATGGCCGGTGTCATGAACTGCGATATCCATCTGACGGACAAGCTGGCGGTGTATTTCGAAGAAGTGCGCAAGGGACTGGAATTGCCCTACGTGCCGCCATGCGTGAATCGCTCACTGTCGACGTTTGACGTTGTGAACGGCAAACTGGTTTACGCGCTGGGCGCTTTGAAAAACGTGGGCGTCGAGGCGATGAATCTTGTGGTTAAAGGGCGCGCCGACAAGCCGTTTGTCAATCTGTTCGACTTTGCCCGCCGAGTGGATCTAAAAAAAGTCGGCAAACGTCCGCTGGAAATGTTGGCGCGTGCCGGGGCCTTTGACGAGCTCGACAAGAACCGTCGCCGCGTGTTCGAAAGCTTTGACCGCCTGGTACAGTATTCGGCGGCCATCCATGAACAGAAAAACTCCAATCAGGTGTCTTTGTTCGGTGAGGCCGGAGACGACCTGCCTGAACCACGCCTGTCGCCGACGCCGGACTGGCTGCCGGCCGAGCGCCTCAGCGAAGAATTCAAGGCCATCGGCTTTTACCTCTCAGGGCACCCGCTGGACGATTACATGCCTGCGCTGAAACGAAAAAAGGTGATGACGCTGGATGAGGTTACGGAAAAGGCCCGGTCTGGTCCGCTGATCGCCAAGATGGCCGGGGTTGTCGCCGGGCGGCAGGAGCGGAAATCGGCCAAGGGCAACCGCTTTGCTTTCGCTCAGCTGTCTGATCCCACCGGCGCATATGAGGTGACGCTGTTTTCGGACACATTGGAAAAGTGCCGCGAGTTTCTGGAAACCGGTGCGCAGGTGGTTCTGACCGCCGAGGCGACGATGGAAGCCGATCAGCTCAAGCTGCTGGGCCGCTCGGTTGGCCCGGCGGATTCCCTTGTGGCCGAGGCCGGGGCAACCGGGCTGCGAATTTACGTTGACGAAGCGCAGGCTGTGCCTTCGGTCGCCAAGGTGCTGGAAGACGCCGCCTCTGCCGCGAAAGGGGCTGCACGGGGGCCAATCCAGTTCATGTTGCTGGACCCAAGCCTGCCCGGCGATGTCGAAATGGATCTGGGGCGCGAGTTCCCGATCAACCCTCAGATCAAGGGCGCGGTCAAATCGCTGGAGGGCGTGATGACCGTCGAAGAGATCTGATACCGCTTTGTTGCCAGTTGATTAGCGCCTCGCTAGGCTGACCTGACAGAGAGAGATGTCATTAGGTCATGCCACGGGAGGGCGCAGTTATGGCAATAGCGGGTCTCAAGTTCAGAAAGATTGTATTTGTAGCAGCGGCATCGCTGGCTTTGGTTTCGGCTTCAGCTGGGCTGGCGGATGACAAGAAAAAGGAAAATACGATCAAAGGCGCTGTGATCGGCGCAGGTGTCGGTGCCCTGATCGGCGACGGCAAGGGTGCTGCCGCAGGTGCAGTGGCTGGTGCGCTGATCGGCGCAAATTCCAAGTGAGTGGAGGAGAACGAAGATGCGTATGAATTCGCTGAAGC
Organism: Ruegeria sp. CDSA141; assembly: GCF_059612005.1. NCBI lineage: Bacteria > Pseudomonadati > Pseudomonadota > Alphaproteobacteria > Rhodobacterales > Roseobacteraceae > Ruegeria > Ruegeria sp. CDSA141. The sequence goes on from NZ_JBXWPT010000007.1 coordinate 157,215, forward strand.
TAGCGGCCTCCGCCTTTCTGATCGCAGCCCCCGGATTGGCCTTTGCTGACGAGGAAGCCGAACAGATGATGCAGAACGCGCTGCCGCTGATGTATCACACCTGCGCTTCTGTTGTCGAAGAGGCTGATGGGAACGAAGAATACATTCTGGACGTAGTTGGGAAGATGACGGCCCTGTCGCTATACAACCGACAGGTCGATATCGAGGCCCACGCGACTTCGGACGAGGAAAAGGCCGCTCTGCGCGAAACCTTTGTGGCCGCTTTGAAAGAGGGTTGTGCCGGGGACGAAAACGCCTTGTTGGGTGGTGTCGTGGACAATGCTGTAAAATCGACACTGGGGCTGTAATGTATCAGTAGTGAGGCGGCCGTTCGTCACCAAGGATTATGCCGCCGGATCCTTCCTGCGCCCGTTCTGCTTCTCGCTGCAACAGCATTTCAACCCGATGGGTCAGCCGGTCGATTTCCGACTGTTGTCTGGTGACGACTGTGTTCAACTCGTCCACGATACGGGTCAGATGGGCGATCTCTTCTTCCAGATGCTGCATAATTGACTCCTGTCCTGCGCTGGTCATAGCGACACAGTCGGCCCAAGGCCAGAGAAAGCGCGCCTTGCCCCGATGCGGGCCATGGGATAGACCGCGCGCGGAACAAGGACTCTCCCAAGGACGCCCCAAATGGCCAAGCCCAAGAAACAGCCCCGCCCCAAGGCCGTCACGCCGAAAGGGTTCCGTGACTATTTCGGCGAGGAAGTCACGCAGCGCACCGAGATGCTGCGGACGATTGCGGGCGTGTATCATCGTTACGGGTTCGACGCGTTGGAAAGCAGTGCGGTCGAGACAGTCGAGGCGCTGGGCAAGTTCCTGCCCGACGTGGATCGCCCGAATGAGGGCGTCTTTGCATGGCAGGAATTCGATGATGGCGGCAATGGCGACTGGATGGCCCTGCGCTATGACCTGACCGCACCTCTGGCCCGCGTTTACGCGCAGCACCGCAACGACCTGCCCACACCCTATCGCCGCTATGCGATGGGTCCGGTCTGGCGCAACGAAAAGCCTGGACCGGGGCGCTATCGTCAGTTCTATCAATGCGATGCAGACACGGTTGGTACGGCCTCGATGGCGGCGGATGCCGAGATTTGCGCGATGCTGTCGGATACGCTGGAAACCGTGGGCATACCGCGCGGCGATTATCTGGTGCGGGTCAACAACCGCAAGGTTCTGAACGGCGTGCTCGAAGCGATGGGCTTGGGCGAAGAAACCGCCGCCCGAGACAACGTTCTGCGCACCATCGACAAGTTCGACAAGGTGGGTGAGCAGGGTGTGCGCGAGTTGCTGACCAAGGGCCGCCTGGATGCCTCGGGCGCCTTCATTGACGGTGTAGGGCTCAGTAAAGATCAGGCTGAACCGGTGATTGCCTTCCTGACATCTAAGGCTCTGGATACCGCCGGAACGCTGGCCAATCTGCGCGCTGCGGTGGGCGACAGCAAGATCGGTGCGGATGGGATCGCGGAATTGGAACAGATCGGCACTTTGTTGGATGCCGGTGGCTATGGTGCGGACCGGATCGAGATTGATCCTTCGGTCGTCCGGGGGTTGGGCTATTATACCGGTCCGGTCTATGAGGCCGAGCTGACCTTTGAAATCTTCGATGAAAAGGGCCGCAAGCGGCAGTTCGGATCGGTCTCGGGCGGCGGCCGTTACGACGACCTGGTCAAGCGCTTCACCGGCCAGGAAGTGCCAGCGACCGGCATCTCTATCGGTGTCGACCGTCTGCTGGCCGCGCTGCGCGAAAAAGGCAGGATCGCCGCGCAGGCCACGGGTCCTGTAGTCGTGACCGTTATGGATCGCGACCGGATGGCCGACTATCAGGCGATGGTGACGGAACTGCGCAATGCCGGTATTCGGGCCGAGGTCTATCTGGGTAACCCCAAGAACTTCGGCAATCAGCTGAAATATGCGGATAAACGGAACTCTCCGATTGCGGTGATCGAGGGCGGCGATGAAAAAGTCAATGGTATCGTCCAGATCAAGGACCTGATCCTTGGCGCCAAAATTGCCGAAAGCGCAACGCTAGAAGAATGGAAGGAACGCCCCAGCCAGTTCGAAGTGCCGCGCGGCGAACTGGTCGCCAAGGTGCGTGAAATTCTGGACAGTCAGGACTGACACATGCCCAACCGTTCACAGATACAGGCCCGCGCCGCGATGATGCGTGTCCGGTTTGAAGCTGCGGGTGCTCAGGTGGTGGACACGCCCCTGTTGCAACCGGCGGAAACGCTTTTGGATCTTTATGGTGAAGACATCCGGGCCCGCGCCTATGTCACGTCTGATGCGCTGCGCGGTGAACAGATGCTGCGCCCGGACTTCACCTTGCCTGTCGTGCAGATGCACATGAACGAAGGCGCTGAGCCCGCGCGCTATACCTATTCGGGCGAAGTGTTCCGCCGTCAGGAGCATGACCCCGATCGCGCCAACGAATATATTCAGGTGGGCTATGAGGTCTTTGATCGGGAAGACCCAGCCGGGGCGGATGCCGAGGTGTTTTCGCTGATGGCACTGCAGTTGCGTGGGTTGCCTCTGCGGGCGGCGACAGGGGATATCGGTATCCTCACCGCCGCTGTCGAGGGGCTGCGCACGACCGACCGTCGCAAGGCAGCGCTGATGCGACACCTGTGGAGACCGCGCCGATTCCGTATGTTGCTGGATCGGTTTGCAGGTCGCAAGCCGCCTTTGGAAGGGCGCAACGCGCTACTGGACGCAGCCGATCCGATGGCGTTTGATGCCCCTATGATCGGCAAGCGCCGCGCAGCTGAAATCGCAGCGCGGGTCGAGGCGCTGCGCGAAGACCGCGATACCCCGCCGATTTCAGACAATGAACTTGCAGGGCTGGAAACGTTGCTGAACGTGCGCGAGACCATGCCATTCGCGCTGGAACAGCTGCGCGACGTGGCAGTGGACCTGCCGCAGATCACGCCCGCTCTGGACCGCTTGGAGGCGCGCGTGGCTGCGCTGCAGGCGCGTGGCGTCGATGTGGATCGGCTGGATTTCGAGGCCGCCTACGGCCGGACGTCGATGGAGTATTACGACGGGTTCGTATTTGGTTTTTACGCGGAAGGTCGGCCTGACCTGCCTCCGATCGCCACGGGCGGGCGTTATGACGCGCTGACCCGCCAATTGGGCAACGGGGACGAAATCCCGGCAGTTGGTGGTGTGTTGCGCCCCGATTTGATGCTGGAGATCGAGGAAGGTGCAGTATGAGCCTGAAACTGGGTGTGCCCTCGAAGGGCCGGTTGATGGAAAAGACGTTCTCGTGGTTCGAAAAAGGCGGCATCACCTTGTCACGCAGCGGGTCGGATCGGGAATACGCAGGCAAGGTTGAAGGGATCGACGGTGTCTCTCTGATCCTGCTGTCGGCGGGGGAGATCCCGCGTGAACTGGCGGCGGGGCGGATTCATCTGGGTGTTACCGGGATCGATCTGGTGCACGAGAAACTGCCGCGCTGGGAACAGCAGGTTGAAGAGGTTTCGCGGCTTGGCTTCGGCAAAGCTGATCTGATCATCGCGACCCCGGCGTGTTGGGTCGATGTCGATACGCTTGATGACCTGGACGCGGCAGCTGCTGCGTTTCGCAAGACCCACGGCCACCGGCTGCGGATTGCCACCAAGTACCACCGTCTGGTTAGGGAATTCCTGACAGAAGCGGGCGTGGCCGATTACACGCTGGTCGACAGCCAAGGTGCGACTGAAGGCACGGTGATGAATGAAACCGCCGAAGCAATTGCCGATATCACCTCGACCGGAGAGACCCTGCGGGCCAACCATTTGAAGATCCTCTCGGACGGTCTGATCCTGCAATCGCAGGCCACGTTGTGGCGCAGTCGGGTTGCAAAATATGACGCGGCAGAAAAAGCAGCCCTGTCCGAATTGCTGGGTCGGCTGCGGTAATTACAGCACGCCTATTTCTGCCAGGGCGCGGTTCAGATCGTCGGGCAGGGCGTCGTCCTGCTCGCGGTTTTTGGGCAAATCGGCTGGTGTATCTTCTGGCTTGAGATAACGCCACCCCTGGAACGGGCGTTTCAGGGCGTTCTGGGTGCGGTATAGCTTGGGGTCCAGTACAATGGCACATCGGCGGACACCATCGTCTCCGATCACTTCATCCAGCCGCAGGATTCTCTGGCGACACTGGATTACACCTTTGATGACCCAGTAAATTGATCCGCCGTTGAGTATTTCGGCTTCGCGCTTGGGCCACATACGTGTGACGTGGCGTGGTAAGCCGTCCTCGTAAAGAGACATGCGGCTGTCCTGCCAGGCCATCAACGTACCGACACTTTCCGAACCAACGGACAGTTTTAGGAGGTTTACGTAATTATCCACAGCTTTCCCACAGAGTCGTCCCGACGTTGATCTTTATATTGTAGCTTGGTTCCCGGCGTCATCAAGGTGTTGTGGTGAGCATGTGATTTGGGGTAGTCTGGATACCTCTTTCAGCACAGGGAATCACCAATGAGTCGCTTTGCCGCCCCCATCGCCGAGCAGATCTGGGATATGAAGTACCGCTTTAAGCAGGCGGATGGCACCCCCATCGATCAGACGGTCGAAGACAGTTGGCGGCGCATTGCCCGCGATCTGGCGCGCGTGGAAAAAGACCCGAAGCATTGGGAAGAGAAATTCTATGAGGCGCTGGAGGATTTCCAGTACCTGCCCGCCGGGCGCATCACTGCGGGTGCGGGCACCGCGCGGCAGGTGACACTGTTCAACTGTTTCGTGATGGGCACGATCCCCGACAGCATGGGCGGCATTTTCGACATGCTGAAAGAGGCCGCGCTGACCATGCAGCAGGGTGGGGGGATCGGCTATGATTTCTCGACCATCAGGCCGCGTGGCGCTGACGTGAAAGGCGTCGCGGCGGATGCCTCGGGGCCGCTGAGCTTCATGGATGTCTGGGATGCCATGTGCCGCACGATCATGTCGGCAGGCTCGCGCCGGGGCGCCATGATGGCGACCATGCGGTGCGATCACCCGGATATCGAACAGTTTATCACTGCCAAGTCTGACCCCGCCCGCCTGCGCATGTTCAACATGTCTGTGCTGGTGACCGATCCGTTCATGGAGGCGGTCAAGGCTGATGGACCGTGGGAACTGGTGTTTGGTGACAAAGTCTATCATACCGTTCAGGCGCGTGATCTGTGGAACAAGATCATGCAGGCGACATATGATTTTGCCGAGCCGGGCGTGATCTTCATCGACCGGATCAATCAAGCCAACAACCTCAGCTACGTTGAAACCATCGCGGCCACAAACCCGTGTGGCGAGCAGCCGTTGCCGCCTTACGGGGCCTGCCTTTTGGGTTCGATCAATCTGGCGCGCCTGGTGTCTGAACCGTTTGAAGCAACCGCCCGTTTGAATGAAGAGGCCCTGCAAGAACTTGTCGCCACGGCTGTTCGGATGATGGACAATGTCGTTGATGCGTCAAAATTTCCGCTGGCCGAGCAAGAGGCTGAGGCGCAAGATAAACGCCGTATAGGATTGGGCGTGACTGGATTGGCGGATGCGCTGCTGATGCTGGGCCTGCGCTATGGCTCCGACGAGGCGGCGCGTCAGACCGAGCGCTGGTTGCACGCGATCGCGCGCGCCGCTTATCTGGCGTCGGTGGGCTTGGCAAAGGAAAAAGGGGCGTTTCCCCTGTTCGACGCCGAGAAATACTTGGCCAGCGGCACCATGCAGCAGATGGATGACGATGTCCGGGATACCATCCGCGAGCACGGTATCCGCAACGCTCTGCTGACGTCGATCGCGCCCACAGGAACGATTTCCCTTTATGCGGGCAACGTGTCGTCAGGGATCGAGCCGGTCTTTGCCTATGCGTATACCCGTAAAGTTCTGCAAAAGGACGGATCGCGCACCGAAGAAGAGGTGGTAGATTACGCCGTGCAGATGTGGCGCGACACGTTTGGCGATAAGGATTTGCCCGACTATTTCGTGAACGCCCAGACCTTGACGCCGACCGAGCATGTCAAGATGCAGGCGGCAGCGCAGAAATGGATCGACAGCTCGATCTCGAAGACGATCAACTGCCCAGAGGACATCTCTTTCGACGCCTTCAAGGACGTGTACATGCAAGCCTGGGATCAGGGCTGCAAGGGCTGCACCACCTATCGCCCGAATGATGTGACCGGTTCGGTTCTGACCGTTTCGGAAAGCGATGACAAGGTGCCGGGCGAAAGCGCGGATGCTCCGCACGAGGTGGATGGCGGAGACGTCATTTATATGTCCGAGCCACTTGACCGGCCGCAGTCGCTGGAAGGGTCGACCTACAAGCTGAAATGGCCCGACAGCGAGCACGCGATATATCTGACCATCAACGACATCGTCATCGGCGGCAGGCGGCGTCCGTTCGAGGTGTTCATAAACTCGAAGAACATGGAGCATTACGCCTGGACATTGGCGCTGACCCGGATGATCTCGGCCGTATTCCGGCGGGGCGGGGACGTGTCCTTTGTGGTAGAAGAACTGAAAGCCGTGTTCGACCCGCGTGGTGGTGCGTGGGTGAAGGGCAAATACATCCCGTCGATCCTGGCGGCGATCGGTGGCGTGATCGAGCAGCACCTGATCGCGATTGAGTTCCTCGAGGGTGAGGGCATGGGCTTGAAGTCCGACCCGCAGGCGCAGGTGGTTAACATGGACGCGCCGCGCGGCAAGGCCTGCCCGTCCTGCGGCCAGTACGACATGGTGATGATCGAGGGCTGCATGACGTGTCGCAGTTGTGGGCATTCGAAGTGTTCAGGTTAGTTTTCTTAGTCCAGTTATGAAAGGACGGGCAATTCAGAGCTGCTTTGGCTGAATTGTCTGCCACTTTTCAGGTCCGTTTCTTCCACTGCGACTTAAGCCATTGAAATCATTAAAAGTGAAATGCGCCGATCTGCGAGGGTCGGCGCATTCGTTTGGGGTCATACAATTCCCGGCCTCCACTTGAAGCCACCGAGAAAAACGATGTTTGTCTTTGGTATAAAAACGCATCGCCATATCCGCCGCAGCTGCGTTACGCGAAGCAAAAACCTTAATCGAACAACGGAGGAGACACTGTAAAACAAAACGCCCCCTTAGTGTTCTGGGCTATCGCCCGCCAGCGCCCGAAACCATCATCCCGGTGGATTACAGGCCGATGATGCACTTACAATCAAACTGGACCAGTCAGATGAGGCCGCACAGGGCCGCTGCTGCCAGAATTGCACCCAAAATATTGCACTGAGTTCGGACCAGTTTCTGGGGTCAAGACCAAAGTCTGGCCTTGCCGCCCTATACTGCAACGAGCCGGAGTCGCTCCCTAAACCAATCAAACGCTCGTGTTCCAAATCGTTCGATGACTGACACTGCCTGCAACAATGGGGCTTTTTAGCGGTTGAAACCCGCATCCGTGACTCCGGCCCCAATCAATCGATCAAGTAAACCGTTTCACCAGTTTCTATTGCTTGTTGTGCCGCTTGCCCCATCCTAACGGCCCAGAGGCCGTCCTTCAAACTCACATCCGGTTTTGCCTTTTCGCCACGAAGCACGGCCAGGAACCCTTTATGCTGATAGTAGGTCGACCCATTGTGATCCCCGGCCGCCAAAAGGTTGGGTTCCACCGGAACGTCCATTGATACCGGACCTTTGGGATTGCGCGGGCTCAGGAGCAACTGCGGCAGTGGCGGGGTTCCCAAATGATCGGGCCAGAATCGTCCGGGTCCGGGCACCAATGCCTCGATCTTGGCGTCCGGTCCGACGGCCGATATTTCTTCTTGATAGCGTGAGCCTTCGGCAAACATGCAAAGTTCCAACATCGCGCGCGCACCCGAAGCAAAGTCGACCAGAACATAGCCGTGATCCAGAATATCTGGGGTTTGACCGTCGTAACTCTCGTTCAAATGGTTCACCGCCTGCCCACCACTTGCCGTTATACGCACCGGATCGGATTGCAATATCAGACGCATCAGGTCGAAGAAGTGGCAGCATTTCTCGACAAAAGTACCACCAGTATTTCGGTTGAACCGGTTCCAGTTGCCGACCTTGTCCAGGAATGGAAAACGATGCTCGCGGATCGATAGCATTTTTACCCCACCTGTCGCCTCAGCCTTCTCGATCAGAGCAGCAATGGGGGGCATGTACCGGTATTCCATCGCAACCCAAATCGGGCAGGTGTAGTCGCGCTGCAACTGCTCGAGTCGCGGCATGTCTTGCGGGTCGGTGAACAATGGCTTTTCTACCAAAAGCGGTAGTGGACGTGTTTCAGCGATTTCGCAGATCTGGTCCACATGAAGATGGTTCGGGCTGACAATGACGACGCAGTCCAGCTCCTCTACCGCTAGAAGCTCTTGCACGGAACCTACCATGGTTGCAGTTGGCGCAATTGCCTTAGCGGCTTTTGCCATCTCCTGATCTGGTTCAAAGATCGCAGCCACACTGGTGCCTTCCAGCAATCCGATATTGTGCAGGTGCTCTTGCCCCATCATTCCGCATCCAATCAGCCCGTAATTGATGGTCCGGGTCATGTGCGATTCCTTTTACTTCAGACGTTGAACGTAGTTGGCCCGATCCGGGTCGAACCATGTTTTTGAGAATTCAACGGGTTCGGCGCTTTCCGACCAGCTGAACCGCTCGATATAACCTACCGCTTGGCCCGATGGTTTGGTGAAGTCTGGGGGCGTCCAGTCCGGTAGAGGACGGACCGAGACTCTGTCTTCGGCCCTTGCGATCCAAAAGCCCAATTGGTGCTGATAATAGCGATAGAGCGAGTCGGACAGCAGGCTCTGGTCGATTAGGCCGGCTGATTCGTCCAGCCAAATTTCTTCGACAGCGATGATTGTATCATTCAGGTAGCGCATCCGCCGGACACGCGAACCGGCATCAGAAGCACCGAATTTTGGCAGTTCGACTGGCTTCTTCAGATGGTCAACCGACAGGATATCTGCACGTGGCAGGCCACCTCCTTCAGGCAGTTCCAGCCTGAACATTGCATAGACGCTGTTTTGTGTGCCGGTCTCGCGGATGTAGTTGCCCGAGCCTTGGATACGCTCCAACATCCCCTTTTTTTCTAGCTCAGAGAGCGATTTTCGCAGCGTTCCAACCGAGACATTCAACTCCGCGGCCATCTCGCGCTCGGGTGGCAAGCGCTCACCTTCAATAAGGCGACCAGCCGCGATGTCACGGATCAGAAGTTCCGCGATCTGAATATATACCGGCAGGGCATTTTGGTTTCGGTTGGACACAGGCACAGTAGACGCTTCACTCGGCCGCAGGAAGAATTGATACACTATTGATCTACATCAAAGCGATTGCTACGCAAGAGGAAAGTCAAAGATGTACGGAGCGTGAATCAAATGAGCATCGTCCCCATCACATCCCCCGATCTGGATGCGGCCGAAGTTTCGTGGTTTGCCGCGCTGTGCTCGGATGATTACCAGTTCCTTGGCGTTCCCGATGGCGACCTGCGGTCGAGTTGGGAGCATTGTTCGAACATTGTGAAAGAGGCCGAAGCGCAGGGTTTTCGCAACATCCTCTGCCCGTCCTCCTATCAGGTCGGTCAAGACACGCTGAGCTTTGTCGCCGGCTGCGCTCCGATCACCGACCGGATCAACCTGCTGGCCGCCGTACGCTGTGGTGAGATGCAACCGATCATGCTGGCCCGCACCATCGCAACGCTGGATCACATGCTGAAGGGGCGGTTGACGGTTAACATCATCTCATCCGACTTTCCCGGTGAGAAAGCCGACAGCGCGTTTCGCTATCAACGTTCGCGCGAAGTGGTGGAGATTCTGAAACAGGCCTGGACGCAGGATGAGATCAATCATGCAGGCGAAGTCTATAAATTCTCGGGCATGACCACTGATCCAGTCAAGCCATACCAGACTGGAGGGCCGCTACTCTATTTCGGCGGCTATTCTCCCTCCGCTTTGGATCTGTGTGGCGAGCACTGCGATGTCTATCTGATGTGGCCTGAAACCAAGGACCAACTGGCTGAACGGATGAAGGCTGTTCACGCCGTCGCTGAAAACTACGACCGCACGCTGGATTACGGCCTGCGTGTCCATATGATCGTTCGCGATACCGAGGCCGAGGCGCGGGAATACGCGGATTACATCGTCTCGAAGCTGGACGACGAATACGGTCGCGCCATCCGCGAACGGGCGCTGGATTCGACCTCGCTGGGTGTGGCGCATCAGGCCAGGAATCGCGACCTGGCGGATGAGTACGGCTATGTCGAACCCAGCCTCTGGACCGGTGTTGGCCGGGCGCGGTCTGGCTGCGGTGCCGCTCTGGTCGGATCAACCGATCAGGTTATGTCGAAGATCGAGGAATACCAGAAGATGGGCATCCGCGCCTTCATCTTCTCGGGCTACCCGCATCTGGACGAAGCCCGTCATTTCGGCGCCCGCGTGTTGCCGAACCTGAAAACCTGTTCCCTTCCCAAAGCTTACGGAAGGGTTCCAAATGCGACCCCGGCCACACCGCTGGGCAACGGAGAACGCCGCTGATGCAACGTGTGAAACTATCTGACTCGCTGGAAATGAGCCGCCTTGTCTATGGCATGTGGCGGTTGGGCGATGACAGTGACACGTCCGCGGGCCATGTCGAGGCCAAGATTCAGGCCTGCCTAGATCAGGGCATCACCACCTTCGATCAGGCCGACATCTATGGCCTCTACCAGGCCGAGGCTGTGCTGGGCACGGCCCTGCGCGCCAATCCAAGCCTGCGTCAGAAGATGGAAATTGTCACCAAATGTGACATCGTCGCGCCGGTTGGCCGTTACGCAGATGCGAAAGTAAAATACTACGACACCTCGCGCGCCCACATTCTGAAATCGGTCGACACGTCGCTGTCGGAAATGGCGATTGACCACATCGATCTGCTGTTGATCCACCGCCCAGATCCCATGATGGACCACCATGAAACTGGAGCAGCTCTGGATGAGGTTGTTGCCAGTGGCAAGGTCGGCGCCGTCGGTGTGTCCAACTTCCGCCCGTGGGATTGGTCGTTGCTGCAATCGGCGATGAAAACGCAGTTGGTCACCAACCAGATCGAAATCTCTCTCGGTGAGATCAGCCCCTTCACCAACGGAGACCTGGCGTTTCACCAACAGCATGGCCATCCGTTGATGGCATGGTCGCCGCTGGGTGGAGGTCTGTTGATGGCCGGAAACCCACCGGTTGGGGTCGTCGCTGATGAAATCGCAGCCGAGTTCGGCGTGGATCGCGCCGCCGTCGCCGTGGCGTTCCTGCTGGCCCATCCGGCCAACATCCTGCCGGTTCTGGGCACCAACAGTATGGACCGGATCAAACGCGCCTCGGACGCATTGAAAGTCAAACTGGATCGGGAAAGCTGGTTCCGCCTGTACGAGGCGGCACTGGGGCACGAGGTTCCATGATGAACGCAATCTCAAAGGACATGACCCACACCTTCGTTCCTCAAAAGGACGACACCCGCACCTTGCGCGATGCCTTCGGCCGCTTTGCGACCGGTGTCACCATCGTCACTTGCGACAGCGCGGACGGGCCGGTCTGCATCACCGCGAACAGCTTTTCGTCCCTATCGCTCGACCCACCGCTGATCATGTGGGCCGGAGACCGCAACTCGCGCCGCTTCCCCTATTTCCACAAAGCCCGTCATTTCAGCGTCCACGTGCTGTCCTCGGAACAGGCCGAGCTGTGCTTCGGCTGCTCGAAAGACGCCTTTGCACTGCGGGACATCAACCACGAGCGCTGTGAGAATGGGACACCGGTGTTGGCGGACTGCCTGGCTCGGTTCGAATGCGAACAGCACGCGTATCACGATGCAGGCGATCACGTTATTGTAGTTGGAAAGGTTCTCAAGGCCAGCATGTCCGATGGAGACGCGCTGACCTTCTATGCTGGGAAACTCGGCCAATTCGCGAAAGCCTAAGCGCGATTTGACGACCGTGGGACATACCCGCGGCTGAACAAGGGAGGATCCGCATGAGCGGACTGGCATCGGTGCTTGCGCCGATTGCATTCGTGAATGAAACCGTGCTGCGTCTGGGCCGCGCGGTTGGTGTTGTTGCGATTGCGCTCATGGTTATCGCAATTCTTATCCAGGTGTTCTTCCGATACGTTCTGGGCAACGCTCTGCCCTGGCCGGATGAGGCCGCGCGGTTCTGCATGTTGTGGATGACCGGTCTTATGGCGCCCACCGCCTTTCGGCGCGGTGGCTTTGTGGCCATAGACATGCTGGAACGCTTCCTTCCCCGCGTCATCGGCCAAACGCTGAATCTGTTCCTGCTTTTGATCGCGCTCTCCGTCTTGGTGGTCGCAGTCAACATCGGCTGGTCCGAGGTTACCGGCTTTGGCGGCAAATTCGCCACTGCCGCGCTGTATCTGCCCACCTCTTTCGGGTTCGACGAATGGTATCGCATTCCGCGCAGTTGGATGATGGCATCGCTGCTGGTGGGGATCATCCTGCTGATCTCGGTGAATATCGAGCTGATCCTGCGATCCTTCATCACTTTGCTGGGCGGCGGCCACCTGTTGCCGGAAATTCCCGATGCGGCAGTGGGGGTCGAATAAATGCTGATCTGGTTTCTGCCCACTTTCCTGATTTTCCTGCTGATCGGCCTGCCGGTCTTTTTCGCTTTGCTCGCGGCGCCCGGAATCCTGCTGTGGCTGAACGGCCAGACGAACGACATCACGCTGCTCTATCGCAATGTCTATAACGGCATGGACAGCTTCCCTCTGATGGCTATCCCGTTCTTCATGCTGGCAGGAGAGCTCATGAACCGAGGCGGCATAACCATCCGCCTCGTCGAGTTTTCCCAGGCTTTGATGGGCCACCTGCGCGGTGGTCTGGCGCATGTGAACGTCCTCAGTTCGATCCTGTTCGCGGGCCTGTCCGGTTCTGCCGTTGCTGATACCTCCGCTTTGGGATCAATGCTGATCCCGGCGATGGAGAAACAGGGCTACACCCGCAAATTTGCCGCCGCGATCACGGCGGCGAGTTCCGTGATCGGGCCGATCATTCCGCCCTCGGGCATAATGATCATCTATGCCTATGTGATGGGCGAAAGCGTGGCCGCATTGTTCCTTGCGGGTATCGTTCCGGGCGTGATGGTCGGAGTCGGTCTGATGCTGATGATCAAACTGATGGCCGACCGCTACGACTTCCCCGTCGCCAGCCGCAAATACACATGGTCCGAGCGGCGTCAGGCCAGTTTGAAGGCCTTCTTCCCACTTATGACACCGGTGATCATTCTGGGCGGTATTCTGGGTGGTATCTTCACGCCAACTGAGGCTGCGGCAGTCGCCGTGGGTTATGCCTTCATCATCGGTTTCTTCGTCCTGCGCACACTGACATGGAAAGAAGTTCCCGAGGTGCTCAGCAACGCAGGCATGACCTCAGCCGTTGTTCTTCTGCTGGTCGGCGGGGCAATGGCGTTCAAGACGGTTGTCAGCCTCAGCCATGCGCCGGAACAACTGGCCTCGCTGATCCTCAGCCTGTCAGAAAACCCGCTGATCCTTTTGTTCCTGATCAACCTGCTACTGTTCATCGTCGGCATGTTCCTGGACGCAGGCCCCGCGATCATCATCCTTGGACCAATCCTTGGCCCGATCTTCACCAGCCTCGGCGTCGACCCGATCCATTTCGCCATCATCATGAGCGTCAACCTGACGGTCGGCCTCGCCACACCACCGATGGGATTGGTGCTGTTTGTGGCAGCAGCCGTATCCCGCGAACGGGTCGAAACCATCGCCAAGGCGATCCTGCCGTTCCTGGCGGTCGAAATCATCGTGATCTTCCTGATCACGTATATCCCCGCACTATCCATGACGATCCCGAGGATAACGGGATTTGCCAACTAACCAAGTTCCACAGGGAGGAAACGCATGCTCAGAGACTTTATCAAAACCGCAGCGGTGGCCACATCGCTGGTGGCGGCGTCCGCAATGGCCGCGACAGCCGCCGACTATACGCTGCGCGCAACTGCAAATTCGAACGAAAACGATGAGGATTATGATGGTCTGATCGTCTTCAAGAATTATGTCGAATCTGCCTCGAACGGCGCGATTGAAGTCGATCTGTTCATCGGCACTCAGCTCTGCTCGAACGGAGCCGAATGCTTGCAGGGCGTGGCAGATGGCACAATCGACATCTACATCTCCACTTCCGGCGGTGCCTCAGGCATCTTTCCCTACGTGCAGGTTTTAGACCTGCCCTATCTGATGGCCGATGATCGCATTGCCGAGCATGTACTGTCGGGCGACTTCACCCGTATCATGCGTGACATGGCGCTTGAGGATTCCGGTGGCGCAATCCGCCTGATGACCATCGGCAACACCGGCGGCTGGCGCAACTTTGCCAACACCCAGCGCCGGATTGCTGAGCCTGCCGATATGGAAGGTTTGAAAATCCGCACCGTGGTCGCCGATCTGCCGCAGGAACTGGTCAAGGCGTTGGGCGCTTCGCCTACCCCGATCCCATGGCCGGAACTGTTCACCAGTTTCCAGACCGGTGTCGTTGAAGGATCCAAGAACGGCATCACCGACATTATGGGCATGAAATTTCCGGATGCGGGCCTGCAATATGTGACGCTGGACGGCCACGCCTATATGGGCGCACTGTGGTGGATGAACAACGCCAAGTTCCAAGAGATGCCTGAGGATATGCGTCGCGTCGTGGTCGACGGGTTCTATGCGTTGCAACAGGCCACTTTTGCTTCTCCCAAGCGCAAGTCGATTCAAGCCTATGAGGATTTCGTCGCCGGTGGCGGTGACCTCTATGTGCCGACACCCGAACAGAAAGCTGCGTTCAAAGAGGCCGCAACACCAGTCTATGATTGGTTCCAGTCCAACGTTGCTCGTGGCGATGAGATCTTCGTTGCAATGACCGAAGCGGTTGCGGCAGCTGAGGCGGACGTCAACGCCGCTCGCGATGCGGACCTGAACTAAACGGAAGGGTCGGGCTTTACGGCCCGGTCCTCACCGAAACGGGTACATCCACCCTTTGTAGTCATTGACGAGAACATGCGCCCTTTCGATTTGCTCCGGCGACATTTTCTTTACCACTTCCTCAAGGCTGATCGCCGCGTCGGGGTCGCCGCCAATGGCGCTGAGCGTGTACCACATATACGCACGCACAAGATCGGGCGAGGGCATGCCCAGACCCAATTCGTAGTACCAGCCAACGCCCGACTGCGCCCCCGGATGCCCCTTCATCGAAGCGCGCAGATACCATTCAAAGGCCCGTTCGTAATCCTGCTCGACCCCGAGACCCAGCCCGTACATCACGCCGATCAACTCCTCGGCCTCGGCGTTGCCCGAGCGAGCGGCTGGAAGAAGTTCCTCGCGTGCGGCTGCAAACTGTCCGGCTTCCATCATATCGCGCGCTTGCTCCAGTTCAGCCAGAGTCGGAGACGCAAAAACGCAAAGGGCAAAAACAAGCTGGCGCATGGGATGATTGCTCTCTCCTGGGTCGCGGCCGCTGCGGCAAAGGATTTGCCGCACCCGCTGACCGATGATGACTTTATCCCCTTTGATATGGAACAGGCCGCCATCGGTCATCAACTGTTTTACGACCCGATCCTGTCCGGCAACCGCAATATTACCTGCGCCCATTGTCACCACCCGGATTTCGGCACCTCGGACGGGTTGTCGCTGGGCATAGGAGAAGGCGGGCAGGGATTGGGACCGGACCGCACACCCGGCACCGGGGCCGACAGAATACGCAAACGCATCCCCCGCAACTCACCGGGCCTATGGAACCTTGGGGCCAAGGACATTCACACCGTCTTTCATGACGGCAGGCTGAGCATTTCCAACGACTACGGCAACGGCTTCAATTCCCCGGCGCAGGAGTGGCTGCCCGAAGGCCTGAATTCTCTGCTTGCGGCACAGGCTCTGTTTCCGCTGACCTCACAATTCGAGATGGCGGGCAATGTGGCCGAAAATGAGGTCACGGGCGCGGTGCATGATCGTATTGACAAGGGCTGGCCGATTCTGGCGAAACGCGTCCGCACCGATCCACGCTATGGTCCGGCCATCGTCGCCGCCTTTGATGAGGTCGAGACGACCGAGGACATCACTATCACCCACGTCGCCAACGCTCTGGCCGCTTTCATGGCGATTGAGTGGCGTAGCACCGACAGCCCGTTTGACCACTACCTTGCGGGCGACACGAATGCCCTTTCAACAGCACAAATGGATGGGATGAAGCTATTCTACGGCGAAGCTCGCTGCTCCACCTGCCACACCGGACCGCTCATGTCAGATCAGAAGTTCCATGCATTGGGTTTACCACCCTTTGGGCCGGGTCGTACCCGGCAGTGGGATCCCTTCGTCCGGGATGTGGGCCGCATGGGTGAAAGCAACCGCGTGGAGGATGCTTACAGGTTCCGCACCCCGATGCTACGAAACGTTGCCCTGACCGCGCCCTATGGTCACAATGGCGCGTTCCCCGATCTTGAAAGCGTCATTCGCCATCATTTGGATCCGCAGGCAAGCCTCGACAAATGGACTCCTCAAATGGCTGCATTACCCGAGGTACCATGGTTACAAAAAACTGATTTCCTAGTTTGGGAGGACTACTATGAAATGGAGCGTCAACGCGAAAAAAATGACATTGAACCGATCCAACTCACGGAAGTGGAAACCCAAAACCTGATTGCTTTTCTGCATTCGTTGACAGGTAGCAGCGTCGACTCGTCGAAATTCGGTGTGCCGAAGGGATTTGCTCCTTAATCATCCCTCACATCATCAAGGTACATCCAGAGAAATCGCATCCTGCCGTCCTTCTAGTCTCTCCCTTCCGACGCGAGCGTGGAATGAAGTGATCCGTAGAAAAAAAGTCTCTGTAGAGCGGCGCGAAACAAAAATATTTACCCCTGATATGGTATCGGACCGATAAAATCTGACAAGACCAACATAAGTATCTGGGGCGCTGTTCTTGAGGGCGGCATATTTCCGTTACCATATGAATTCAATCTCGACCGCGCGTCTTTATCGCCACCCCCGGATACGAAAAACCACCAACAAAGCCGTCATACGCACTTGCTGATCTATCGGGTATCGGTCAGGAAAGCACACTGGTGGGATGCTCTTGTTGCGCTTCGCATTTCGTTGCGGTGTATTGCTGTAAAACAAAAGGCCCCGTCAGGGGCCTTATTTTATTGGTCGGAGTGAGAGGATTCGAACCTCCGACCCCTGCCTCCCGAAGACCGGTGCAGAAGGCCAAGCCATTGATTTTTGGTCAAAGGAGCCCTGTTTTTCAGGCTGCTTTGCCAAGCAAACCAACTAAGACACGGTTCGACAGGTTCATTGAACCTAAGAGCACTGTCTACATGTGCGTTAATCCTACAGTTCCCGTAACAGCCGCTGCGTTTTCGGCATGCGGTCCAGACTGGCCTCAATTCTAGAACGCCACTTGGGGCCACGAGAGAGTGCGTCTTCATAGGCGTCAACCAATTCATCCGGTCGATCCTGAGAAAGCACCTCTATTAGAAACGCGGCCTGTCGTCTGTCCTTTTCTGCTTTGAGGGCATTTTCACCGGGAGGGCGTCGGTCCGCGACGATCAACTTGTGGATGGCATAGCGTTCTGGCTGCGGGATTTGCACCAAAACGCCACTCCGGTAGGTTACAGCAGCGTTGATTGGCTCCGCGATGAGGTAGTTCAGATGGTGCAGCCCTTGCGCATCCACTCCCAAAGCGGGCAGTTCGCGCACATCCTCATCCTCACCAAATGATGGAGTGAGGAATTCTATAAGCGTGTCGCCTCGCGTCTGTTTCCAACGCCAGGTGCGTCCGGCCGTGAGACTGGGCTGCGCCATGAAGTCGAAATCGCGGAACACATCTTCCAGCGGTGGTGATGCAGTGTCCTCCAGCACCAGCGACAACCTGGAAAAGCTGGCGATGTCGATGTCATCCGTGTGAGCGGTCATATCCATGTCGAAACGCACACCCAATTCACCTTCGTAGAGGCGGAAGGCGTGGGTCCCCACTATGGTGCCGCCTAGACGAAATACGCCGGACGTTGCCATCGCAGAGAGCAGGCTGCCGGTGGCAGCGTCCAGACCCAGGAAACCTTCTGCTCTTAGGAGCCGCACGAGGCGCGCCCGGTTGCGGCGGCGGTCTTCCTGTTGGGCTTTCAAAGTTTTGTGCTGTTCCAGCCGGCCGCGCAGTTCCTCACAATCCTCTCCCAGGTAGTGCTTTTTGACATCGGAACCGACCCGGTAGGTGTCATACCAGTAGGTCCTGTCGTTGCGTTCGACTCGTGTGGGGGTGCCCCGGATGTCCGAAACGGAATCGTCTCGCAGTGAACGCAGGAGATCGTGATAAGCGGCATGTGCTATGGATGAATGGCGCGTGAACATCTTGGCTTCCACTGTGCTCAACGGATTTTATTTTTGTTGAACATAACATATGTTCAACAAAAAATAAAGATGTTGAACACCACGCTTTTAGCCCTGTAACTCGTGAATACACACAGATGGGCATGAATTTTTCGCGATGTCGCAGAGATGCGCGTGATGAGTCAGGTAGATCACCTGGCCGCTTTTGCTCATCTCTGCTAGTAGGCCGAAGGCCTCGGCGGTGCGGTCGTCGTCGAAGCTTTCCATGATGTCATCGGCTATGAACGGCACTGGGCCGTTGTTGCGAGCAAACTCGTGGTAGCCTGCAATGCGTAGCGCAAGGTAGAGCTGAGCCCGGGTGCCGTCTGAGAGTTGGTCAGCCTGCTTCGAGCCGCTCCCGGCCTCCAGTGCCACCAAAACCTCGCGTGAGCCATCCGGCTGTGCTGCAAGGCCAGAATAGCGGTCCCTCGACATGATGCGGAATGCCTCTGATGCGCGTTCGAGCATACCGCTGCGGTGAGTGTCGCGATAGCTCCTGAGAGCAGCGTCGACCGCCAAGAGTCCCAACCGCTGTCGTAGGTGGCGCCGAGCTCCGTCCTCAATCTCAAGCAGTAATGTCTGGCGCTGCTCTTCCAAACGAGCAACTGCGTCATCTCCACCGACTGCTTCGACGGCGTCTTCTGCTTTGCGGAAGCCGTCCTGCGCCTCTTCCTGCGCTGTTCGTAAGGTTTTCAAGACAGTCCGCAGACTGTCGGCGCGGGCGGCGAGCGCATCGACGTTTAGTTCACGCAATTGCTCACGAGCTTCTTCGACTGTATCGCATTGCATCCCTGCACAGAGGTCTTCGGTCAGTTCGCGCTGAGTTTCACGCAGCTTCGACAATTCTCCTGCTTTCGTAAGCGCATCGCGCGCTTCGGCCCAAACTTCGACCCCAAAGTGACGGCAGAACTCCACGGTCCGATTGCGATGAATCTTCGCCTCCCCTTCTAGCTCTGAAAGGGAATTTCTTGCCGTCATCAAGCGTTCTGATAGGCTGGCTCGCTGAACTTCGCTGCTCTCCGCTGCGCGCTGCCTTCTGGTAATGTCTCGCCACAGATCGGTCACTGGCAGACCGGAAGGCATGTCGAGGCGACCTGCCAAATCGTAAGCCGCTTGTTCAAACCTCTCGCGGTTGGATTGCATCGCCGTTATCCGGTGGGTCAGTTCAACAATGCGTCCCTGATGTTCACGTAGTTGGTCGAGCTCTTCAAGGATCGCGCGCATCTCGTCGACAGCGGGCGGTGCACCAACCATCCAGGTGTCGGAGCAGGCGGCCTCCCACTCCGCCTGCCATGCTGTGCGCGCGTCGTCAGCCTCGAGCTTGCTGCGCTCGCGCCTATTCAAGTTTTGGCGGGCTTCGGCCTCAGCCTCGCTTAAAGCCTCGACCTTGGATACTTGGTCTAACAGTGATTGAGCCGTTTCAACACAGAGGGCTAAGCTCATATCATCTGGTATTGCGCGGCCCGCCAGTGCCAACGCGTTCGAAAGATCCAAACGCGCTTTGTTAACAGCCTGCACACGCCGGGCAAAATCTCGCGCTTTGTCATCGCGCCTAATCAAAGCATTTTGTGCTGCGTCGAGCTTGGCGAGCCAGGCTAGGAAGGTTGGCAGGTCGATGTCGACAGGCAACGCAGAGGAGACCTTGGTTGCGATATCGGTAAGCTGTGTTGCTAGGTTTTCGCACAGCTCGCTAGCCTCGGCCGATTTCACTTTGGCAGCGTCAACTTGTTGTTCGGCTTCGATCAACGCGCGATCAGCCTCGGCAATCTTTTCCACGTGCGCGCGCTGATCCGCAAGGGTGGCTGTCACCTGGTCGTCGAGGCGCATCGCCGATTCGAAACGCTCTGCCGTTTCATCCGTGAGTTTAGCTCGATGGTCAGACCATTCAGATTCCCGGCGTTTTCGCACGTGAGCTGCCTCTTCCAGAGTAACAGCTGCGCTTGTGCCGATGGCATCGCGTCTAGTGCGCGCCTGGGCCGCAGTATGTTCCAGTTGCACCAGCCGATCATCCGCCCTGTCGGCCGCCCTTTCAGCCTCCGTCATGCTCGCGCCGAGTTGTTCCAAGTCAGCGCGATCTGGGGGGGTCAAATTCGCCAGCTTATCCTTGTTTCCGGTCCAAGGGGAGAGCGCTGCCAGGGCCGACTCCAATTCCGCTTCCATCTCTTCGAGCTCGGTGCTTGCTCGGTCGTGCGCGCCTAAAGGGTCTTCGCGGCGAAGGATTTGCACCAAACCGGCCAACCCACCCAAATCAGACATGCTTCCCCCTGCCTCACGTAAACGCCGCTCAGCGCGCGCTGCGTCATCTTGGGCAACCTGCAATTCCCTGGTCGCAGCATCGCAAGCGGTTTCCACACCTGAACTTTGCTCGATCAATGCGCGCAGGCGCCCAAGGGTTCTTGCTTCTGGCAGTAGCGTGGTCGGATCCGCCCCGACTTGCCCCAGTCGAGACAGACAATCGTTGACTGCTTCTGTCTTGGCTTCCAGCTCTCCGCGCCGCTTGGGCAAGTCCTCCAGCGCCGAGTCATGGGCCGATTTCAACAGATCCGCCGCTTTGATGTCGTCGCTTGCATTCAGAACAGGCTCGTCGGTTGGGAGGTAGTTCAATTCAGCTTCCAAGCCTGCCTCAATCTTTTTCGCGGTCTCGAGTCGAGTAGCAATGGCGGTTTCCGTGCGGTCTAGTTCCGGAAGCTCGGCAAGCCATCCCACGGGAGGTTCTGGTAGCGCACCGTAGCTAGCGATCTGTGTCTCCAGGCGGTCCAGCCGCGGTAAGAGCGGCATGGCGGCGATCCGGCGATCGGTTTCGATTACATCGGTTTGAGCGGCTTCAGACGCCTCGCGCGCTTGGTGCCAGGTATCTTTGGCGCGGTCGCGTTCAGTTGAAAGGCGGGTATACTCGGCAGCCGCAGTGTCCAATTCCTTAATCTGCCTGCCCAAATCGTCGTAGGCGGTACAAAGATCCCGCAACGCACCCTTGCGTCCGGTTCTGTTCAGGAACCCCTCCGATTCTGCATTCAATTCGTCCAACTGCGCCGCCAAATCGGTCATCCCGGCGCTTGCCTGAAACAGCAACTCACCGAGATCCCCCTTGCTGGCGAGGATGCTTTCGCCTCCTTCGTCCAGGGTTTGCCGATTGAGCGAGAACATCGCTGCATAGGATGTGCGGTCGAGTCCTCGCAGACCACCATGCAATAATGCTTCACCTAGCGGTTTGCCGCTGGCGTCAAGCAAAGAATTGTTACGTTTCTTGACCCGAAGCAGTTCATGCGTCTGCCCGTTGACGTCTAGCACGGCCCCTAACTGCATCGACGGGTAAGGGTGAAGAAAGTCCATGCTGCTTCGAACAGGGATCTGGAACAGCATGTCCAGCCAGCCTTCAAGCAGGGTGGATTTTCCGGCCTCGTTTGCACCGTAGATCACGTGTAGGTCGGGGCTTCCGGGTGTTGGGACGGGAAACGAAAGGCTCAGATCAGTGAACTTGCCAAAACGTGTGAGGTCGAGCCGGTTCAACCGCATTGTTCAGCCACCAGTCTCTTCGAGGCGCGCAAGCACTTCCATTGCACCCTGCTGCATCGCATCGGCAATAGTTGCGGCCGTTTCTTCCTCGCTATCACCCAGGAGCCCTCGCAACTCGCGCGGAAGATATTTTAGCAGTCGTTCCACGTCTTCCAAAACAGCCGGATCATTCGGGGGAAGACTTCGCTGAGCGATGATCTGAGCTAGTTCCTCTACCGCGCCTCCAGTGGACGCATTGCTGGCGGTGGACAACGCAAGCTCGATCTTGTCGATCCAAAGCGACCCGATCGGCTCGGTGACATTCTGTGCTTCCGCGAGTAGAAGGTCGAGGTCACGTCCTGCTCGCCAGGCCAGTGGTGTCGCTCCAGTCAACACAGGCCGGACAATCAGATGTTCGCCAGCATGGTCCCGCCGTGCCGAGCGCAAAGCATGCTTCAGTGCCTCGATAAGGTCAGGCCAGTCAGACAATTGGTGGCAGTCCACCTCGAGCCGTTCGAACTGGGCCACCGCAATGTGACGCTCCTCCAGCTCGACCGAACCGTCATCGGCGACAGAAACTAGCGTCACCGACTTGTTGCCTGCCTCGCCGATGTCGCGCCCCTGAGGAATTCCTGGCATGACGACAGTTGTTGTGCCGGCGTCAACAGATCGTTGGTGGATGTGTCCCAGCGCCCAATAGTCGAACGCGGTAGCTTTTAGGTCGGCCAGCGTGCAAGGTGCGTATGGATCATGTCCCTGAGCCCCGCCGAGGGACGTATGCAACATTCCGATATTGAAAGCCCCCATCACCGGCGCCCCAAAACGGTCCAACAGAGTGTTTGGTGCATGGGGGTCACGAAATGAAACCCCGTGAACAGCAACTGAATGATTGTTCCAGTAAGTCTCGACGACCTGGGCTTTGCCTGGGAAAACCGTCACGTTTTCCGGCAGGGCCAGCTCACGCGTGATCTTAGATGCCGCATCGTGGTTGCCGCGGATAATGAAAACCGGAATGCCCGCCGCGTCTAAGCGCTCCATCTCTAGAGCGAGGAAACGAGCGGTTTTCATTGATGTTTGACTGCCGTCATACAGGTCGCCGGCAATCAGCAGCGCATGGACATCTTCAGACACGCACAGATCGACCGTCCGCCTGAACGTGGTTCTGGTCGCGTTCCCGACTACTTCGGCCAGTGCTTCGTCGCGCATGGCTAGAGACTTTAGCGGTGAGTCCAAATGAATATCTGCAGTGTGAACGAACCGGAAGGCCAACATTTTCCCCCAATAAACACTAAACCTATGAGAGAAATTGAAACTACGACGTCGTGACCGTCAAGGCGGAAGTATTGAGCTCGCTTTCTATTAACGAGAATACGGGAACACAAACGGCGTATCGTTTCCCTCGGAATCCCCAATCACGCCTTCGCTATATCGAAAACATGCAGCGAGTGCTGCGTCAATTCTGAGAGGATAGCGATGACAAAGAAACCGCACTTAGACACCCGGATGGCGATGTATGTCGAACGTCGGGTGCTCGAACTGAAGCCGACCAAGAGCCAGGCGGAGATCGCGGCGCAGGCCGGTTATGTGAACCAGAACATGATCACGATGATCAAGCAGGGCCGCACCAAGGTGGCACTTGATCGCGTTCCGACGCTGGCTGTTGCCCTGGAAGCGGATCCTGCTTTCGTGATGCAGCTTGCCCTGGAGCAGGCGATTGGCCGGACGGCTGCCGAGGCAGTCGTCGAGGTGTTCGGTGAACCCGTCACTGCAAACGAAGTTGGTTGGTTGCAGGCGATCCGTAAGGCTTCCAGCAACACCGACCCGAGACTGACCAGCAGGTCACAGGCCGCGATCAACGCGATTTTCGGGAGATAAGATCCATGTATGATAAGAATGACGATCTGACACCTAACGAACGAGCCTGGCTGCGCTTCCTGCGCGATGTTAGCAATGACAGCGACCCCGGCATTACCCTGCGCCGGGTGCAGCTATTGCGGCGCCTATGCGAGCTTTGGAGAGCTTGATGGAATTGCGTAGTAGGAAGGCGGGGAGGAATGGTTGAAGTGCTAAGCCTGGCTGGATTCCTCTGGAAACATAAAAATTGTGGGTGACGTTCTAGTTAACGGCCACAAACACGAGTTCTGGCAAAACCACCTCCCATGCATCGCGGCGGAGCGTATGGTGGAAGGCTTCACCTGAGTCCTCTTTT
This sequence comes from Ruegeria sp. CDSA141, assembly GCF_059612005.1. NCBI lineage: Bacteria > Pseudomonadati > Pseudomonadota > Alphaproteobacteria > Rhodobacterales > Roseobacteraceae > Ruegeria > Ruegeria sp. CDSA141. The sequence goes on from NZ_JBXWPT010000007.1 coordinate 181,283, forward strand.
CTCCATTTAAGGATAGCGGCGATTTCCCCCCTCTCAAACCGGGTGTTTGGCGGCGGTGCGAAGGATTTGGACATGCGGCTCAGCACTTGCCCTTCTTCGTTGTGTAGCAACCAGCGGTCGCCGTCCTTTGTCTGACGTCAGCGCCTACCGGACAGATTTGGGGTTTGAGCAACGGAGGATTTCTGGTTCATCGAAGCCGTTAAGG
>NZ_JBXWPT010000008.1:0-175662 GCF_059612005.1 Ruegeria sp. CDSA141
ATACACCCCTGAAACTCAGGGGCTTGAATCACGCAGCCAAGTCGACCGCAACCAAATTAATAGGTCCAGAACCTAGCCATTCTTTCCTCTCCAGCCTAATTCCCCTTAATGTGGGTTTCGACCCGTCATTCGAGAAACGTCCAAATGATCGAAATCCGCGACCTGCAACTGCTCAGCGCCCTTGCGCGGCACCGCCATTTTGCCAAGGCGGCCGAAGAGTGCGGGATTTCGCAGCCTGCGTTCTCGATGCGCATTCGTAATCTTGAGGATCGGCTGGGCGTCTCCATTGTCCGCCGCGCCAACCGGTTTCAGGGTCTGACGGAAGAGGGGGAGATGATCGTCCAGCGGGCGCGTCGCATTCTGGATGACACCAAGGCACTCGAGCAACAGGTACTGGCCGCCAAAGGCGAGATCACCGGCACGCTGATTTTGGGCGTGATCCCGACGGCCATCGCCTTTACCGGGCGGCTCACCAAACGGTTGAGACAGGCGCATCCACGTATCATTACGCGCATCGAAACCATGTCAGCCACCGCCATTCAACACCGGCTGGACGAAGGCAGCCTGGACGCTGGGGTAACGTATGGCGACAGCATCGGGACCGACCTGCGACAGGTGCAACCTTTGTACGAGGAAACCTATGTTCTGCTGGTCCCGTCGCACATGACGGACGAAACCGGTCCGATACCTTGGGCGCGCGTGGCCGAATTCCCGCTAAGTCTGCTCGAGCCGCAGATGCAGAACCGGCGTATTCTGGATCATGTATTTGAAGACCAGGGTTTGTACCCGGACGTGGTTGCCGAAACCAGCGGGTTTACCGCTTCGATGGTGATGGCACGCGAGGGGCTGGCCGCCACGGTTGTGCCCCGTGTCCTTATTCGGGCATTGGGCGAGTTGAAAGGGACAAAGGTGCTGCCGCTGGTCGAGCCCATTGTCAGCAAACCGATTTGTCTGGCGACACGAAGCCGCGATCCAGAACTGCCAACTGTACGGGCGTTGCGCGCCGTGGTGACGTCTTTACGGTGATAAGGTGTCGTTATCGTGCAATTGCCAAAAGCGATTTGACGATATGTTAGCCTGATGAGACACGGGGCCTGAATCGGAGGGCATCATGGCACCATTAGACACCAAGCCATCAGGCGCACCCAAGGGCGTCTGGAAGTCAGGTAAAGGCAAGGGGCGACACACGCCCAAAGGTCGTCAGTTCACGGATGAGGCGCAGGCTGAAATTCACCGCCTGCTGGGCGACCGCCCGCGCCGCCGCGATCTGCTGATCGAATTCCTGCATTTGATTCAGGATGAACACGGCTACATCAGTGCCGACCATATTGCCGTGCTGGCGGTCGAGATGCGGATCGGTCAGGCGGAAATCTACGAGACCGCGACGTTCTACGCTCATTTCGACGTGGTGAAAGAAGGCGAGACTCCTCCGCCTGCGCTGACCATTCGCGTCTGTGATTCCCTGTCCTGCGAAATGGCGGGTGCCCAACAACTGCAAAAGGCACTGAAAGACGGTCTGGACCCAACCGAAGTCCGTGTGGTCCGCGCGCCCTGCATGGGCCGCTGTGACACAGCGCCGGTGCTGGAGATCGGTCACAACCATATCGACCATGCCACCCCCGAAAAGGTGCAGGCCGCGATTGCTACGGATGACACCCATGCCCTTCTGCCCGACTATGAAGCTTTCGCAGCGTATGAGGCAAATGGCGGTTACGCCACGCTGAAGAAACTGCGTGACGGCGGCAATTGGGAGAATGTACAGGAAGATGTGCTGTCCTCGGGCCTGCGGGGTCTAGGTGGTGCGGGCTTCCCGTCGGGCAAAAAATGGGGCTTTGTTCGCATGAACGATGGTCCGCGCTATCTGGCCGTCAATGGCGACGAGGGCGAGCCCGGCACCTTCAAAGACCGCTATTACCTGGAACGCACACCGCATGTCTTCCTTGAAGGCATGTTGATCGCCGCCTGGGCGGTCGAGGCCGAGACCTGCTTTATCTATATGCGCGACGAATACCCTGCGGTTCTGGAAATTCTGCGCCGCGAGATCGCCGCGCTGGAAGGTGCCGGAATTGTTGAGCCTGGCTATATCGACCTGCGCCGTGGCGCTGGCGCCTATATCTGCGGTGAAGAATCCGCGATGATCGAGTCGATCGAAGGCAAAAAAGGCCTGCCGCGTCACCGACCGCCCTTCGTGGCGCAGGTCGGCGTGTTTGGACGCCCGACGTTGGTGCACAACGTGGAAACGCTCTACTGGGTGTCCAAGATCTGCCGGGAAGGTCCGGAAATCCTCAATTCGGTTGAAAAGAATGGCCGCAAGGGACTGCGCAGTTATTCGGTCTCGGGCCGGGTGGCGAAACCCGGCGTCTACCTAGTGCCGGCAGGGTCGACCATTCTTGACGTTATTGATGCCGCCGGGGGCATGGCCGAAGGTCATGTGTTCAAGGCGTATCAACCGGGCGGGCCGTCGTCAGGTCTTCTCCCCTCCAGCATCGACGACGTCCCGCTCGACTTTGACACCCTACAGCCGCTGGGCTCGTTCATCGGGTCTGCTGCGGTTGTGGTTCTATCCGGTCAGGACACGGCCCGCGATGCGGCGCTGAACATGCTGCGATTCTTCGAGGACGAAAGCTGCGGCCAGTGTACCCCCTGTCGGGCGGGTTGCGAAAAGGCGGTCAAGCTGATGCAGGCCGACAAGTGGGATCAGAACCTGCTGGAAGATCTGTGTCAGGTCATGGGCGACGCCTCGATCTGTGGTCTGGGGCAGGCGGCCCCGAACCCGATCCGTCTGGTCATGAAACATTTCGCTGACGAAATCTGAGGGAGACAGAGCCATGCTTGATGCAAGCCCAACCAAGACCGTCACCTTCAACCTGAATGGCGATGACGTCACCGTGCCCGAAGGCACCACCATCTGGGACGCGGCCAATGGCCGTGGACTGGTTATTCCACATCTTTGTCACAAACCGGCACCGGGTTACAAACCCGATGGCAACTGCCGCGCCTGTATGGTCGAGGTGGAAGGCGAGCGTACTCTGGTCGCCTCGTGCATCCGTCCGGCTGCTGACGGGATGGTCGTCAAGACTGACACCGACCGCGCCGAGAAATCCCGTGCGATGGTCATGGAACTGCTGGTGGCTGACCAGCCCGAGCAACCCCATGACGCATCCAGCCATTTCTGGGACATGGCCAGGCTGAACGATGTCAGCGACAGCCGCTTCCCGGCAAAAGAAGCCGAGAAGATCCCGCTGCTGGATGACAGCCACGTTGCGATGCGCGTCAATCTGGATGCCTGCATCAACTGCAACCTCTGCGTCCGTGCCTGCCGCGATGTGCAGGTGAATGACGTGATTGGCATGGCTGGTCGCGGCCACACCTCTCAGGTGGTGTTCGACCAGAACGACCCGATGGGCGATTCAACCTGTGTCGCTTGTGGTGAATGTGTTCAGGCGTGCCCGACCGGCGCCCTGATGCCTGCAACCGTGCTGGACGACCAACAGCAGGGGGACAGCAAAGATTACGACTCTGAGACCGAAAGCGTCTGCCCGTTCTGTGGCGTAGGGTGCAAGGTTTCGCTGAAGGTCAAGGACGGCAAGGTCAAGTATGTCGAGGGCATCAACGGCCCGGCAAACGAAGGCCGTTTGTGCGTCAAAGGCCGCTTTGGGTTCGACTACATCCACCACCCGCACCGCCTGACCAAGCCGTTGATCCGGCGCGAGGACGCGCCCGAGAAGGGGCTGAACGTCGATCCCGGTAACATCGGCACCCATTTCCGCGAAGCGACATGGGAAGAGGCGATGGATCTGGCCGCAACCAGGTTGATGGCCCTGCGCGACGAAAACCCGCGTTCGATTGCTGGCTTTGGTTCGGCCAAATGCACCAACGAAGAAGCCTATCTGTTTCAGAAGTTCATCCGTCAGGGGTTCAAGCACAACAACGTCGACCACTGCACCCGTTTGTGTCACGCATCGTCTGTGGCCGCTCTGATCGAGAACGTCGGCTCGGGCGCCGTGACCGCGACCTTCAACGAGATCGAAAACGCGGATGTGGCGATCATCATCGGGTCGAATCCGATCGAGAACCACCCCGTTGCCGCGACCTATTTCAAGCAGTTCGCGAAACGCGGCGGCAAGTTGATCGTGATGGACCCGCGCGGCGTTGGTATGCGCAAGTTTGCCGACGAAATGCTGCAATTCCGTCCCGGTGCGGATGTCTCGATGCTCAACGCGATCATGAATGTGATCGTCGAGGAAGAGCTGTATGACAGCCAGTACATCCACCGCTGGACCGAGAACTGGGAAGCCGAGAAAGAGCATCTTCGCCAGTTCACGCCCGAGGCGATGGCGCCGATCTGTGGCATCGAACCGGATCAGCTGCGCCGCGTTGCGCGCACCTTTGCACAAGCCAAGGCTGGTCTGATCTTCTGGGGCATGGGCGTCAGCCAGCACATCCACGGCACAGATAACTCACGCTGCCTGATCTCGCTGGCTCTGATGACCGGGAACGTCGGCAAACCCGGCGCGGGTCTGCACCCTCTGCGAGGCCAGAACAACGTGCAGGGCGCGTCAGACGCGGGTCTGATCCCGATGTTCCTTCCGGATTACAAGACTGTTACGGACGATGGCATTCGTGCGCAATTCACCAATGTCTGGAAATCGGATGATTTCTCGAACGAGAAGGGCCTGACCGTCACAGAGATCATCGACCAAGCCTATGCGGGCAACATCAAGGGTATGTACATTCAAGGTGAAAACCCGGCCATGTCCGATCCGGATGTTGGCCACGCACGTGAGGCGCTGGCCAAGCTGGACCTGATGATCGTGCAGGACATCTTCCTGACCGAAACCGCGAACTATGCGGACATCATCCTGCCGGCCTCGGCGCTGTATGAAAAGAACGGCACGGTGTCGAACACCAACCGTCAGGTTCAGCGTGTCCGTCCGGCCGTGGCACCTCCGGGTGAGGCACGCGAGGATTGGAAGATCACAGTCGAACTGGCACAGCGGATCGGTCTGAACTGGGATTACACCGATGTGTCTGAGGTCTTTGCCGAGATGAAACTGACTATGGAATCGCTGGACAATATCACGTGGGAACGGCTGGAAACCGAGACGATCACCTATCCGTCGCTCAGCGAAACCGATCCCGGCCAGTCTATCGTGTTCGGTGATGGTTTCCCTCGTGCGGGCGGCAAGGCAAGGTTCACACCGGCCAGCGTCATCCCGCCCGATGAGGCGCCCGATGACGAATACCCGATGATTGCCACCACTGGCCGTCAGCTGGAACATTGGCACACCGGATCGATGACCCGCCGCGCCAAGGTTCTTGACGCGGTTGAGCCCGAGGCCAACTGCTCGATGAACCCGCGCACACTGAAGCTGATGGGAATCGAACCGGGTGAAATGATCCGCCTGACCACGCGCCGTGGTTCGATTGAAATCATGGTGCGCGCCGACCGGGCAATTGCCGAAGACATGGTGTTCATTCCGTTTGCATATGTCGAAGCGGCAGCGAATATCCTGACGAACTCGGCCATCGACCCTTACGGCAAGATCCCCGAGTTCAAGTTCTCGGCCATTCGTGTCGAAAAGATCGAGGATGCGATCGCAGCGGAATGAGATCGCTGCCAGACTGAATAAAAGCGGCCTCGGAGGGGGCCGCTTTTTTCTTCGCCACGCCATAGTCTTATCGACTGGTTCATTTGACTGGCCCTTACGACTCGTTCGCTACATTTTTCTGAGGTCTTAGGCCGTGACCTCGGAGCAGGTGACTCGTCAGCAGCTGTGTTACAGTGGCATGGAACCGCCATGCCGCAGCGATAGAATGGCTGAAGGCACAAGATAATCAGAAGCTATTCGCGTTCCCACGGGCGCCGAAAATTGCTGACAAACCAGGGAAAGGTGAGAAGACAAACTGTCAGGTCATGGATTGAGATGTCGCGGTGTCTGTACAATTTCCCTGTTTCTAAATTTGCGGAAAAACCCAGATGTACTGGTGAATTACTCACTGGACACCGGTGAGTCTTATTGTCGTCTGGGATACCACGCTGGTTTCGGCACTTGAATCTTTCTGAAACAAGGTTTCCCGACCACCAATGAAGTCGGAATGAGCCGTCTAAAAGGCGTTTTGAACACCCAACACCTGCTAGCGCGACACGAAAGGGCGGCTCAATTTAACTTCTTTTTGACAGTTGGTTAGTAATCGCGTTCGAAGAATAAACCCACGCCTGTCTCGCCACGACCATCGACGGTACCACGTACTGTGAAACTGTCGGTAACATCGAGATTCAGGTTCACTTCGGTGTCGCCTTCGGTGTTCACAGTGAAGTCTGTATAAAGGTTTTCACCCAGATATGCGCCAGCGCCCAAACGGCCCGCGCCGCCTTCCGAAGCACCGATGTCAACCGTATCCACTCCGGTGGAATCGCGCAGGCCTTTCGTTGCATCACCTCCCGCACCGCTAAGCTGCGCCAGTGATGCCGCCATCTGCGCGATCAGGAACGGCGAGATTTCTGAAAACCGGTTCCCGAAAAGCAGCATCGCCAGCGCTTCTTCAGCCGGACGTTCGGGGTCGGAAAACACATTGACCTCAGGTGAATCCAGCGGGCCTGCAATTTCGATGGTCGCTGTGCCGTCGGACGTGCTGGCCGAAGACTCGAACTCGATATACGGTGTCAGGTCACCCTGTAGTGTGACGATCCCCTTTGTCAGTGCCAACCTGCGGCCCAGAATGTCGAAATTCCCCCGGATCAGTTCGATCTGACCGGACGGAACAACAGAGGCTGTGGTGCCCCCGATGAGAATCCGACCGCCCAGTTCTGCATTCACGCCTCGCCCTGTGACAAAAACCGCCTTGGGTGCAAGCAGGCTAATATCCAGCGCAATCCGGGACGCGCTTTTCTCGGATCCTTCGATCACAACCAATCCGGCACGCTCTCGCGTGACGAAACCGGGATGACTTTCGTTAATGTGCTGGATATCCGGGATAGGTGCCGCGCCTACCGCGCCGGACGCGGCTGCAAGGTTGATGTTGGTCTCGTCAAACGTGATCTGCCCTGCCAAAGAACTGTTTCCGGCCAAAGCCCCGGTCATAGCAATCTGGCCGTTCAGGGTGGTTTCATACAGCAACTGGTCCGTCAGCACGAGGTTGTTCAGGGTGGTGGTGATCTGGGCGTTGAACGGAGGGGTCAGGTCAACAGGTCCGTTGACGCTAAAGCTGCCGCCCGCCCGAACTCCGCCATTCAGTGTGATGGTTGCGCGGCTTTGGGCCAGATCCACCTGACCACTGATCCCGGTAATGGTCTGACCCGCACCCGGAATGGCAAGCGATGTGCCCGAAGTGGTGACCGATCCGCTCAGTGACGCCAGCGTAGGCGCGCCCTTGAGGGCAAGATTGAAGCGCGCCGATCCGTCGATCTTGTTGGGTGTGATAAATACATTCGCGATTCCAAGGTTGATGCCGCCCTGTGCTGTCAGATCCGCCTGACCGCTGGTTTCGTCAAAGGTGCCGGCCAACGTGGTGTCTATGTCCGCGGGCCCTTGCGCCTTGGCGTCGATCGTCCAGATTCCATTGTCGCGCTGGGCCGTCCCTGTTGCTGCAACGGTGCCGGGGAACTCTGGAACAAACCGCTCAATCTGGTTTAGTTTGGCGTCAAAGTCGACGTCGGCAGACCCATTCCGGTCAACTGTTCCCTGAAGGCTGGCGTATGAGCTGTCTGGTCCGTCCAGACGGGCAGTGCCTTCTAGCCCAGAACCGGTTGGAGCGACGTTCCCGCTCAGGCTAAGCGGGCCGGACAAGGTTTGCGACAGGCGGCCGAGGTCATCCAATTTGGCGGAAAAGTCCAATCCACCAGCGTTTCGGTCCAACTTTCCTGATGCATTTGCCGACAGGGCGGTTCCAATCAGTTGGAACGTGCGGATGTTCAGACCTTCGTCGTTATTCACCGCGTCCACGGTCAGATTCGTTCGCCCCTGGATCAGGTCGTCTACGGCATCGAATCCGGTTTTGATATCGTCCGCAGCCAAATTGCCTATTACGTCGAACGCCATGCTGCCGACCGCGCCCTTGCCGGCAACATCCGCACGGATCGCTCCTGCCAGATCGCGTTTGGCAAGGCCTGAAAACAGCGAAAGGTCCGGGATGTTCAGATTGGCTTGTCCGTCAATAGCCAAAGCACTCTTTGGGTCGTCTATGGTGGCAGAGGCTTTGGCGGTCAGGGCAGAACCGTTTACCGTCGCGTCACGGATCACAATCCGTTCCTGGCTCAGCGCACCGTCGAACGTGATCTCGTTGCGACCGGCCAACAGCGGATCAATCTCGGTCAGGCCGGTTTTGATGTCCCGGCCGGACACGCTGGCTGTGCCGTCAAACTCCAGCGTCTGAACGGTTCCCTTTCCGTTCAGTTTCGCTTGCACTGCCCCCCCAAGCTCGCGGTTGGCAAGGCCTGAGAACACTGAAAGGTCCCGGGAATTGACCGTTGCCTGACCATCGATAGCCACGTTGCCATCAGGTGTCGTTACCGTGCCATCGACCTGCGCGCGCAAGGTATCCCCGATCAGGGTAAAATCACGGACGGTTACACCATCTGCGCCGCGCTTGGCGTCGAGCGTAATCGTTGTTTTTCCCCGGATCACCGGATCGATGTCATCACGCCCGGAAGAGAGGTCAGTGCCCTCGACCTCCAGTTTGCCGTCGAAACTGCCTTCCAGTGGTGAACCCTGACCAGTCAGTCGGGCAGAGACCTGACCGCCCAGCTCCAGCTTGGCCAGTTCCGAAAATCGGGACAAGTCCGTGGCTTCTAGAGTGGCGGTGCCGTCGACGGCCAACCCGGTGGACAGGCCGCTGATCAATGCGTCGATGCCCAAATCGTAGTCCGAACCGACCAGTTCGAACTCGGTCAGGTTGAGGGATTGGTCACTGCCATATTCGAAGGTGCCATCCAGAGTAATGCGGCTGCCCACTGCTGCATTCAGCCCGGAGTCAGCCATTTTGATACCGTCCAGAGCGGCTTGCAGATCGCCGTCGAAGCTCAGAGCATCACCCTGTTCCAGGGTTCCCTGCGCCGAGACTTGCGCGCGCTGCACGTCGAGCTGTTCGGTTTTCACGGCCTTCGCGGTCAGGCTCAGATCCCAAAGGTTGCCGTTCTTTTCGTCGAACAGCGCGGAAATCTGTGCCGCTCCAATGGATGTGTCGCCGCCTGAGACAGGCAGAACAACGCTTTGCCCTTCTGGCGGAGTAATTCGCCCCTGAAGGGCCGCCAGTTGAAGCTGACCACCCGCTGCCAGTTCCAGCTGACCCTCAAGGTTCAGCGCTTGCGAGGTGAGTTCCAGATCACTGATGGTCAGCGCACCTTCGGGCAGCGTCCGCCCATCCACATACAGCCGTGTTTTGGCGCCGAAGAATGTATCCATATTGTCGGCTACAAATGGTGTCAGATCACCGCCGAGATCGGCGGTAAAGGCAATACCCTCTTCCGCGCTTGCCGCCGCAGTCGGGGCCGAGCGCAACCGTACCTGCCCTGTCACCCGAGGCTGACCATCGCTGCTGAGGCCGATATCTGCTGTGAAGTCGGTCACCGGTCCGGACCCTTTCGCGGTCAATCCAATCGGCGGACTGTCCGGAATTTTCAGAGCGGCCGAGATCAGGCCGCCCGCTGCCTCTGTCACCTGAAGGTCAAGATCGATCTGGCTGTCTGAATTCTGAAAGCCCGCAGTCAACTTGATTTCATCACCGGCCCGATCCAGCCGGGTAATATCCAGATTGGTGTCCAGCGTCCCGTCGACAAGTGACAGGTTGCCATTGACCGCCAATTCCGCGGCCACTCCGATCAGAGGCTGGCCCAAAGCCAGCTCGTCGATGCGGATTTCGCCGATTTCGATGGCAACGGGCAGTTCAGGCAGTTGGAAGCCTTTTGTTTCTGCGGTCGGCGGCGGCGTATCCTTGGTGGTGGTGCCCGGCGCGCGGGCGACGTCGATCTCGTGCGCAGTCAAAGCATTGACCGAGAACCGCCCACGGATCAAAGCCAGTCGGTTCCAGTCCAGTTCGGCATCCTTGATGGTAAGCCAGACTCCTTCGTCATCTGCAACCGTGATCTCCGCAATCGTGGCGCGTGAACTCAGCGCACCCTGCAGGCCTTTGACGGTGACGTTCTGATCGTCGCCCGACAGGGTATCCTGTAGGAACCGCTCGATCATGCTGCCGCCTTCATCTTCCTGCGGATGTCCGGCCACCGGCACGAATGCCAGCGCGCCGATCAACAGAGGGTATGAAAGGTATCGTCTCAAAACGCCTGTCCGATCCCGATGTAGAACTGTAGCCCGTCCCCGGTGGGACCGCTGACAGGATAGGCCAGATCAAAGCGCAGGGGGCCAAACCCGCCCAGATCATATCTTACGCCAATACCAGCGCCAGAGTGGTCTTCTGCGCCGCTGCCGATAAAGGACGACGTGTCGACAACACCGTAGTCATAAAATCCGACCAGTGACAGGCTGTCGGTTACCTTGCCACGGATCTCACCGGACAAGCCAATAAACGACTTACCGCCCGCGATGCCGGTCCCGACCGGAATGCCGAGACTTTCATACGGCTGCCCGCGCACGGTTCCCGCGCCGCCCGAGAAGAACAGAAAGTCAGGTGTGACGCCATCGGCGGGTGGGCCAATCACGGATCCCAGTTGCGCGCGACCGGCCAAAACGATCCGCCCCCCTGTCCCCAGGCTGGTATAGGCCCGCCCATCAAAGAAAAGGCGGATGCCGGTATCCGTACCGGAAATTCCGACAAAGGGCATGACTTGCGAGTCCAGATAGAATCCGCGCGTGGCGCTGACTTTGCTGTCGCGTTGGTCCCATTCGGATCGGAACGGCAGGATGAAATACCTGAACTTGCGCCCGCTGCCATATGCATCGTCCGCGTCCGACCACTGAAATCCGGCCGATGCCTCGGCGTAGAGACTGTCTGAAAACGTTCGGCGCGCACCATAGGCCAGCGAAGCCACCGTCACATTATAGTTTTCGGTGTTGCGGCGTTCCAGCAGGGTGCTCCAGAAGGTGTTGTCATCGGGGCCAAGCCGGTCAGGTTGATCCAGACGCAGCCCGATCCGGCCATCGATATCCTCGGCACCACCAATATTTCGAACCGCCGCTTCGAAGCGCAGACGTTCTGCGCGCCTGAACATGTTGCGATGGGTCCATGTCGCGGTCACATCAACACCATCGCGAGAGGCCAGTTCCACACCAAAGGTCAACCGACGTTTGGGCAAGTCTTCGAACGTGGCATCGAAATCCAGTGTGCCATCGGGGTTTGGGGTCTCTCGTTCCTGCAGCGAGACCACGTTGAACGTACCGGTCCGGCGCAATCGTGTTCCAACCTTCTGAATTTTCTCGGGCGAATATACCTCTCCACTGGGGAACCCGGCGATCTTTTCGATGGACCTGTGACGCACATCTGAATCGCCTTTGATAAACATTCTGCCAAATGTCAGCCTGCGTCCGGGATCAAGGTCGATCTGGGCATCCAGGCGGGCTTGTGCGTGGCGCGCGATGATTGTCTGACCCGCAACACTGGCTTTTGCATGACCAGCGTTCCTCCAGCCCTGAACACCGGCCGAGGAGGCCTGTTGAATGGCTCCGGTTGTCGCCAGTTTCCCTGAGGCAAAGTCTTCGGGCAGCTCCGTGTCGGGGGCCAGGGGCTGAACAATGGCGGTGCCGAAATTGAAGCTTGGCCCGGTTTCAACGGTAATCGCAGCACGGTTGATTTGTGCAGGCACCGTGAGAGAGCTCAGTTCGGCCGCTTCCTGTCCATCAAGCTTGATGCTGACGACCGGACTGAAATACCCTTCGTCGTACAGGATTTGTACAATCGTTCGGTAATCCGACAAAGCCGCTGAGAGGATTTCAAGCGGGGTGTCGAGGCCACGTTCTTCAGCCGTCGTTACTGAGGATGTCTTTTCGAGGCGTTCAACCAGTTCTTTCGATGCGCCGGGGGCAGAGAGTGAGGTTTCCAGCGCCACCAGTGTGGTTGGGGCCAAAGTCACAACTGCGGCCATCAGCCAGCGCCCCAGACGGCATTGCCGCTTGCTCCTTCGCATGAATTGCCCCAAATGCCCCAATTCCAGTTCTCTTGCCCGCGCCATGCACGGTCGTTTGAATTCAAGTTAGAGCATCTGAATGCGGAAGAGGAAAGGAATTATGCATGAGACACGTTTTTTTTGGGCCTTATTGTGTTGACGTCACCGCCCGGCTATTCGGCTGCCATAAGGCGGGCCACGTCCAGCATTCGCGCCGAAAACCCCCATTCGTTGTCGTACCAACCAAAGACCCTAATCTGATTTTCACCCACCATACGGGTCTCAGGCCCGGCAATAACCAGCGATTCAGGGCGAGCCCGCAGGTCGGACGAGACCAGAGGCAAGTCAGTCCAGCCAAGCACAGGTGATGCAGCAACGGCCTGCTTCAGGGCGTGATCGAAGGTTTCTGCACTCATGCCGCGCTGCAATGTGACCACAAGGTCCACGGCTGACACACTTGCCGTGGGAACGCGGACAGCCGCGCCCGAAATGCGCCCGGCCAGATGAGGCAGGACGACATCGATAAGGAGCATCGCGCTCGATGTGGTCGGCACCATCGACAGTGCCCCTGCCCGAGAACGGGCCAGGTCGCCGCGCGGGGCATCGACCATTGGCTGGCTGTTGGTATAGCAGTGGATGGTGGTCATGTGCCCCGATGCGACGCCGCCGATATCGTCGATGGCCTTGACCAGTGGCGCCAGCCCATTGGTGGTGCAGGACGCGTTTGACACAATCCGGGCGTTGCCCAACTGGTCCTCGTTTGCGCCCAGAACGATGGTGACATCAGCGGCGGGGGATGGGCCTGAGATCAGTACTTTACCTGCGCCCGCGGACAACCCGCGACGCGCAACGTCCGAGCTGCGGGCGATACCCGTACAATCCAGCATGACGTCAACGCCCGACAGATCAACGCGGGACAGATCGGCGCTGTGGGTCATGGGAATCGCGCGTCCATCCACGATCAGCGCGGCGTCCCCCCCGAACACATCGCCGGGATAGGGGCCGAATGTGCTGTCGTATTTGAACAGGTATGCGCAGGTGTCCAGCGGCGCGATGTCATTGATCAGCACCAGCTCGATATCCGACCCTGCCGGCAGGGCCAGAACCTGCCGCAGGATCGTGCGGCCAATGCGGCCGAATCCGTTAATCGCGAGTTTCATGCGCAAGCTATGGCAGGCCGGTCGGGTGACCTCAATGCCTGATCTGACGCTGTGTCAGTTGCAACTGACCTGCGAGAAAAACTGGCCCGAGATGTTCTGATACATACTGGCCACGATCGGTTTGCACCCGGTTGCCTGCTGAATCGCGGCAATGGCCTGAACCGTACGCAGGCGCGGTGGAGGCCCGAAGGGGTTGAGGTTGTTGTTGTCACGCGTGGCGCGATAAACGACCGGCGCGTCGGAAACCTGTGTCACCGCCCAGTTGCGGCTCATGACGAAGACGGATTTGGTTTCTTCCTTGGCCGATATCGGCGAGGTATATAGGGCCGCAGATGCAGCGAGTGCTGCGATGGCCATTGGGGCAGGGCGTAGTTTCATGGAACAATCTCCAGTGCTAAAAATCAGAATTTATTTGAATTTCAGCAAATTCAGGCCCGTCTGTGAAGCCCTAAGGTCATAAAATTGTGGCGCCACCTTGTCGGGCAGTTGTAACCGGCGAGGCGGGGGCAAAGGCAAATGTCGGTTGAAGCCCTTGTGCCACCAAAACCTGAATCGCCCCGGATCGCCTGTATTGCAGGCTTGCGAACAGAAATCGCGCAGATAGGCCAGTTCGGGATAATTTGAAGGTTCGCTTCGGGGCTTGGCCCCGCCGGATCAGGTGTATAACCTTGACCACAAATGATTTCAGTTCTGTGAGGCCGCCATGAATGCCCCGATTTTAACCGCCATAGCCGCATTCGGCATTCTTTTGATGACCAATGCGGTCGAGGCCAAGCCGCTATCTCGAATCATAGCCGAGATGGGGTTGTCTCCAGCAGATTTTGAAGTGGTCAACGCGGCCTCAAACGCGCTTTTGACCAGTGGCACGCCATCCGTGGGCCAGGAGCGGTCATGGAAGAATGACGACACGGGTTCAAAAGGAACAATCCGGGTGCAATCGGTGAAGGGAAATTGCGTTGGTCTTCAGCATGTGATTCAGCCGGACGGTGGTGATCAGAGCAGGGAAATCCGAACCCGCCGATGCAACGATGGCAATGGCAACTGGATCCTTACGCCCTGATCATCGGGTCAGGTTTCAATAGCCCTGATCGCGATTGACTTCATGTAGCAAGGGCGCGCCAGAACAGAGGCGTTGGAAGTTTTCAGCCACATCCGACAACGCATCGCCCAGATGCCAGCCCGAAACATGTGGCGTGATCGTAACGCCGGGGTGGCGCCATAGCGGGCTGTCTTGTGGCAAAGGTTCCCGCGACGTGACGTCCAACACGGCATGCCCCGGAACACCTGCGTCCAGTGCCGCGATGAGGGCGCCCTCATCAATCAGATTTCCGCGCCCCGCGTTCAGCAACTGACTGCCGGGTTTCATCGCCGCCAGCATCCGGGCATCAAACAGGCCAGCGGTTTGAGGGGTCGAGGGCAGGATTGCGCAAACGTGGTCGCATTGGCGAAGAAGCGCGGGCAACGCGTCCTGCCCATGCAAACAAGTTGCGCCTTCGATGGCTTTGGGCGTACGGCTCCAGCCCATCACCTGAAAGCCCACGGCGTGCAGCATCCGCGCGGTGCGGGCACCGATGTGACCAAGACCCAGAACGCCGACCACGGTGTCCGGCGTAAAAACCGGTGCGCGCGGGGACCACTCGGCGCGGGTTTGGGCCGCTTCGTGAAATGCCATGTGTCGCTGAGCGCGCAGGATATAGGCAAGAAACCACTCGGCAATGCCCTGCGCCGGTGCGTCAGGCTTCAGGCGGGCGATGCGAACGTGACCGGGCAAACCGGGATGACTGACAATGGTTTCCACCCCTGCACCCAGCTTTTGTACCAGTTTCAGGTTGGGCAGTCGCGTCGGGTGGTCACGTTGCATATCAACCACGGCCAGCATTGTTATGTCATCCGGATTTCCCAACGTATCGGCGGTGCGGATATCCGCATCCGGCAACACCGCCTGTAAACTGCGGGCAATGTCGTCATCACTTATCCAGTTGGACAACCCGGTTTCGATCAACAACGCCATGTACGGCTCCTGCTTAGGTTTGATGCGGTGACGTCCCGTCATTACGGTGGACAGGGCCCGGGCAGTTAAGCCATCCTTGCGGCAAAAGTATAGCCCGGACTGGGTGCTTGACAGGGACATTTCGGCAAACATGACAATCAGCCTGATGGATCAAAATCATGATCATCTGAAGGATGTTACCGCAATGACCGGGCTGAGATCATGCGGCTGGATGACACGTGTTTCCCTGGAAGCGAAAACGAAACTGATTGCAAGGACGGTGTGTCCAACATGTCCGCCCCCCGACGTCAGAATAGCGAAAGTGGTTGAACACCTGGGCCCAGATGAATTGAAACGATTTGCACAAGAATAGACCCGAGGAACACATGGCGGAAGCGCTGGATTTTGCGGACAAGACCTACTTTCATCAGCGCGATGACGGGGCCTTCATTGGTAACGATGCAGCGCGCGGGCCGTGGTCTGCCGCTCATTGCCACGCGGGGCCGGTCAGCGGTTTGATTGTGCGGGCCGCGGAAACCGAAATCGGCCCCGAAAAGATGCTGACCCGTCTGACCGTTGATTTGTTGCGGCCACTTCCATTGGCCGGGTTCCGTGTCGCGGCAGAGACCACGCGCCATACCAAGACGCTCGGGACCACGCGGGTCACGGTACACGATCTTGATGACACGCTCTGCGCTACGGCCACCACGATGCATCTTTTGAGGCGCGATCTGGGGCAGGTGCCGAATGTCGACATAGATGCGCCGAGGATAGAGGACGTTGTCGAGGGCCCCTTTCCAATTGGTGAAATTCGCCACGATCTGCCCGGTTTCGCCCATTACAGCGATATTCGCTATCCGACAGGGGGAAAACAGGGTGCCGGGCCCAAAACAATTTGGATGCGTACTCCGCAGCTTTTGCAAGGCGAGGATCAGTCGCCCATTCAGGCGCTGTGTCCTTTGGCCGATTGTGGCAACGGTATCTCATGGAATGCGCCAACCTCGGAAATGGGGTTCATGAATACTGACCTGACCGTGCATATCCACCGTGAACCGGTTTCGGACTGGCTGGCCTCGAAGTCGGTTTCGCATTGGCAGCCTTCCGGTATCGGCATGTCTCAATCCGTGCTCTTCGATACGCAGGGTCCGGTGGGTACTGCGCTGCAAACACTGGTTCTGTTTCCGCCGACCTGATGTTTGGCCGGATTTCGCGTAGGGATTGAAAATGTCGTTGCCGCCACGTGGAGGGACACCTATCTTGCGACTATGCGTTACCTTATAACCACTTTGATCCTTTGTTTGCCTATGCAGGCCAATGCCCACCCGCATGTTTTCATTGGTACCGGGCTGGAGTTTATCGTGGATGACGCTGGTCAATTGACCCATGTCCGCGTGATCTGGGCATATGACGAATTCTACTCGTTGCTGGTTCTGGAAGACATGAAGCTGGATCAGGATGCTGACGGCATTCTGACGGAAAGCGAAGAACAGTTCCTGACCGGGTTCGATATGCAGTGGGTTGAGGGATACAACGGCGATCTTGTCGTTACGGCAGACGGAAACCCGGTTGCACTTTCCGGTCCGATGGAGGCGCACGCGACAGTTGAAGACGGGCGCGTTGTCACCACGCATCTCAGGGCGGTGGAAGCTGGCGCCGTACCTGCCACGGCATTGTCCGCAAAGGCATTTGATGAGACGTTTTACACCGCCTACGAGGTGACGCGGCCCGTGACCGTCACAGGTCCTGCTGCGTGCCAGATGGATCGGTTTGACCCGGACATCGATGGACAACTTGCACAGATGCAGGCGTTCCTGCTGACACTGGACGCAGACTATGACCTCGAGGAAAACGATATTCCACTGGTCGGTGAAAACTTCGCGACCGAGATCCGTGTTTCATGTCCCGCTACCTGATTGTTCCGGTTGCTCTTGCCTGCGGTCTGCTGCTCTGGTTCTGGGGCAGCGGAGGCTTTGACAGTCTTGCGGCCTGGGCCGCGGGGGAGCAACGAGAATTCCAGAACCAGATTGCCCGGTCCTTGCGTGCCGCGCGTGCCGAGCAGCCCGAGGCGGTGGCAACGCTACTGACGGTCTGTTTCGCTTACGGGTTCTTTCATGCCATCGGCCCCGGCCACGGAAAGGTCCTGATCGGTGGCTACGGGTTGGGTCGGCGCGTCGCCTTTTGGCGGTTATCGGCGATCAGTGTATTGTCCAGCCTGGGGCAGGCGGTGACGGCCGTCGTACTGGTCTATGCCGGGGTGCTGGTGTTCCAGATGTCCCGTGAAAGCCTTGTCGGAACGACTGAACAGGTTATGGCTCCGATAAGCTACGGTGCAATCGTCCTTATCGGTCTTTGGCTGGTGGTTCGGTCTTTGCGCAGTTTCGCAAGGGGACGGAAAACCACATCGCCCCACGACCACCATCATGATGAAAACGATCACACGCATCATCACCACCACGATGGAGAGGTCTGTTCAGACTGTGGTCACCGCCATGGCCCAACTGCGCAAGAAGTTGCAAATGTTGGTTCACTGCGCGAGGCCCTGATCCTGATAGCTGGCATCGCGGCGCGACCGTGCACAGGTGCATTGTTCGTACTGATCCTGACGTGGCAGATGGGCATCGCGATGGTCGGTATCGCTGGGGCCTTTGCCATGGCATTGGGCACGGCGTTGGTGACGACCTTGGTGGGATGGACATCCTTTGGCCTTCGCGGAGGGCTGCTGGCCTCAGCCTCAGCAACGCGGTTCGCATCGGTGCTGGCCCCAACAATCGAACTGGTCGCCGGGCTGATCATTGCCGTGATCGCAAGTGGATTGCTTTTGCGGGCGATTTAGGTCAGTCGAACACTGGTTCCGGATATCCGACTCGCGCCAGATACAGCCCTTGCGGCGGACAGACAGGGCCGCAGGCCGCACGGTCGGCAGCTTCCAACGCCTCACGCACCTCTTCCGGGGCCCACGCTCCGGCGCCCACACGTTCCAGGGTTCCGACGAAACTGCGCACCTGATTGTGCAGGAATGACCGTGCCTGTACGTGGAAATGGACCTCGGGGCCGGAAAAGTCCTGAACCAGTTCTACCCGCAACTCATCCAGAGTTTTGACCGGGCTGGCGGCCTGACAAATCGACGACCTGAAGGTCGTGAAATCATGGCGACCCAGCAGCATGTTCGCCCCTTCCTGCATGGCCTCGACATCCAGCGGATGATTGATCTGCCAAACCTGCCCCCTGTCATGCGTTGCAGGCGCGCGTCGCATCAGGATACGGAACAGGTATTGCCGTTCGACCGCCGAAAACCGCGCGTGCCAATCGTCAGTCACGCGCGCGGCGTCCACGATCGCCACCGGCTGCGGTTTGAGGTGATAGTTCAGCGCCTCGGACAGGCGGAACGGGTCCCATTCCTTGACCATGTCGCAATGGGCGACCTGGCCCAACGCATGAACCCCAGCATCGGTGCGCCCTGCGGCAGCAATCGTATGCGCACCCGGCTGGATACGGGACAGGGCCTGTTCGATTGCCCCCTGCACGGACGGTTGATCCTTCTGCCGCTGCCATCCGGCAAACGGTTCCCCCTGGTATTCAACTTTCAACGCGTATCTGGGCATGTGCCGCTGGTACAGCGCAGCGCGGGAACGGGCAAGGGGGCGAAAGCGCTGGTATGTGCAGTACCCTCTACCTATCTTGGGTGAAACGATAATTGCGGGGCGACAGATTGGTCATCTCATCACTGGCAGACAGCCTTGTGCGCGGCGTCGAAACCATAGGCGACAGCGTATCCGAGACGTTTTTTGAGCCTGTCATCCACTTGGGTGTCACTGGGTTGGCGCGGTCGGGCAAAACGGTTTTCATCACCTCGCTGGTGGCGAACCTGCTGGATCGGGGGCGCATGACCGGGTTGGTTGCGCAGCAGGAAGGTCGGATCAACGCCGCTTTTCTGCAACCGCAGCCGGATGACACTGTGCCCCGGTTCGATTATGAAACGCACCTGTCCGCCTTGACCGGTCCGACACCGCACTGGCCAGACAGCACGCGCGCGGTTTCAGAACTCCGCCTGTCCTTCAAAGCCCGCCCAGCCGGCTTGCTTGCTGGCTTGCAGGGACCGCGCACCGTTCATCTGGACATTGTCGATTACCCCGGAGAATGGCTTCTGGACCTGGCTTTGCTGGACAAGTCGTATTCAGACTGGTCTCAGGAAACACTGACACGTATCGAGACCCGTTCGGAGGCTGCCGGGTATCTGGCCCAGGTCAACGCCGCGGACCCGTCCGGAGCACATGACGAGCCGACCGCGCAGGCGCTGGCATCGTCGTTTACAACCTATCTCAATCAGGCACGTGAAGCCGGGTATTACGACTGTACCCCTGGACGGTTCCTGTTGCCGGGGGATCTGGCAGGTTCTCCGGTCCTGACCTTTGCGCCGTTGGTGGCGTCTGGCCCGTCGCGGCGCAGAACGCTTCAACGCGAGATGGAACGGCGATACGAAGCTTACAAAGCTCAGGTCGTGAAACCGTTTTTTCGGGATCACTTCTCGCGGATCGACCGGCAGGTGGTTCTGGTTGACGCGCTGGGCGCTATTCATAAGGGTCCGCAGGCGGTCGAGGATATGCGCCGTGGCATGGCTGATATCCTGTCGGCCTTTCGCCCCGGCCGAAATGCGTGGCTCAGCCAATTGCTGTTGGGAAAACGGGTCGAACGCATTTTGTTTGCGGCGACAAAAGCCGACCATTTGCACCACACGCAGCATCCCCGCCTCACCGCGATCATTGAAGCATTGACGCGGGAGGCGCGCGATCGGGCGAGTTTCGCCGGGGCCCGGACCGAGGCCCTGTCTCTGGCATCGCTGCGCGCGACGACCGAAGAATTGCGCAATTACAACGGGACAGAACTGCCATGCGTTCGGGGTACCTTGTTGGATAGTGGGAAACAGGCTGCCTTCTACCCCGGTGAATTGCCCGAGGATCCAGCGCATCTGTTGGTCCCGGCCCGAAATGGGGCTGATGCGTGGTTGGGCGAAGACTACGGCTTCATGACCTTTGCCCCGGCCCAGTTGACCTTGAAACCCGGTGACGGCCCGCCGCATATCCGACTGGATCGTGCGGCCCAGTTTTTGATTGGAGATCGGTTGTGACGGTACTTCTGCGTCCCGCACGCACAACGGATGCAGGAACCATCGGGACAATCCTGCATAGTTTCACCTTGGAAAACGACTGGATGCCTGAATTGCACAGCTGCGCCGAGACGATCGCCTTCTGTGGGCGAATGATTGATCAGGAATGGGTTACTGTGGCCGAAGCTGAGGCCGGTGTTGTAGGTTTTTTGGCGCTTAACGGTCGTGAAATCCATTCGCTTTATCTGGATGCACCGGTTCGGGGGCGGGGGATTGGTCAGCAATTGCTGAATCACGCCAAATCGGGCCGCTCAGAGCTGAGCTTGTCCGCGTTTCAGGACAATGCCCGAGCCTGTCGGTTTTATGAACGTAACGGTTTTGCCGAGGTGGCCCGCAGCGATGGGGCGGATAACGATGAAAACTTGCCCGACATACGGTTTGTCTGGCGCAGTGAGGGTGTGATCCATGGCTAAAGGCCCGGTTTTGATCGATCTTGAAATGGATGAGCCCGCTGCTGATGTCGCGAAGGCCCCGCCGGTGCCGGACATCGCGCAACCGCAAGGGCAGGCGATGCAAAGCGCGGCACGGCTGGCGGCGCGCAAACCATCGGCTCTTGCGCGCTGGTTCTGGGGGCTGGCCCTGGCAGTGGTCGGGGCTGCCATATCTGTGGCCGCGTGGGATTTTGCAACCTCGCTGGTGGCGCGCACACCTGTATTGGGTTGGATCGTTACCGGATTGATCGCCGCGCTGGTTCTTGTGGCGCTTATGATTGCTATCCGTGAACTGGCCGCATTGAGGCGATTGTCCCGCGTAGATGGCCTGCGTCGGGCCGCTGACACCGCATTGGCCGACGACGATCTGGCTCAGGCCTGTGCGGTCACCAACCGTATCATCGCATTCTACAAAGGGCGTGAAGACACACGCTGGGGCCGCGAACGATTAACCGAACGTATGGCGGATCAGTTCGATGCATCAGCGCTGCTGGAGCTTGCCGAAGATGAGCTGCTGGCCCCTCTGGACCAAGCCGCCAGCCGCGAGGTCGAAGCCGCGGCCCGGCAAGTTGCCACAGTGACCGCATTGGTGCCATTGGCGCTTGCGGATGTGATAACCGCGCTGGCAGCGTCGTTGCGGATGATCCGCCGGGTTGCGGAAATCTATGGCGGTCGCGCGGGCACGCTGGGCGGCTGGCGCCTGACCCGCAGTGTATTTGTGCATCTGGTGGCGACAGGAGCGGTGGCAGTTGGCGATGATCTGCTGGAGCCTGTTCTGGGTGGTTCCGTTCTCAGCAAACTGTCACGCCGGTTCGGAGAGGGTCTGGTCAACGGGGCGCTCAGCGCCCGTGTGGGTGTGGCCGCGATGGAGGTGTGCCGCCCGTTGCCGTTCTCGGACAGGCACAAACCTTCGACGCGGGGCATCATCAAACGCGCCTTGCAGGGCCTGTTTTCCAAGGGTTGATCCAAAGCAAGGCGCCCCGGCCTGCGCTTCGGCACACTGAATGTGTCGAAGGAGTCAGCCATGACGGATCACGGTCACAGCCCGCAGGAAATCGCCGAACGGATCAACGCACCGCCCGGCCGAGGCGTGTTGCGCGACGTCGTCTATGGCGGCATCGACGGATCCGTCACCACGTTTGCCATTGTGGCAGGCGTTGCCGGGGCAGGTCTTTCCCCGTTCGTTATCGTGGCGCTTGGCCTGGCGAATGTTCTGGCTGACGGGTTTTCGATGGCTGCGGGCAATTATTCGGGCACCAAGGCCGAACTGGACAACATTCGCCGCATCCGCGCGGTCGAGGAACGCCACATCGCGTTGTACCCGGATGGCGAGCGCGAAGAAGTGCGTGAGATCCTTGCGCAAAAAGGGCTGACTGGCGACATTCTGAATGAGGCTACGGCAGAGATCACCTCGAGCACTGAAAACTGGATCAACCTGATGATCGAAGGTGAATATGGTCTGGGCAGTGTCGACCCGCATCCGATGAAGGCGGCGCTGGCCACCTTCTTTGCCTTTCTGGTGGCGGGGATGATCCCGCTGCTGCCGTTTCTCGCCTCGGTGCAGAATGCGTTTGCGATGTCTGCCTGGATGACCATGGGGGTCTTCTTTGCGATCGGTGCGCTCAAAAGCCGGTGGTCACTGGCCCCCTGGTGGCGGTCGGGGCTCGAGACGCTATTGATTGGCGGGCTGGCCGCGCTGATCGCGTATCTCGTCGGGTCCCTGTTCCATCCGTAATGTCGCAGTCCGGCGGTCATAACTGTTCAATTGCACCCGGTTGGGTAGAGTGATCGAAAACGGGCGCATGGGCCAATGTCACGACACGATCTTTCTGGAAAACAGGTTTTGGTTCTGGGCGCATATGGGTTCATTGGTGCTGCGGTTACACGAGCTTTACAGGCCGAAAGCGCAACAGTTCAGGGTATGGTGCGCGATCTTGGGCAAGGGTCAAAAATCCTGCCGGGTGTTTCGCTGAAACAGGGTGACCTGCGTGAGTTTCTTGTCGCGCAGGACTGGCAGGACCTGCTGACTGATGTGGATGTCGTGGTAAACTGCGCCGGCGCGTTGCAGGACAATGCAGACGATGACCTCGAAGCGGTGCACCACACTGCAATAGCAGCCTTGGCTGACGGCTGCATGGATCATGGTGCAAGTGTCGTCCAGATTTCTGCCATTGGTGCGGGAGCTGCGGCGAATACGCATTTCCTGCGCAGCAAGGCGGCTGGAGATGCGGCGCTGCGCGCGTCAGGTGTGCCGCTCTGGATACTTAAGCCCGGTCTGGTCATTGGACAGACGGACTATGGCGGTACCGCGTTGCTGCGTATGTTGGCCGCGGTGCCCTGGGTTCAGCCTCTGGCTTACCCTGACACGCCTGTTCAATGCGTCGGAATGCAGGATTTATGCAAGGCAGTGACCGACGCCGTAGCAGGTCACTTGCCGCAAGGCACATACGACCTTGTCGAAGATACCCCTCACAGCCTGGCTGAGGTGGTGCGCAGCACCCGGAGATGGCTTGGGTTTCCGGAAACGCGCTTCACTGTGGCCTTACCTCCTATCCTGACAAAAGCCGTTGCAGAGCTGGCAGATGGGTTGGCCCGGGTTGGCTGGAAATCCCCGTTGCGAAGCACAGCGTTAACAGTCATGGCAGATGGCGTGACCGGGGATCCCGAGCCCTATAGGGCGGCATCTGGGCTCGGGGTCGCTTCACTGACAGACATCTACGCCACGCTTCCGTGTGCCCGTGAACACAGGCTGACTGCGCAGATGACGTTGTTGATGCCGCTGGTCGTAGCGACACTCAGCCTGTTCTGGCTACTGTCAGGGCTATTTGGATTGGTCAGCTTGTCCACTGCCTCGGATGTACTGATCGGAGCAGGGTGGTCAGCACCTATGGCTTTGGCCGGTGTTGTGTTCTGGTCATTGGGTGACATCGTTCTGGGTCTGGCCATTCTCTGGCGCCCGTGGGCTGCGCGGGCCTGTCAGGCTCAGATTGCTGTGGCCATGTTCTATCTGATAGCCGCCTCGATCACAGCGCCGGACCTGTGGTCTGACCCGTTGGGGCCCTTGGTGAAAATCCTGCCTGCAATGATCCTGTCGCTTGTCGCACTGCCCATGTTGGATCGCAGATGACGGACCCTGACCTTGTACTGCGTTGGCTGCATGTCATTGGTGCCTGCGTGCTGTTGGGCACGGGCGCGGGGATCGCCTTTTTCATGCTGATGGCCCATCGCAACGGCGATCCTCGCATCATTGCGCATACGGCAGGTATCGTTGTTCTGGCCGATCTTTTGTTCACCTCGACCGCTGTGATCGTTCAGCCCGTAACCGGCGCATTGCTTGCGTGGCGTATCGGGTGGCCCTTGAGCGAAGGGTGGATCGTGCTGTCTCTGGTGCTCTATGTTTTGACCGGTTTGTTCTGGCTGCCAGTCGTCTGGGTGCAAATCCGGTTGCGAAACTTTGCACGAACGGCGGAAGAGAAGGGAACGCAACTGCCGCGGGACTATTACCGTTTGTTCCGGTTCTGGTTTGTCTGCGGAATTCCGGCGTTTCTGGCGGTTCTGACGATACTCTGGCTGATGATCGCGCGTCCGGAGATTTCCGTGTTTTAAGTCGGGTCATGGCTTTCCTGACTGTCACTTGCCGGCGGCTCAAGATAGCTTGACCTCCAAAAGGATCGGAGACTCAGTTGGAATCGCTGCTTGTTTTTGTTGGCCTGATTGTTCTGGCCATCCCTGTGACATTGATTGCACTTTTGGTCGGACAGTCCCGGTTGCGGCGCCGGGTGGAGCAGCTGGAAGCGCAAATCGACGCCTTGGCATCAGGCGATGCGACGGTCCTGCCGCAACCGGAACAGGAAACGCCTGCACCGCAACCTGCTGCAGAAGAGAAGCAGAGCAGGCCGGCACCCTGGTCGGCTCCAAAACGGCAGGAAGACAACAGTGCCGACGCTCAGGATGCAGACGTTTCTTCACCGGCTGTAGTGTTTCGCCACGACAGGTTTGCGGCTCTGGGCGCGTGGCTGCACGAGAACTGGTTTTATGTGGTTTCGGCCCTGTCTCTGGCATTGGCTGGCATTTTCCTTGTGCAATACGGCGTCGAAAACGGTTTGCTGCCTCCGGCGGCCCGTGTTTTTGCAGCCCTGGGTTTCGGCGCTGTTCTGATCCTTGCAGGCGAGGTGTTGCGTCGGAAGTTCGGGGATGATGAGGAGGCGGCCACTGCCTATTTACCCTCGGTCTTTTCCGGTGCCGGGCTTGTCACTTTGTTCGGGGCGATCCTGTCTGCCCGCCAGTTGTATAACCTGATCGGTGCCGAAACGGCACTGACAGGAATGGTCGTTGTCGCGATGGTGGGCCTTGTTCTGGGGTGGTTCCACGGTCCACTGCTGGCTGCGGTCGGTCTGATCGGAGCCTTTGCCGCTCCTTTCCTGGTCGGAGGCGCGTCCGACAATCCCTCTTGGCTGTATGCATATTTCCTGTTGGTTGCCGTTTTGGGGCTGGGTATCGATACAGTGCGGCGCTGGGCATGGATTTCGGTGCTGGCGCTGTTCGGGGCATATGCGGCGAACCTGCTCCTGGCGACCAGTGCCCCGAATACAGAACCTGGTTACTTGATCGCCGCAACTGTGCTGGCGCTTTTCGCAACCGCCATTCCGGTGCGGCGCATTTGGCCGGATCATGCGGGCCCCATGCTGTCTGAAATGATCCGCCATCCTAAGGTTCGCCCTTGGCCCGAATTCCCAACCCGTCTGGCTGTAGGAGCCATTGCGGCAAGTACGGTGATCCTGTCCTGGCATTGGGCGGACACAGAGGCTGAATTCTGGTTAGGCGTCAGCCTGTTGTCCGCCCTCATTCTGGCATTGCTCTTATGGACCAAGGATGCACCGGCGTTGCAAGATCTGACTGTTCTGCCTGCTGCCGGATTGGTGTTTTTTGTTGCCTCCCATGGGCTTGAGAACGGCGCGGCTCTGTACAGGTTCGCCGAGGCTTACGCAGAAACGCCCGAGGCGGACTATCCGATGGTGGTCACTGTGCTGGTCACCTTGGGAGCGTTGATGTCAGCCCTGATGGCATGGCGGTCATTTACGGCGAGCCAGTATCGCGCCGTCTGGGCCGGAGGAGCCGCGCTTTTTGCCCCTGTGCTGGCCATCACGCTGGAAATTGGCTGGCATCCGGCTTCGGTGATCGGAGCCTACCCCTGGGCGCTCCATGCGATCGCACTGGCTGTGCTGATGGTGGTTCTGGCAGAACGTTTTGCCCGTGTTGACGGCGATGACCGGATGCGAGCGGCTCTGGCCACTCTGTCCGCGTTGTCGTGTCTGGTATTCGCCTGCGTCATCGTGCTCAGTTCATCGGCGCTCACGGTTGCTCTGGTGGCCAGCGTTGTGGTTGCAGCAGCGTTGGACCGCAGGTTCATCTTGCCGCCGATGAGCTGGTTTATCTGGGCGGGTGTCTTTACTGTTACCGTTCGTTTGGTGCTTGATCCGGGTCTGGATTGGGCCAATTCCGCTCCGGTGCTTGAAATGGCGATGGTCTACGGCGCGGCCACATTGGGATTTGTCGCGGGCTGGTGGCTTTTGCGTCCGTTGAAACGCCCCCTGGCGGCGCTGCTGTTGGAAAGCGCGGCCTGGGCGACAGCGGGTATCCTGCTTTCATTGTTGCTGCTGCGTTGGCTCGAAGGCTTTGGAGAGGGCGGCGCTGACAACAGCCATTGGGGCCTGGGTCTGTTGGCCGTCATCTGGCTTTTGCTTGCGTTTGCGCAGGTGCAAAGGTTCGGGCTGGGTGGCAAGCTGAACTACCTTCGATACCTGCTGGCTCTGTTCTTTGCAGCTCATGGTCTTTTCTATCTTATGTTGGCATTGGCGGACCAGAACCCATTGCTGAATCCGAACGCAGACCCGGTGCTTGGGCCGCCGCTTCTAAATTCACTCGCCATTGCCTATTTGTTGCCTGCGTTGGTTGTTTGGGGTTCTGCTTGGCGAATCAGGGAAATGCCGAAACAGATCATGCAAGGAAGCTATGCCGCCGCAGGGGTGTTGGCCGCAGTTTGGTTGGGCTTGGCGATCCGCCACGTCTGGCAGGGCGCTGGGGGTATGTATGAAGGCAATGGCGTCACGCAGCCCGAGCTCTACACCTATACCATCGTTCTACTGATGATCGGGGCCGCTCTATTCTATCAATCTCTGGCCCGC
Source organism: Ruegeria sp. CDSA141 (assembly GCF_059612005.1). Lineage (NCBI taxonomy): Bacteria > Pseudomonadati > Pseudomonadota > Alphaproteobacteria > Rhodobacterales > Roseobacteraceae > Ruegeria > Ruegeria sp. CDSA141. The sequence goes on from NZ_JBXWPT010000008.1 coordinate 26,989, forward strand.
AGGTCCGACGTAATGCGCAAAGCCGGTTTGGCCGTGATCGGGCTGGCCGTGGCCAAGGTCTTCCTGATTGACATCGCCGGTCTGGGTGGCCTGATCCGGGTGTTCTCGCTGCTGGCGCTGGGTCTTGCTCTGGCTGGTCTTGCGTGGCTGAACCGGTGGGCGAAACTGCGCCATTCGCTGCAACGGGCGGAACCTCTGGACCATTAGGTGCAGGCGTCATATAAGCGCGGCCATGCATGACCGGATGGCCATCATTATTCGAATTATATCCCCGGCGCTCTGATTTCGCGAGACGCCGGGCAAAGGTGCTTGAGAATTCGCACTGACCGCTTCGATCCAAACACGACAAGATTATCCTGAGGACGCCCCCAATGTGCGCCGACACTACCCAAACACCTGACTACAAAGACACGCTGAACCTGCCCAAAACCGACTTCCCCATGCGTGCAGGCTTGCCCAAGCGCGAGCCCGCATGGCTGGAACGGTGGGAGACCATCGGCGTCTATGACCGCCTGCGCGAGAAAGAAGGCCGCACGCCCTTTACCCTGCATGATGGCCCCCCTTACGCCAATGGTCACCTGCACATCGGGCACGCACTGAACAAGACGATTAAGGACATGATCGTGCGCTCTCATCAGATGATGGGTCATGACGCGCGCTATGTTCCTGGCTGGGACTGCCACGGCCTGCCGATCGAATGGAAGATCGAGGAACAATACCGCAAGAAGGGCAAGAACAAGGATGAGGTGAACATCGTCGACTTCCGTCAGGAATGCCGCAAATTCGCCGAGGGCTGGATCGACATCCAGCGCGAAGAGTTCAAGCGTCTGGGCATCACTGGCAACTGGCCCGATCCTTATATCACCATGGACTATCACGCCGAAGCCGTGATCGCAGACGAATTCATGAAGTTCCTGATGAACGGCACGCTGTATCAGGGATCGAAGCCTGTCATGTGGTCGCCCATCGAAAAGACTGCGCTGGCCGAGGCCGAGGTCGAGTATCACGACAAGGAAAGCTTTACCATCTGGGTGAAGTTCAAGGTCGTCAACGCTGGCGATCTGGATGATGCGTATGTGGTGATCTGGACGACGACGCCTTGGACCGTGCCGTCGAACAAGGCCGTCGTCTATGGCAAAGACATCTCCTACGGTCTGTACGAAGTTATCGACACGCCCGAGGAATGTTGGGCAAAAGTGGGCGACAGGTTCCTGTTGGCCGACAACTTGGCCGCCGATGTATTGGGCCGTGCCCGTCTAAACGACGATCAGTGGACCCGTGTGCGCGACGTGACCGCTGACGAATTGGAGAGCGTTCAGTTGCTTCACCCGTTGGCCGGGGCCGAAGGCGGCAACGGCGAATGGGACGACATCCGCGATTTCCGCGCCGCTGACTTCGTGACCGATACCGAAGGCACCGGTTTCGTCCACTGTGCGCCGTCGCACGGGATGGAGGAATTCGAGCTTTACCGCGATCTGGGCATGCTGGAGCAGGTCATCACTTACAACGTGATGGATGACGGCTCGTTCCGTGCCGATCTGCCGTTCTTTGGCGGCAAATACATCCTGTCCCGCAAGGGCGGAGAAGGCGACGCCAACAAAGCGGTCATCGACAAGCTGGCCGAGGTTGGCGGGCTGCTGGCGCGTGGCAAGATCAAGCACAGCTATCCGCATTCGTGGCGTTCGAAAGCTCCGATCATCTATCGCAACACGCCGCAGTGGTTTGCATCCGTTGACCGCAAACTGGACGACGGCATGGGAGAGATGGGCGACACTATCCGCGAACGCGCTTTGCGTTCGATCGACGAGTTGGTGAAATGGACGCCGCAGACAGGCCGTAACCGCCTGTACTCGATGATCGAAGCGCGCCCGGACTGGGTTCTGTCGCGCCAGCGTGCATGGGGTGTACCGCTGACCTGTTTCACCAAGAAAGGTGCTCTGCCCACCGATGCGGATTACCTGCTGCGCAATGAAGAACTGAACGCCCGCATCAAGGCGGCGTTCGAAAAGGACGGCGCAGACGTCTGGTATACCGAAGGCTTCAAGGAAAAGATCCTCGACGGCATCGTCAATCCTGACGACTACGATCAGGTCTTTGACGTGCTGGATGTGTGGTTCGACTCGGGTTCGACCCACGCGTTCGTTCTGCGTGATCGCGAGGACGGAACCGAGGATGGCATTGCCGATGTCTACATGGAGGGCACCGACCAGCACCGCGGCTGGTTCCATTCGTCCATGCTGCAAGCCTGCGGCACCAAGGGCCGCGCACCGTACCGGAACGTGGTGACTCACGGTTTCACGCTGGATGCCAAGGGCAACAAGATGTCCAAATCGCTGGGCAACACCATCGTGCCGGAAGAGGTCATCAAGCAATATGGCGCCGATATCCTGCGCCTGTGGGTGGCACAGACCGATTATACCGCCGACCAGCGGATCGGGCCGGAAATCCTGAAAGGCACCGCCGACAGCTATCGCCGACTGCGCAATACCATGCGGTTCATGCTGGGATCATTGGTCGATTTCACCGAGGCAGATCGGGTTGATCCCGCAGACATGCCGCGCCTGGAGCGCTGGGTTCTCAGCCGTCTGGCGGATTTGGATGAGCAGGTGCGCAAGGGCTATGCGTCCTTCGATTTCCAGGGCGTGTTCAGCGCAGTGTTCACTTTCGCGACCGTAGACCTGTCTTCGTTCTACTTCGACGTCCGCAAGGATGCGCTTTATTGCGATGGCGACAACCTGCGGCGTCGTTCTGCCCGCACCGTGCTGGACATTCTGTTCCATCGCCTGACCACATGGCTGGCCCCCGTTCTGGTCTTCACCATGGAAGAGGTCTGGCTGGAGCGGTTCCCGGGCGACGACAGTTCGGTCCATCTGGTGGACTTCCCGGATACACCCGCCGATTGGCGCGACGCTGAGCTTGAGGCCAACATGGCCAAGGTTCGTCGTGTGCGTCGGGCCGTAACCGCCGCGCTGGAAATCCAGCGTCAGGACAAGGTGATCGGTTCCGGCCTCGAAGCGGCACCGATTGTGCATGTCGAGGATGGTGACACCCGCGATCTGCTGGCCACGTTCGACGTGGACGACATGTGCATCACCTCGGGTCTGACGGTGACCGGCGATCCTGCCCCGGCCGAGGCGTTCCGTGTGCCGGAAATCGAAGGCGTTGCCGTCGTATTCGAAAAAGCAGAAGGCGAGAAATGTCAGCGCTGCTGGAAAATCCTGCCTGATGTGGGCCGTCACACCCACGCGGGTGTTTGCGGGCGCTGTGACGAAGCGCTTGGATAAGTCAAATCGCCCCCTCGGGTTCACTCGGGGGGCTTTCCTGCCTATGTCTGCACTGCCTGCGGGACAGGATTGAACAGGTCAAAGCCAATGGCGGGGTCCGTCAGCGCATTCCAAACCTGGTAATCTGTGAAGTAACCGGTATGCCCTCCGGGATCGACCGGGATGTTCCGGTTCGCAAAAATCAGCCCACCCTCGATTTCCGTTCCAACAAAATCGTCCTGCCGGAAGATGTTGAACCACGCGGAGTTCAGCTGACTGGCCGCAAGGGTGAACATTTCGGGAAAATAGCGCTGATAGATATGCGTGACCGGGGAACCCATTGTAACGAGAGTCAGAGGTCGGCCGCCAATACGCTTTTGGACACGTGGGTCGGTAAGCATCTGTGTGGCAATCACGGTGCCCTGTGAATGGGATATCACCGTAACGTGATCTGCTGGAAAGATATCGAGAACATAGTACAACGTGCGATAGAAACGTTCGTCTATCGCCTTGCGATCCGGGTAGTTGCGTTGCCGCGTTTCCAGGTCTTTTCCCAGATAGCACTTGTCGCGAATGGCGTAGGTAACGATATCTCGTGCCACGCCCAATCCGGCGGAAACAAAATCAGAGAATCGATACATCAACGCAGTTGCACCAAGCACGATCAGGCCGATCTCGCCTTGCGAACAAGCCAACCTGTCCAGAGCCCAACTGATCAGGTTGGTATCCATTATGCCAACGTTGCATGCGGCTTCAAAATTTTGGTTGGCCGCGATCTCGCGGATCGTAACCAGAACCAGCACGATTGTGCCAAACAAAAAGACCCACTGCGCCAGCCGATTCACAATCGCTCGGCTGATCAGGCCATTGCGGGTGTGAAGGTTGGCTTTGTACGTCTTCCGGCCCGCAAAAAGCCCGACCCCAACGAAGCCCAGAAGGACGATGGCCACGAAAGCCACGCTGAGTGTTTCGATGGACTCGTTCAAATTGCTTTCAAAAAGACGTTGCAGTTGACCTCCGGACAACCACGAAACGGTCTCCAGCAATTGCTCAATGGTCAACCAAAGACCGGAAATGAAAAACATCCAGAAAACAAGCATGCCTGCGCATATGCTGGGATAAAGCCGCCTGTGCTCTGTTAGCGTATCATTGATCTGAAGCTTTGCCAGAGACAGCGCGTAAAGAATGATCGTCAGGAAGATAAGTACAGCCCAGAAGAGGGACAGCAGAAAAACCTGAAAAGCCACGAATTGCTCCAGAGCCGGTGGGCAACTTTCCGTGTCAGAAGGAACGCAGGCCCAAAATTCCAGACCCAGCGGCCCCAAGATCAGACAGAGAGTCAGTACTGCCCCCATTCCGAGCATTCCGCGCCAGAAGACCCGCCTGAGATAGGTCGGCGCTGCCCGGCTTTGCCCCAGCCCAACAACGGTCCCACCGGCGTAAAGCCCAAACAGCATCAAGAATAACAGGGCAGGGTTCTGGGAAAACGAGACAGGTATCCGATCGGTCATGACCGCTGCGGCACCGATCAACAAATAGACGTTCAGCGTCGCAACCGCACCGAAGAAGATCCAAGTGAAAAGGTGAACCAGTTGCGCTGCCAGTGTGTTCCGGCCATTGGGCTGGTCCGGGGCGACGCCTTTGCGGCTATGGGTCTGCTCGGCGTTGTCCATCGCCAAATAACCCAGAGCCAGAATGACCCAAATCAGATCCATTACAGTTTTGATGGCTCCTTTCGGGGCCGGAGACCGATCGGCCCAATAAACTTCTGCAAACATGGCCTTGTCCTGTGGGACAGCCGGGTCGGTCACTGTGCGCAGATTGACTTCGAACAACTCTGCATTTCTCGGGTTTCCGTCGAAAGTGGATTCGGCCAGTTCGATCATTCCGCGTTCGACTTCGATCGGGGGTCGCGGTTTTCCATCCAGCCAGGTTGTTGCGGCACCGACCACCTGATCGACGGTTTCACCGGGTTTTTGTTCACCGATTCCATGTACCGTGAGGATCAAATGACGACCCATTGCGTTCTCCAAATTTCTTTAAGTAACGACAGAAGCGTATCATGAATGGTGCCATTGCCCAAAAGTGATGCGTTGCGCGGTTTTGCACGCCCCTGCGCTTGCGCTTGGCGGTTTGATCTGAAACCGTCGATCCATGGCGATGATTTCCGTTGAAACCCGTTTCGGACGACTTGGTGTTGAAGAAACAGACGGGGCCCTTACGCGGCTTGTCTGGAACGGCAGGGACAAAGGCGAACCGACCGCGTTGCTGCGCGAAGCCGCCGCCCAGCTGGGGGCCTATGATGAAGGGCGACTTGACCGCTTCGATCTGCCATATCGCATTGACGGATCAGAGTTTCAAAAGCAGGTCTGTCACATCATGTATGCCATTCCGCTAGGAGAAACGCGCACCTATGGCGATATAGCAAAGGCATTGGGGCAGCCCGCCCAGCCGGTTGGCCAGGCATGCGGTGCAAATCCGATCCCTGTGATTATTCCTTGCCACCGGGTTCTGGCCGCCAATGGTCTGGGCGGCTTTTCGGGCGACGGTGGTATTGAGACAAAAGTTGCCCTCTTGCGACATGAGCGAGCGGCAGGCCTTTTGATCTGAGCATCGAAATTCGGTTGCAATCCGCTTTCTGCAGGCACAACTTGTAATTGGTGCAGAATTTGAAGGACCGTATTGCATGACCACTGAACAAGACCGTGCAGCCAGCAAGAAGGCCATTGTAGACCGGTTGATGTCGCTCGAAGCGCAAGAGCTTGCAACAGCGCAGGCGCATTACGACGCGTTTTTGAAAGATGCTCAATTGGACGACCGGGAAGGTCACGACAAGGATGACATTGCCGCATCGCGTGAGAACGCCGATCTGGCGGCTGCCTTTGACGCCCCGGTCCACGCGCATCATGCCAAGATTGATGTCATCGAAAATACCGATTTCAGTCTGACCGACACGGTCAAACCGGGTGCTGTGATCAAGTTCAACAATCGCAGATTTGTCGTGTGTGTCTCGACAACGCGGTTCGAGGTGGACGGTAAGACCTATATGGGCATTTCAACCCAAAGCCCGATTTATCTGGCTATGGCCGGCCTGCAAGAGGGCGACGTCTTTACCCATAACAGCACCGAATTCGAGGTGCAGGAAGTTCTGTAAAACGGCTCAGGCAGCGCTGCCTCAGACGTGGCGCTGCGGAATGATCTGTTGGGCGATGCCTGCAAAGGTCAGGTACAGGCTGGTGATTACCAGCCCCCAATGGGCCCAGCTTTCGGGGTGAAAATCGACCCAGGCGGCCCAACCCGCGAAAAACGTCCATGCCAGTGCCATCGGCAAGGTCAGGCTGCGCCAGCGCTCGGTGCGTACGGGATGGACGAATTTAAGTGGTAGGAACATGGCCAGCGACAGCAGCGTGACCAGCAGCAGGATGACCCAGAAACTCGGCTCTAGCGCGAAGATCACGATGACGAACATGTTCCAGCACCCGGGAAAGCCGGAAAAGGAATTGTCCTTGGTCTTCATGCGTGTATCCGCGAAATACATCGCACTGGCAAAGGTTATCACGATGATCGCGAACCATCCGGTCCAGCCGTCCATCAGCCCCGACTTGAACAGGGCAAAGGCCGGGATGAACACATATGTCAGGTAGTCAATGATCAGATCCAGCAAAACGCCATCGAACTCGGGCGCATTGTGCTTGACGTGATAGTGTCGTGCCAACGGACCATCGATACCGTCTACAATGAAAGACACGACCAGCCAAAGATACATAAGGCTCCATTTCTCTTCGACGGCAGCCAGCATGGCCAGCATGGCAAAAACAGCGCCTGTTGCAGTGAAGAGATGAACGGAAAGAGCTTTGAATCTGAGTGTCATGCAAGCGTCATGACCGATGCGCGTCTGAGATGCAAACCAAAAGCCCGGGTTTTCGAGTGATGTGTAAGTCAGGCTTTTGGGTGCGCGCGGTTGTAGACTTCCATCAACCGCGCAGTGTCCACTGCCGTATAGGTTTGCGTCGTCGACAAAGAAGCGTGGCCCAGCAACTCCTGAATGGCGCGCAGGTCGCCGCCGGCTGAAAGCAGGTGGGTCGCAAAGCTGTGCCGCATAGCGTGGGGTGTTGCAGTAGAGGGCAATCCCAATTGCATACGGGCTTTAGCCATGACCCCCTGGATCGCGCGCGGGTTTAGTGGCCCGCCACGAACGCCCCGAAACAGGGCCGCGTCATGTGTTTTTGCGTGTGGACACAGCTGCAAGTACCGGTCTACCGCGTCGCGGGCGGCAGGAAGAACCGGAACGATCCGCTCCTTGTCGCCTTTCCCGACGATGCGCAGCGTCGCAGGCAACGGCGCGTCCGCTCCGGTCAGGGATAGCGCCTCGGATATGCGCAGGCCGCAGCCATAGAGCAGCGTGACGACAGCGACATCACGAGCGGCGACCCAGTCGGATGTGGATTGCAGTTCCACAGTATCGATCATGGTTCGCGCGGCGTCTTCGGCCAGTGGACGGGGCAGTTTTTTTGTGAATTTTGGCGCGCGGGTGGACAGAACGGCTGTGGGTTCGAACCCCTCACGCTCTGCCAGCCAACGATAGAAGCTCTTGACCGCCGACAGTTTGCGCGCCAACGATCGTGCGCTTACGTCTGCGCTGCGCTGATCCGCCATCCAGGCGCGCATGTCCGATACCGTGATCCGTTCAATCGCTTTCAGCCCCTGTTGTTCAGAGTGATGCAGTGTCATGAACGACAGAAATTCGGTGACATCACCGCGATAGGCGTTTTGCGTGTTCTCGGATCTCGCGGCCAGCGCGCCCAGACTGTCCAGCCAGTGCTGCAGCGCGTCCCGGCACGCGGGTGAGATCAGGCTCACGACAGCCAGTGACGCATCGAGCGTTCGAATACGCCGGCAAAAAAGGCCAGAAGATCAGTGCCCAGCTGTGGCGTGAAATGTCGCGGGTCGCGGGCTGCCATGACGATCATGCCTGGAAGGCGGCCTGGCCCGAGGTCGAGTTTCAGGCAGGCCTCAGAGCGGAGCTGGCCAGCCTGAGACCCGAAAATACGGCGGCTTGGCTGATGGATTTCCCGCAAGATCACGTCCCGTGCGGGGCCACCGCGATCAATGGTCAGATATCGGTCGATGAAACCGGGCTCCGCGATCGTCAGGACGCCACCCAGCGTGTCAATCGCAGGATCGTTCTGAACCACGGTGGTTTCCAGAACCAGCGTAACGCTATCGACGCGCAGGATGTCTGCGACGTCAGCGCCCAGCGCTCGGAGGAAACCTTCAAACTCGACCGGTTCCAGCAGGCGCAGAATGGCGCGGTGTACCTGATTGGTGCCCGCGAGGTTTTCATAAGCTGCTGCAATGACCGAGCGATGAGTGTCTTCCAGCCGATCCAGCCGGGCCTCGAGCCGTTGCATGGCAATACCGCGCAGGTCGATCACGTTGTCGCCGCGTGCCTGCTCGTTGGCTGCAACAAGTGCCTGCATCAGGTCCTTGTCGTCCAGCACGACGTCCGGCTCGGCCAGTATCGCTGCGCGGAGGTTGTCCTCGAGTTTGGGGTTACTGCTCATATCCCGTCCGGTCTTTTTTTGTTGTCGCGGCTTATAACATGCCGGACGGGATTTGCCTTGGGAAAAATGCACGCAGGGATGGATTTCCTTGCGTGCTGTGGCGAGGGAGCTCCCGCCTGCCACGCCCGATCACAGATAAGGCATTTGGCCTGTGGGCCGGGCGCGGCGCCGTTCGGCACCGCGCGGTCGCGCCTGGGATCAGAGGATCTTCTGGCCGGTTTTGGCCCAGTCCGCCAGGAAGGTTTCCAGACCTTTGTCCGTCAACGGATGGTCGGCCAGTTTCTTGATGACGGCAGGCGGTGCTGTGATCACGTCGGCCCCGATGCGGGCGCTGTCGGTCACGTGGTTGACGGTACGGATCGATGCGGCAAGGATTTCGGTCTCGAACCCGTAGTTGTCATAGACTTGGCGGATGTCTGCGATCAGATCCATACCGTCGAGGTTGATGTCGTCCAGGCGGCCGATGAAAGGTGAGATGAAGGTTGCGCCCGCTTTGGCGGCCAGAATTGCCTGATTGGTCGAGAAACAGAGCGTCACGTTGACCATCTGGCCTTCGTCGCTGAGCGTTTTGCATGTTTTCAGGCCCGCCCATGTCAGCGGAACCTTCACGGCGATATTCGGCGCGATCTTGGCCAGCTTGCGGCCTTCGGCGATCATGTCATCAGCTTCGGTAGCGACAACCTCTGCCGATACCGGGCCGTCGACCAGTTCACAAATCTCCTTGGTTACTTCCAGAATGTCGCGACCCGATTTCAGGATCAGTGAGGGGTTGGTGGTTACGCCGTCCACCATGCCCAGATCGTTCAGTTCGGCGATGGCGTCGATTTCGGCTGTGTCTACGAAGAATTTCATGAGGGCAGTCCTTTGATGGGTTGGCCTTGGTCGCGGATGGCTTTACCTCAAAGAGACCCATGCTGGAACCCCCTGCGAAGGACATGCCGTGAGCGCTAACGGATTTTTCGACCAAGGAGAGCTGGTTGCGGTGCTGACAACGCAGCCGCTGGACCGGACGCTGGATTACAAAGCGCCCGAGGGCGGGTGCTTTCTGGGTGCTTTTGTCGAAGTTCCTTTGGGTCCGCGCAAGGTGCTGGGGGTGGTCTGGGGGCCGGGGCAGGGCGGTTTTGATCTTAGCAAGGCGCGGTCGGTGATCCGGGTTCTCGAAGTTGCACCAATGCGCGAAGAGATGCGGGTGTTTCTGGAGAAGGTTGCCGATTACACTCTGACGCCAATGCCTGCGATGCTGCGTCTTGCTACGCGGGCCCCGGGCCTGGGTGATCCGCCGTCTATGCGCAAGGTCTACCGGCTGGGCAACGCTGAACCTGACCGAATGACCGATGCCCGGAACCGGGTTCTGGAGGTGTTGCGGGATTTTGGCGGGCTGGCCTTTACCTTGAAGGAACTCGCCGAACAGGCGGGCGTAACGTCATCTGTTGTCAAGGGGTTGGTCAAACAAGGCGCCGTGCGCGAAGAGGACAGCCCGCGCGACCTGCCTTATCCGCATCTTGATCCGGACCTGACCGGTAAAGACCTGACAGAGGATCAGGCGGCGGCGGTCAAGCGGCTTCAGGCCGGGCAGCAGACAGGCGATTACGGCACCACGCTGCTGAAAGGCGTTACCGGTTCCGGTAAGACCGAGGTCTATTTGGAGGCCGTGGCCGAAGCGCTGCGCATGGGGCGGCAGGCATTGGTTCTGCTTCCCGAGATTGCCCTGACCGCGGAATTTCTGACCCGGGTTGAGGCGCGATTTGGTGCGCGCCCGGCGGAATGGCACTCTGGCGCGACGATGACGGAACGGCGTCGGGTCTGGCGGATGGTCGGACAGGGGAATGCGCAACTGGTTGTGGGCGCCCGGTCAGCGCTGTTTCTGCCATTCCGCGATCTGGGGCTGGTGGTCGTCGACGAAGAACACGACACGTCCTACAAACAGGAAGACGGCGTGCATTACAGCGCCCGTGACATGGCAGTTCTGCGCTCGGCGATCTGTGGCGCCCGGGTGATTCTGGCCAGTGCGACGCCTTCGCTGGAAAGCTGGGCCAATGCCGAGGCCGGCAAATACGAACGGCTCGATCTGATCTCGCGCTTCGGAGAAGCAGTTTTGCCCGAGATGAAGCCCATCGACATGCGGGCCGAACAGATGACGCCAGGAACGTGGGTTTCTCCGTCTTTGCGGCAAGCGGTGCAGCAGCGGATTGAGAGAGGCGAGCAGTCGCTTCTGTTCATAAACCGCCGTGGCTATGCGCCGGTAACGTTGTGCCGGGCCTGCGGTGAGCAGATTGCCTGTGACCATTGCGACGCACGCATGGTCGAGCATCGGTTTCTCAAGCGGCTGATGTGCCACCAATGCGGTGAAACCAAGCCGATGCCCGAAGCCTGCCCCTCCTGCGGTGTGGAAGGCAAGCTGGCCCCGGTCGGGCCGGGCATTGAGCGGTTGGCTGAAGAAACTGAGGCGACATTCCCAGACGCCAACATCGCGATGCTGAGCTCTGATCTGTTCGGCTCGGCGCGGGCTTTGAAGGCCAAGATTGAAGAGATTGCTGCAGGGGATGCCGATATTATCATCGGCACTCAATTGGTGGCCAAAGGGCATAACTTCCCCAAACTCACTCTGGTCGGTGTGATTGACGCTGATCTGTCATTGCACGGCGCGGACCTCCGCGCGGCGGAGCGTACGTTTCAATTGATGCGGCAAGTGGCCGGGCGCGCGGGGCGTGCGGACAAGCCGGGTCAGGCGTTGTTGCAGACGTTTCAACCGGAACACCCGGTGATCCGGGCCATCCTTTCGGGTGATGAGGAAGGTTTCTGGAAAGCCGAGGCGGCAGGCCGGCAGGCGGCAGGAATGCCGCCTTATGGTCGCATGGCCGGGATCGTGTTGTCGGGGCCCGAGGTTGGACCGGTTTTCGATATCGGCAACGCACTGGCGCGCAACGATACACCTTTGACGCAGATCGGTGGGCAGGTATTTGGCCCTGCGCCAGCACCCATCGCTCGTATACGTGGCCGCCACAGAGTGCGTCTGTTGGTGAAAGCCCCCAAGGGCGCGCCGATCCAGGATGCCATTTCCCGCTGGATCGCGCCTTTGCGCCTGAAGGGTGACATCCGTCTGACAGTCGATATCGATCCGCAGAGCTTTTACTGACATCTGCATTTGCGCAGAGTGACTGTGTGCGCACGGCTTCCCTCTCGCCAAAGCAGTGAAATGGGCGTAGAGGACCCTCATGCTGAATCCCATGCCGCTTTCCGAGGCCCAGAGCCTGCCGTTCTGGCGCCGCCCCATCACGCTCTTGTTCATGATGGCGCTGACCATGCCCATTGCGTTCAACGCATGGAGCGCGCTGCTGAACAATTTCGTCATTGAGGCGGCAAACTTTGACGGGGCTGATATCGGCCTGTTGCATACGGTGCGCGAGATTCCGGGTTTTCTGGCGGTTGGCGTGATTGCCGTCATCATTTTCATCCGCGAGCAGGTGCTGGCGATGATCTCGTTGATGATGCTTGGTGTCGCAACTGCTGTGACTGCTTGGTTCCCTAGTCTGGGCGGGTTGCTGTTTGTGACCTTATTCAGTTCGATCGGGTTCCATTACTACGAGACTGTCAACCAGTCACTTCAGTTGCAATGGTTGCCCAAGGACCGCGCGCCGCAAATTCTGGGATGGCTGGTGGCGATGGGGTCGGCGGCGACCATGGTGGTGTACGGGCTGATCGTACTGACCTGGGATCGTTTTGATCTGTCGTACAACATTGTCTTTATGGCTGCGGGCGGTGTTACAGCTTTGCTGGCAATGTTCTGCCTGTTTGCCTATCCGCAATTCGATGCGCCCACACCACAGACCAAGAAGCTGATCCTGCGTAAACGCTACTGGCTGTATTATGCGCTGCAATTCATGGCCGGTGCGCGGCGGCAGATATTTGTCGTCTTTGCCGGGTTCATGATGGTCGAGAAGTTCGGATTTGAAGTGCATGAACTGACCAGCCTGTATCTGATCAACCTGATGATCAACATGATGGCCGCCCCATTGCTTGGAAAGGCGGTGGCAAAGTTTGGTGAGCGGCGCACGCTGATCTTTGAATATACCGGCCTGGCTATCGTGTTCGCTGCTTATGGTGGCATCTATTGGTTCGGCTGGGGGGTGCTGTTGGCGGCGACCCTGTACGTGATCGACCATGTGCTGTTTGCGCTGGCTTTGGCATTGAAAACCTATTTCCAGAAAATCGCCGACCCTGCTGACATCGCGCCGACCGCTGCAGTGGCCTTCACAATCAATCATATTGCGGCGGTGTTTTTGCCCGCTTTGCTTGGCCTGCTTTGGGTGGTGTCGCCGGGGGCCGTGTTCGGCCTGGCCACGGCTATGGCCATCGGTTCACTACTGCTGTCCCTGTTGATACCGCGTCATCCCGAGCCGGGCAACGAAACCATCCTGACCAAGTACGCCCCCGCCCCCGCGGAATAGGCCTCAGCGCTTGACCTTCACGTCGCGGCGTCCTAGGCGCGGTGTTAATCGAGACAGGAGCCCCCAATGCCCACATTCACCGCACTGACCACGCTGACAGGTAAGAAAGCCGCCGAAGGTCTGGGCGAGGCGATGGAACGTCTGGAGCCGGAGCCAACGGGCGTTGGTGTGTTCGAAGTCGAAGACGACTCTGGCCTGTGGGAGGTCGGCGGATACTTCACCGAAGCCCCGGACGAGACTGCATTGGCGGTTCTGGCCGCCGCGTTCGGCGCCAAACCGTTTGTTGTTTCAGAACTGCCGGAAACCGACTGGGTTGCACATGTGCGACGCGAACTGGCGCCAGTCGAGGCGGGCCGTTTCTTTGTCTATGGCAGCCATGATGCCGATAAGCTGCCCGAAGGTCGTATTCCGCTACTGATCGAGGCCGCGATGGCCTTTGGCACCGGCCACCATGGTACGACGTTGGGCTGCCTTAAGGCTTTTGACAGGCTGCTGGACGAAGGCTTTGCAGCAACAAAGGTGGCGGATATCGGTTGCGGCACCGCCGTTCTGGCCATGGCCGCAGCCCGGGTGTTTGACGGCGACATCATTGCCAGCGACATCGATGAAGTGGCCGTGGACGTGGCCGAAGCCAATCTGAAAGCAAACGGCATGGCAGGTGCAGTGCAATGCGTTGAAGCCGCAGGGTTCGATCATCCCGATCTCAAGGCGCACGCGCCCTACGATCTGATCTTTGCGAATATTCTCAAAGGTCCCTTGGTGGCCCTGTCGCCGGAAATCGCGGCGAATCTGCGTCCCGGCGGGTATGCAATCCTGTCGGGAATCCTTAATGAACAGGCTGATGACGTCGTATCTGTTTATTCTCAAAATGAACTCAATCTAACTCACAGGGGTGAGATTGGTGAATGGACGACGCTAATCTTAACGAAACAGGGCGCAAACTAGGCTATTTGCAGGAGTTTTGTGGAATTTTGCCACGATTTTGTCGTAATCTCTTTTTACCGTTTCCTGACTGAAGTCGAGGGGGGCGGTTTTTGGAGGCTGCCATGACGGGTAAACAACTGGAGTTCACTCAGCGCGTTAATCGCCTGAACAAGAAGCATCAAAAGATGAGCCGTGGCTATCGCGCGACGATGCGCAGGGATGGCTTGGTCGTCATGAAGCCGCAGCGGGTAAGCTCGGCAGTGCCTGCCAGGGTACTGTTGCTCACACTTCTGGGAGTTCTGGCGTTCAAAGCGTTTCTTTTGTCCAGCCTTGGCCCGACCGGATACCAATATCGGATCGATAGTTTGAACGAAGGCACATCGGTCGAGAAAGCCGGTGCGTGGGTGATGCAGATCGACCCGGTGTCGCAAGCGCTGGCGGTTCAGCTCAACAAGATTTTGTACTGATTATCAGTCTTCGGACGAAGAAACACCGCGTGCCTGGGGCATGCGGTGTTTCTGTTTGCCCTCTAGGGAAAAGGAAGGGGCGAATGAGTGTGGTGGTCGGTATTACCGGCGACCTTGGGCGATGGCGTCGATGTCGCCACGGCACAGGCCGATATCTTCCAGTTCGCGATCGCTCAGACCAGTCAGCGCGTTGCGGGTAACGCGGGCGTCATTCCATTCGACGGCAGCGTTCACGGCCGATACGAAAAATGCGCCGATACGGCCAGCAAGGCCGAATGAGCCAGTGGAGGCGAAGCGGGTTGTGTCCAGTGCAGCCATATCCTGTTTCCTTCTGGTTGGTGTTCACTTTGCAGTCTTGCGATCTGCCCGGCATCTAGTGCCGCCATATCGCCTGCACAAGTTCCGTTTTTGCATGTGTCCTATGCGTTTTTTGCAACGCTTCACGAAGCTGTAATCCCCTTAAATATTTGGTTAAAATGCGTTCATAACAGTGTCGAATTCAGACATCCTCATGTCGCAAATCGCGCGTTAAGTCGCCTGTGGAACAGGTCTGTCGTTTTCAGCCCATGGGTCAATTCGCTTGGAAAATGTTCACGCTTCGTGCTAGGCGTTGAAAAAAGATCACAGAACCCGAGCAGGCCGAGGCAAAACATGCGAATTCTGGGCATTGATCCGGGGCTTAGGACCCTGGGATGGGGCGTCATCGAATCAAATGGCAGCCGCCTGAGCCATGTGGCCAATGGTTTGTGCAAGTCGGATGGAGATGATCTGGGTGAGCGGCTGTTATCTCTTCACAACCAGATTGTCGAAGTCATCGCCGATTACCAACCGGATCAGGCCGCCATCGAACAGACTTTTGTGAACAAGGATGGCGCCGGCACACTCAAACTGGGTCAGGCGCGGGGGGTGGCGTTGCTGACACTGGCTCAGGCTGGATTGCCGGTGGGAGAGTACGCACCCAACCGCGTCAAAAAGACCGTGGTTGGTGTGGGTCATGCCGAGAAAGAGCAGGTGCTGCACATGGTCAAACTGCAATTGCCGGGCTGTTTGCCGAAAGGGGCCGATGCGGCAGATGCGCTGGCGATTGCGATCTGCCATGCCTATTACGGAAAGACGCAACAGGCGCGTGTGAAAGAGGTGCGGGCATGATTGGTAAACTGACAGGTCGCTTGGACTACCGCGCGGCGGATCACGTGCTGATCGATGTGCGTGGCGTTGGCTACCTCGTCTATTGTTCTGACCGGACCATGGCTGCGTTGCCGGGTGTGGGTGAGGCGGTCTCGATCTATACAGACATGGTCGTGCGCGAAGACCTGATGCAGCTTTACGGTTTCCTCTCATTGATCGAGAAAGAATGGCACCGCCTTTTGTGCTCGGTTCAGGGAGTCGGAGCGAAGGTATCTCTGGCGATCCTCAGCGCACTGGGGCCGGACGGTGTCAGCCGCGCAATCGCATTGGGCGATTGGAGCGCGGTCAAGGCGGCCAAAGGTGTCGGACCCAAAACGGCCCAGCGGATTGTTTTGGATCTCAAGGACAAGGCTCCGGGTGTCATGGCCATGGGCGGCACGGTTACCGAGGCGATGGATGGGCCAGAGCTTGAAGTCGTCGAGCCGGGTGAACCCGCGTCCGCGCCAAAACGTTCGGTGAAGCCGCCTTCTGGCGCGTCTGCCGCGTCCGCCGGGGCGTTGTCGGCGCTCGCCAATCTTGGATATGGGCCGTCCGACGCAGCAGCGGCCGTGGCCGAGGCGGCGGCCAGTCAGCCTGAGGCGGGAGAGGCGGATCTGATCCGTGCTGCGCTCCGCTTGTTGGCTCCGAAAGGCTAGATGAATGGTAGACGCTGATCCCACTGTGCGCCCGGAGCCCCTGCCCGAGGACAACGACCGCGCGCTGCGCCCGCAGGGGCTGGACGAATTCATCGGTCAGGCTGAGGCGCGCGCCAACCTCCGCATCTTCATCCAATCTGCGCGCCAAAGGGGCGAGGCGATGGATCACACGTTGTTTCATGGACCTCCGGGGTTGGGTAAAACGACCCTCGCGCAGATCATGGCACGCGAGCTAGGGGTGAACTTCCGCATGACCTCGGGCCCGGTTCTGGCCAAGGCGGGTGATCTGGCGGCGATCCTGACCAATCTGGAGACGCGCGATGTGCTGTTTATCGACGAGATTCACAGACTGAACCCGGCGGTGGAAGAAGTGCTTTATCCGGCAATGGAGGACTTCGAGTTGGATCTGGTGATCGGTGAAGGCCCGGCCGCCCGCACCGTTCGGATCGAACTGCAACCTTTTACGCTTGTGGGGGCGACCACTCGGATGGGTCTGCTGACAACGCCCTTGCGCGACCGGTTTGGCATTCCGACGCGACTTCAGTTCTATACGATTGACGAGTTGCACGAGATCGTCACCCGCAACGCGCGTAAGCTGGGCGCGCCAGCCGATAATGATGGCGCGCGCGAGATTGCGCGCAGGTCGCGCGGGACACCACGTATTGCCGGGCGCCTGCTGCGCCGGGTGGTGGATTTCGCCATAGTCGAAGGAGATGGGCGGATCACGCGCGAATTGGCCGACGGTGCCTTGACGCGTTTGGGCGTCGACAATCTTGGCCTGGATGGCGCAGACCGGCGCTATCTGAAACTGATCGCTGAAAACTACGCCGGCGGGCCGGTTGGGATCGAGACGCTGTCGGCGGCGCTCTCGGAAAGCCGGGACTCGCTGGAAGAAGTGATTGAACCCTATCTGCTGCAACAGGGCCTGATCCAGCGAACACCGCGTGGGCGTATGTTGGCGCAAAAGGCCTGGACGCATCTGGGAATGGCTGCGCCCAAGCGGCAGAGCGATCTGTTTGGTTGATGCCAGCGCCCAGAGATTTTATGCCTTTCCGTGTGAGGTTTTTCGAAAAGATGAAGGGCTGGGCGTGACACCGGAAGAGATTGAGGCACTGTTTACGCGCGAAAGCGGTGAGTTTCTGTTTGCGCGTTGGGGGCGGCCCATCGTGCCGATTGTGTTTGGTGTAGAAGACGAGACGCTATCCACTGTGAAGGGCGCATTCGAGGCTGTTGTCACTCTGGCCGGTCACAAAATGGCCGAAACCGACCCCGAGCTTGGTGCCAACTGCATGATCTTCTTCTTCCGGGATTGGCAAGAGCTGCTGGAGGTGCCGGATCTTGATCGTCTGATTCCCGATCTGGCACCGTTGGTCGAGCGCTTGGTTGAAGCGGATGCAAACCAGTACCGCATTTTCCGGTTTGAAGAGGACGGCGCGATCCGTGCGGCTTTTGTTTTTCTTCGCATGGACAAGCAGTTGTCCAAGGTGCCGGCGGAAGCGCTGGCGCTGAGCCAGGTGGTGCAAACCATCCTGCTTTGGTCCGATACTGCGTTTCGAACGCAATCTCCGCTGGCTGTGGCAGGTGAAACGACGATCCTGCGTCCCGACATTGCTGCGCTAATCCGGTCAGCTTATGATCCGGTTCTGCCAGGGGCGGCGCAGGATGCGTCTCATGCGCTCAGGTTGTTTGCCCGGTTGGAGCCACCGCAATGAAACACATCTACCCGGTTCGCGTATATTATGAAGACACCGACATGGGCGGCGTTGTCTATCACGCGAACTATCTGCGGTATATTGAACGTGCGCGTTCGGATTGGGTGCGCAATCTGGGCAATGACCAGAACGCGATGCGGGAAGAGGGCATTGTTTGGGTCGTGCGGCGGGTTGAGGCCGATTACCTTTCGCCTGCCAGGTTCGATGACGAACTGATCGTCGAAACCGAAGTCACGGAAATCTCGGGTGTGCGGCTGACCATGGCGCAGCTGGTCCGGCGCGGCGAGACCGAGATTTTTCGCGCCTCGGTCACAGCTGTATGCATCAACAAGGACGGCAGGCCGATCCGACTTCCGGCAGAGATTCGCGCATTGATGTAACAATTTGCGTCTCAGGGGTGGTTCTGTTGGCATTTCAGCCCCAACTGCGTTAGCGTTTGGCAAAACAAGGCCAAACAAACGGCCGTCAGGCAAAACAAAGAGCAGGTTCATGGAAGCTGAAACGCTGGCGCTGGCGCAGGAGATCGATTTCTCCATGTGGGGGCTGTATGCCCGCGCGACCTTTATCGTCAAATTGGTGATGTTGATGCTGATCGGCGCATCCATCTGGTCTTGGGGTATTATTATCCAGAAGCTGATCAATTACCGAGCGGCTCGTCGCGAGGCGCAGACTTTTGACGAGAGCTTCTGGTCCGGAAACCCTTTGGACGAGTTGTTCGAACAGATCGGAACCCAGCCGGATGGCAGTTCAGAGAAGATTTTTGCAGCGGGCATGATCGAATGGCGAAGGTCGCACCGAAATGATGGCGGATTGATTGCCGGAGCGACCGCGCGGATAGACCGTTCCATGGATGTGGCCATTGCTAAAGAGGCAGAGACCTTGCAGAAAGGTCTGCCCATCTTGGCCACGGTTGGATCGACTGCGCCGTTCATCGGCCTGTTTGGTACCGTCTGGGGCATTATGAATGCCTTTATCGAAATCGCAGAGCAGCAGAATACCAACCTGGCGGTCGTGGCCCCAGGTATTGCCGAGGCGCTCATGGCGACGGGGCTGGGCCTTCTGGCGGCGATCCCGGCGGTGATTTTTTACAACAAGCTCAGTGCAGACTGTGACCGCATCGTGGGCGGGTACGAAGCCTTTGCCGATGAATTCGCCACCATCCTGTCGCGCCAGTTGGACAGCTGACAATGGGTGCGGCGGTTCAGCAATCTTCGGGTGGAAACGGGCGCAGACGCGGCCGGCGTCGCGGTCGCGCGCAACCCATGGCGGAGATCAACGTGACCCCGTTTGTGGACGTCATGCTGGTTTTGCTGATCATCTTCATGGTGGCCGCGCCATTGCTGACCGTCGGTGTTCCGGTGGATCTGCCCAAGACCGCTGCCAGTGCTTTGCCCAGTGACAATGAAGAACCGTTGACCGTGACTCTGACGGCAGATGGGCGTGTGCAAATTCAGACAACTGACGTGTTGCGCGAAGAGTTGATTGGCAAGCTGCGGGCCATCGCCGCAGAGCGGAGCAGTGACCGGGTTTTCCTGCGCGCCGATGGCGCAATTCCTTACGCTCAGGTCATGCAGGTCATGGGTGCGCTGAACGCGGGCGGGTTTTCCAACGTTGGGCTTGTGACCGATACGGGCGGGCCGACGCTGGATGAAGGTGGAGAGTGAGGCCGCACGGTGGATACCGGCACCAAGATTTCGGCGATTGCGCATGTCAGCCTGATCGGAGCGGCGCTGTTCGGCGGCACCTTCCGATCCGAGCCGTTGCCGATGGCCGTACAGGATGTGTCAGTGATTACCGCTGAACAATTCGCGGCCATGACGGCCCAGCGGGATGCGCCTGCGATCCCAGAGGTGCCGACGGCATTGCAACAGCCGCCCGAACCACAGGCTGAGACCAAGCCGCCAGAACCTGTGGTCGAGGAACAGCCGCGCCCTGAACCCGTCGTGCCTGCCGAACCCGAACCCGAGCCTGCTCCTGTAATCGTCGAAGCGCCGCCGGAGCCGGACGTGCCGGACGAACCGCCAACATTGACAGAGCCCGAGGTCGAACCTGTCGCACAGCCTGTGCCCCCGGGGCCCGAGGCGCAGCCGCGCCCGTCGGATCGTGTCGCCCCCGAGGCCATAGCGCCACCACCGCCCGAGGCAAAACCGGATGATTTCGAAACGCCGCCGGTGTCTCTGGACGAAGGCGCCGAGGTTCAGCAGGAACAACAGGATCAGACTGCGCCGGAAGAAGCGGCCCCGGAGATCGTGACCGAGGCAGAGGAAACCAAAGAGCAATCTCCGCTTACGTCACCGCGACCGCGGGTGCGTCCGAACCGCCCAAGCCCCCCGCCCGAACCTGTTGTGGCGCAGAAACCGGAAGCGGTACCTGAACCTGACGCACAGGCCGATGAGGTCGCAATCAATGACGCTCTGGCCGAAGCCTTGGGCAGCGGAACCGAGCCTTCCGGCCCACCGCTGACCAGCGGCGAGAAGGACGCGATGCGATTGGCCGTGTCCAAATGCTGGAACGTGGGCTCTTTGTCTACGGATGCGCTGAGCACTGTGGTCGTTGTAGCATTTTCGCTGAACCGTGATGGTACAGTTGTGGATGGCAGCATTCGGATGCTGGACAGTTCTGGTGGGTCTGCGGGTGCGGCCAATCAGGCCTATCAGGCCGCCCGGCGCGCGATTTTACGCTGCGGGGCCAGAGGATATGACTTGCCTGCTGACAAATACGCTCATTGGCAGGATGTTGAGATTACATTCAATCCCGAGAGGATGCGGATCAAATGATGAAACTTCTGACCAGCCTCTTTGTCGGCCTGACGCTGATGTCTGCGCCGGTTCTTGCACAGAACGGTCCCCTGCGACTGGAGTTGGACCAGGGCATTATCGAACCATTGCCCTTTGCGGTACCGAACTTTGTCCCCGATGGCCCGTCAGCGGCGCAATTTGCACAGGACATCTCGCGCGTGGTGGCGGCTGATCTGACGGGAACCGGTTTGTTTCGCGAAATCTCCTCGGATGCGTTCATCAGCAGGGTCAGCAGCTTCGAAGCACCGGTTCAGTTTGCCGATTGGAAAGCGATCAATGCCGATGCGCTGATCACGGGGGCGGTCAATGTTTCGGGCAAGAACCTCACGGTTCGGTTTCGGGTCTGGGATGTGTTTTCGGGTCAGGAACTGGGGAACGGCCTTCAACTGGCGGGTACCACCGAAGGCTGGCGACGCATGGCCCATAAGGTGGCCGATCAGGTGTACAGCCGGATTACGGGCGAGGGCGGTTACTTTGACAGCCGTGTGGCCTTTGTTTCGGAAAGCGGGCCGAAGAACCAGCGCCTGAAACGTCTGGCGATCATGGATTATGATGGGACGAATGTGCAGTACATGACCGACAGTGCGGCGATCGTGCTGGCGCCGCGCTTTTCGCCTACCGGCGATCGGTTGCTTTACACCAGCTATGAAAGCGGCAGCCCGCGCATCTATGTTCTGGATGTGGGCCGCGTCAAACGGCAGGAACTGAAGACGCAGGACGGAACCATGAGCTTCTCGCCCCGCTTTTCGCCGGATGGCCGGTCGATCGTGTATTCATTGATTCAGGGCGGAAATACGGATCTGTGGAAAATGGATCTGGCCTCGGGGAAAAGCACCCGTCTGACCAACACGCCGGCGATTGAAACCGCACCCAGCTATTCGCCCGACGGCAGCCGGATCGTGTTTGAAAGCGACCGTTCTGGTACGCCGCAGCTTTACGTGATGCCTGCGAACGGAGGCGAGGCCACGCGGATCAGTTTTGGCGCAGGTCGTTATGGCACGCCGGTATGGTCCCCGCGTGGCGATCTGATTGCCTTTACAAAGCAAAACCAGGGCCGTTTCCACATTGGCGTTATGCGCACGGACGGGTCCGAAGAGCGGTTGCTGACGGCCTCGTTCCTGGATGAAGGCCCGACGTGGTCGCCCAATGGACGTGTCATCATGTTCACCCGTGAAACGCAGGGTGCCAGTGGCCGGGCCTCGCTGTATTCGGTGGATATCTCGGGCCGCAACCTGCGCCCTGTGCGTACACCGGATGGCGGCAGTGATCCGTCATGGGGCCCACTACAGAATTGATCGCAGCAAAGTTCACAACGAATCGTCCCTGTGGTAGACAGGCGGCAATAATCAAAACACGAGGCACTTGAAATGAATGTATTGAGCAAAGTCCTGGCGTTGGGCGCGCTGAGTGTGATCGCGGCCTGTACGAACAATGACCCCTCTGCTTTGGGCGGCGGTGGTGCCGGTGGCACTGGCGCAATCGTACCGGGCTCGCCCAGTGACCCGCGTTCGCCAGCGTATTTCCAGCAAACCGTCGGCGACCGTGTTCTGTTCGCCGTGGACCAGTCGACCTTGTCTCCGCAGGGGCAGACCGTACTGCAAGGACAAGCCGACTGGCTGCTGGCCAATCCGGATTTTGTTGCCACGATCGAAGGTCACGCGGATGAGCAGGGCACGCGTGAGTACAACCTTGCGCTGGGCGCGCGTCGGGCAAATGCCGCGCGTGAGTATCTGATTTCGCGCGGTGTCGCGGGCAACCGTCTCAAAACCGTCAGCTACGGCAAGGAGCGCCCGATCGAAATTTGCAGCGTTGAGGAATGTTATTCCAAGAACCGCCGCGCGGTAACGGTGCTGACCGGGTCAACTCTGGGGTAAGACAATGCGTATTGCGGGATGGGTATTGGCGGCGGTCATGGCGACGACCGGTGTTGCACAGGCACAAGATCAACAGACCTTGGCTGACATACGCCAGGAACTGACGGTGCTGTACGTGGAAATTCAGCGTCTGAAGCGCGAGTTTTCCACCACAGGATCCCCCGCGCCAAACTTGTCCGGCAGTTCGATTCTTGAGCGCGTCGACGCAATAGAGGCCGAATTGCAGCGCCTGACCCGTCAGACCGAACAGCTTAACCAGCGGGTGCAGAGCATTGTCTCCGATGGCACCAATCGCATCGGGGATCTGGAATTTCGTCTGTGCGAGTTGGAGGCAAATTGCGAGATATCGGGTGAGCCGACGAGCACGCTGGGTGGAGATGGCACGGATGCTGGTACAGCTGCAATCGCGCCTGCCACACCACCTGAATCAGATCAGGGTGAACTTGCTGTAGGTGAACGGGCGGATTTCGACGCGGCATCGCAAGCGCTGGCCGAAGGCGACTATCAGACCGCTGCCACCTTGTTTGCGCAGTTTGAAACAAGCTATCCCGGCAGCCCTCTTGCCCCTGAAGCTAATCTGAAAAGAGGTCATGCGCTTGAAGGCCTTGGCGACACCCGCGAAGCCGCGCGTGCGTTCTTGGCTAGCTTTACCGGAGATTCCGAAGGTCCCTTAGCCCCCGAGGCCCTCTATGAGTTGGGCGCGGCGCTGGGGCGTCTGGGGCAGACCGATCAGGCTTGCATCACGCTCAATGAAGTTGGCGTGCGCTTTCCATCCGCACCCGCGTTCGCGAATGCCACGCAAGAGATGTCTGCGCTGGGGTGTTCTTGAGACGACACAGCGAAAACCTGCTTGCAGAGCTTCGCGCCCGGCTTCCCGAAAGGCTTCCGCGCAAACTGGGGGTAGCGGTATCAGGTGGTGGGGATTCTGTCGCGCTGATGCATCTCTTGCATGAGATCGCTCAAACCGAAACGACCACCGTTTTTGTTGCCACGGTCGATCATGGTTTGCGCCCTGAGGCCAGGCAGGAGGCCGAGGCCGTGTCCCGCCAGGCCGCTGCATTGGGGATGGCTCATGATACTTTGCATTGGGCGGGTTGGGACGGCGCTGGCAACTTGCAGGATCATGCGCGTCGGGCTCGTTACAAATTGCTCGCCGACTGGACGCGGGAGCGCGGAATAGACGCCATGGCGTTGGGGCATACAGCAGATGATCAGGCGGAAACGTTGTTGATGCGCCTGGGTCGATCATCAGGTGTCACGGGTCTGTCCGGCATGTCCGCAAGTCGGCAACTGGAAGGGCTGACATTACTGCGACCTATGCTGGGGATCACCCGAAAGGACCTGCGAGCCTACCTGGCCGGTATCGGCGCATCGTGGGTCGAAGATCCGTCGAATCAGGACACACGTTTCGACCGCATCAAAGCGCGAGAAGCCCTATGTGGCCTCAAACCATTGGGAATTGACGCGCTTTCACTGTCTCGAGTGGCCGACAATCTGGCGCAGGCACATGCAGCCCTGGGTGTGTTTGCGCAGGAATCCGCACGGAATGTAGCCCAGGTTGAGCAAGGTGATGTGAAGGTGGACAGGGCCGGGTTTGCCGCATTGCCCAAAGAAATCCGACGCCGCGTGTTGGTTGGAAGCCTCGCCTGGATCGCAGGACAGGGATACCCCCCGCGCCAGGCTGCGGTCGAGCAGGCGATGGAGGCCATGACCGACGGACGGCCTGGATCGGTCGGTGGGTGTCTGTTGGTCCCCAAGGGCAATAGTGTTTGGATTTGCAGGGAATTTAGGGCCGTGGAGGCTCAGATATCAGCATCCGACGAAGTATGGGATGGCAAATGGGTCTTAAGCGGACCCGAAATATCCGGTGCCGAGATCCGTGCTTTGGGTGAAGGTGGGCTGCGACAGGTGCCCGATTGGCGCGAAACAGGCCGCCCCAGACTTGCCTTGAGCGCGACGCCTGCTGTCTGGCAAGGGGGAACGGTGCTGGCTGCTCCGCTTGCGGGATTTGCGAACGGATGGCGCGCGGACATGTCACCAGAATGGCCCGAGTTCTACGCATCTTTTTTATCGCATTGAACATACCACAATCCTCTCTATTTTAAGAGGTAACTTGGCAGCTCCTCACCTGCCGGAACTTTTGGGAGAATTTCCTTGGGCAACGCTCGCAATATCGCGTTTTGGGTCGTTCTGTTCTTGCTCATCCTTGCACTGTTCAATCTGTTCAGTGGACCGGGCGGAACGCTTCAGAGCAATGAGAGAACTTATTCCGACTTTGTCGGCGCCGTGCAAGGCGGCGAAGTCAAGAACGTGACGTTGGATGGCGAGCAGATTCGCTATACCACAGAAAGCGGTGCGACTTATGTCACGATCAAACCCGGCGATGCCGAAGTCACCAAGCTTT
Source organism: Ruegeria sp. CDSA141 (assembly GCF_059612005.1). Lineage (NCBI taxonomy): Bacteria > Pseudomonadati > Pseudomonadota > Alphaproteobacteria > Rhodobacterales > Roseobacteraceae > Ruegeria > Ruegeria sp. CDSA141. The sequence goes on from NZ_JBXWPT010000008.1 coordinate 52,266, forward strand.
TGATTGATGAGAACATCCCGGTTCAGGCGGTCAAGCAACAACAGTCTGGCTTCCAGTCGTTCCTGATCACGCTCTTGCCGTTCCTGTTGCTGATCGGTGTCTGGGTATATTTCATGAACCGGATGCAAGGCGGTGGCAAAGGCGGCGCGATGGGCTTTGGAAAATCCAAGGCTAAGATGCTGACCGAGAAGCATGGTCGCGTGACCTTTGATGACGTCGCAGGAATCGACGAGGCCAAGGAAGAACTGGAAGAGATCGTAGAATTCCTGCGCAATCCGCAGAAATTCAGCCGGCTTGGCGGCAAGATCCCGAAAGGTGCTCTGCTGGTGGGACCACCGGGGACGGGTAAGACATTGCTGGCCCGTGCCATCGCGGGTGAGGCGGGCGTTCCGTTCTTCACCATTTCGGGGTCCGACTTTGTCGAGATGTTCGTAGGTGTCGGTGCATCCCGTGTCCGCGATATGTTCGAACAGGCCAAGAAGAACGCGCCCTGCATTGTGTTCATCGACGAGATTGACGCCGTTGGCCGCCATCGTGGTGCAGGTTACGGCGGTGGTAACGACGAACGCGAACAGACCCTTAACCAGTTGCTGGTCGAGATGGACGGATTTGAAGCCAACGAAGGTGTGATCATTCTGGCGGCCACCAACCGCAAGGACGTACTGGACCCGGCCTTGCTGCGTCCGGGCCGGTTCGACCGCAACGTCACCGTTGGCAATCCTGACATTAAAGGCCGCGAAAAGATTTTGGGCGTACATGCCCGCAAGACACCTCTGGGCCCCGATGTCGATCTGCGCATCATTGCGCGCGGGACACCGGGTTTCTCGGGTGCTGATCTGGCAAACCTCGTGAACGAGGCCGCGTTGATGGCCGCCCGCGTAGGCCGTCGCTTTGTAACCATGGAGGACTTTGAGAACGCCAAGGACAAGGTGATGATGGGCGCCGAGCGCCGCTCGATGGTGCTGACCCAGGATCAGAAGGAAAAGACCGCCTATCACGAGGCCGGACACGCCGTTGTCGGCCTGAGTCTGCCGCTGTGTGATCCGGTCTATAAGGCGACGATCATCCCGCGCGGTGGCGCGTTGGGTATGGTTGTATCGCTGCCAGAAATGGACCGTCTGAACTATCACCGTGATGAATGTGAGCAAAAGCTGGCTATGACCATGGCCGGGAAAGCCGCGGAAGTGATCAAATATGGTGAAGATCATGTGTCGAACGGCCCGGCCGGGGACATCATGCAGGCCAGCCAGTTGGCGCGCGCCATGGTGATGCGCTGGGGTATGTCTGACAAGGTTGGCAATATCGACTATGCCGAAGCGCATGAGGGATATCAGGGCAATACTGCCGGGTTCTCGGTCTCTGCCCATACCAAAGAACTGATCGAGGAAGAGGTGAAACGCCTGATCCAGCAAGGATACGAGCGGGCGCACCAGATTCTGACCGAAAAGAACGAAGAATGGGAGCGTCTTGCGCAGGGCCTGCTTGAGTATGAAACCCTGACTGGGGATGAGATCAAACGCGTAATGAATGGCGAGTCACCCAGCGAGGATGATGATGAAGGCGACAAGCCTGATGAAGGCAGCGCGCCCAGTGTCACGGCCATTCCTAAGACAAAGGCCAAGAAGTCTCCTCCCGATGATGGCGGGATGGAGCCTGAACCCACTGCATAGTCAAAAGAAACAGACCCGGGGCACGCTCCGGGTCTTTTCTCTTTTCATCGGGGTTTTGCCGGGCATTATGCGCGCAAGCAAAAGGACGAAAAGGGAAGGCTATGCCGTTTCTACGGGAAACCGAGTATACTGCTGAAGTAATCTGGCTTGGCCATGTTCCTACGGGAAAATCCCTGCGAGCTGATGCCGTTGATACGCTTGATCTGGGCTTCGACGGCGTAAAGGACGAGCGCCACGAGGGGCTTAATCGCGCGTCATGTGTCAGGGTCTCAAATCTCTATCCGAAAGGCACCGAAATTCGCAATGTGCGTCAGCTTTCGGTTCTCTCTGCCGAGGAGTTGCGGCAAATTGCGCAGGACATGGGGTTGGACCAGCTTGATCCGTCTTACCTTGGGGCGTCCATTGTGCTGCTTGGGATCCCGGATCTCTCACATATTCCGCCGTCTTCACGTCTTCAGGCAAAAAGTGGGATGACGATAACAGTAGACATGGAAAACGCCCCATGTGTTCTGCCTGGACGCGAGGTTGAAGCGGATCACCCTGGGTATGGCCCGGCTTTCAAACCTGCGGCGGCCGGACGTCGGGGCATCACTGGATGGGTAGAGCGACCTGGACGCATTCAACTTGGGGATCGGCTAAAGCTGTTTGTTCCGGATCAACCTGCCTGGGCTTACGAAAACGGGCTTGTTTCCGATTAGAAACCCCTGAACCGAACTTACGACGCTTCACGACGCCAGAATGTCGGAATCCATGGCTATTGAAATTGTACACAAGGGTATGGAATGCACAGCGCCGACGCCCTGCGTCGGCTTTGCACGGTATTCAATCAAGGACCCCGGCCAATGAGCTACAAATCCGATATCGAAATCGCCCGCGAAGCGAACAAAAAGCCGATTCAGGAAATCGGTGCCAAGATCGGCATCGACTCTGCGGATCTGCTGCCTTACGGCCATGATAAGGCAAAAGTCAGCCAGGACTTCATCAACTCGGTGCAGGACCGCGAAGATGGCAAACTGATCCTGGTCACTGCGATCAACCCGACCCCGGCAGGTGAAGGCAAGACCACTACCACCGTTGGACTTGGTGACGGTCTGAACCGTATCGGCAAAAACGCGATGATCTGTATCCGCGAAGCCTCGTTGGGCCCGAACTTCGGCATGAAGGGCGGCGCTGCTGGTGGCGGTTACGCGCAGGTTGTTCCGATGGAAGAGATGAACCTGCACTTCACCGGTGACTTCCATGCGATTACGTCGGCGCATTCGCTGCTGTCGGCGATGATCGACAACCATATCTACTGGGGTAACGAGTGCGAGATTGATATCCGCCGCGTTGCATGGCGTCGCGTGGTCGACATGAATGATCGGGCGCTGCGTCAGATCACTGCATCTTTGGGCGGAGTTTCGAACGGTTTCCCGCGCGAAACCGGCTTTGACATCACCGTGGCGTCGGAAGTCATGGCGATCCTCTGCCTCGCCAACGACCTGAAGGATCTCGAGAAGCGCCTGGGTGACATCATTGTTGCCTACCGTCGCGACAAGACCCCGGTCTATTGCCGCGACATCAAGGCCGAAGGCGCGATGACCGTTCTGCTGAAGGACGCAATGCAGCCCAACCTGGTGCAGACGCTGGAAAACAACCCGGCATTTGTTCACGGTGGCCCGTTCGCGAACATCGCACATGGCTGTAACTCGGTCATCGCGACCAAAACCGCTCTGAAAGTCGCCGACTACGTCGTGACCGAAGCGGGTTTTGGTGCCGATTTGGGCGCTGAGAAGTTCATGAACATCAAATGTCGCAAGGCGGGCATTGCCCCGTCGGCAGTTGTTCTGGTTGCGACCGTGCGCGCGATGAAGATGAACGGCGGCGTTGCCAAGGCTGATCTGGGTGCGGAAAACGTCGATGCGGTTCAGTCGGGCTGTGCCAACCTGGGCCGTCATATCGAAAACGTAAAGTCGTTCGGTGTGCCGGTTGTTGTCGCAATTAACCACTTCGTTACCGATACGGATGCCGAGGTTCAGGCCGTTAAGGACTATTGTGGCGAGCACGGCGTCGAGGCTGTTCTGTCGCGTCACTGGGAACTGGGTTCCGAAGGGTCTGCCCCGTTGGCAGAGAAAGTTGTCGAAATCGTCGAAGGCAGCACCGCGAACTTTGCACCGATCTACCCCGACGAAATGCCTCTGTTCGAGAAAATCGAAACCATTGCCAAGCGTATCTATCGCGCTGACGAGGTTCTGGCCGACAACAAGATCCGCAACCAGCTGCGCGAGTGGGAAGAGGCGGGATATGGCAACCTGCCGGTCTGCATGGCCAAGACGCAGTATTCCTTCTCGACCGACCCGACGCTGCGCGGTGCGCCCACCGGCCATTCGGTTCCGGTGCGTGAAGTTCGCCTGTCCGCAGGCGCCGGTTTCATCGTGGTTGTCTGCGGCGAGATCATGACCATGCCCGGTCTGCCTCGCAAGCCGGCCGCTGAAACCATCTGCCTCAATGACGCAGGTGAGATCGAGGGCTTGTTCTAAGCTGCTGAATAAGACATCTCGTGGTCCGGGGATTCATTCCCGGGCCATGAGGAGATGACGATGCCCACTCTGACACCGCCCCAGAACTGTAACACGATGCAGGACCTGCGGGCCGAGATCGACAAGCTGGATCGCCAACTGATCGAAATGTTGGTGACACGCGCGAGTTATATTGACCGCGCGTCGCAGCTGAAGCCGGGCGAGGGCCTTCCTGCCCGTATCCCGGAACGCGTCGAAGAGGTGGTGCAACGCGTGCGTGCAAACTCGGACGCGCTGGGGATGGACCCGGATCTGGCCGAGAAGCTATGGCGCATATTGATTGACTGGTCGATTGCACGCGAAGAGCGCGTGATTGGCACCGACTGACTGACCGGGCGCTTTGTGCGCCCGATCCGTTTTTTGAAAGAAGGGATCAAAACATGGTAGCTCAGGTTATCGACGGTAAGGCCTTTGCCGCAAAAGTGCGCGCACAAGTGGCCGATCAGGTCGCAAAGCTGAAAGAGGAAAACGGCATCACCCCCGGCCTGGCCGTGGTTCTTGTGGGCGAAGACCCTGCCAGCCAGGTCTATGTCCGCTCGAAGGGCAAAATGACTGTTGAAGTCGGTATGAATTCTTACGAGCACAAACTGGACGCAGCGACGTCGGAAGAAGATCTGCTGGCGCTGATCGACAAGCTGAACAACGACCCCGCCGTGCATGGCATTCTGGTCCAGTTGCCGCTGCCTAAGCACCTGAATGAAGATCTGGTGATCAATTCTATCGACCCGGCCAAAGACGTCGACGGGTTCCATATCTCGAACGTGGGCCTGCTGGGCACCGGTCAGAAGTCGATGGTGCCCTGCACCCCGCTGGGCTGCCTGATGATGCTGCGTGACCACCACGGCTCGCTTTCCGGCATGGACGCGGTTGTGATTGGCCGCTCGAACATTGTGGGCAAACCGATGGCGCAACTGCTGCTGGGCGATAGCTGCACCGTGACGATCGCGCATTCGCGCACCAAGGATCTGCCGGATGTCGTGCGCCGTGCCGATATCGTCGTGGCCGCCGTGGGCCGTCCGGAAATGGTGCCGGGTGACTGGATCAAGGAAGGCGCGACCGTGATCGACGTAGGCATCAACCGCATCGAGCGTGACGGAAAGAACAAGCTTGTCGGTGACGTGGACTATGCCAGCGCGTCCGAGCGTGCTGGCGCGATCACTCCGGTTCCGGGTGGCGTAGGCCCGATGACCATTGCCTGCCTGCTGGCCAACACGTTGACTGCGTGCTGCCGTGCCAATGCTCTGCCCGAACCAGAAGGTTTGACGGCATAAAGCAATCTGGTCGGGCCGATCCATTCGGCCCGACAAACCCCTTGGTTGCGCTGGACAAACACTGGACGCCACGGCCATTTTGTTCCAAATGGGTTTGACAGCTTTAAAATTCGTGATATCCCTGTATTCCCAGCCAGTTACAGGTAAGGTGCATCAGTGCTCGACGTGCTCAGGTTGATTTTTATTAAATCGTGCACAAAAGCGGTATGACGTCCAAGATTGACACTATTCGGAAAGCATTTACCCCACAGCGGGTGATGGCGGGTCTCGTCTTTCTTCCTTTGCTTGCCTATGCGTTTCCGCCGTTTCTGGTTGCTGATCTGACCTTTGGATTGCGACTTCTTTTCTGGACCGGGGTGATGGTCCTTGCCTTGACTGTTACCGGGGTGGCGCGAAAGCTGATGCAGAAAAACCCTGCATTTTTGAATGTTCCTGCCCGTGATGTGGCATTTGCCGCTTTAATTCTGGTCTTGTTCACACCGTCCCTTTGGATGTTGGCTTGGGTTCTTTTCACCTGCGGTGGTCACATGGCACCAGGTGCCCAGACAGTAGCAGTCTATGGGGTCCTGTTCGCGACTGGTTTGGTTCTTGTGCAGCGCGGTGACCTAAATACTTCGATGGACTCTGCGCCTGAGATCGAGAAGCCGCGCCTTGTCAGACGCTTGCCACCCAATTTCGACGGTCAAATCCATCGTCTGACGGTCAGGGATCACAATGTGGATGTTGTGACCTCGGAAGGCACGTTCACAGTCCGCTCGCGCTTTACGGATGCAATTGCCGAGATGGAGCCGGTTCCCGGACACTGTTCGCACCGTTCACATTGGGTGGTGGATGCGTCCATCGTTTGCGTTGAAAAATCAGGCGGTAAAACCTTTTTGCGCCTGATGAACGACGACCTGGTTCCGGTGAGCCGCAAGTACAAACCCATGTTGGAAGAAGACGGGTTGATCTGAATTTACCGCGGCATTGGAATCATGCGCGGTTGCGGACCGGTCAGAATGGCCATTGCATCCGCGTCCATGAGATCTGCCAGTGCCTGATCCGAACTGCGCAACCCCCCGGTATAAGTACCGTAGGCAGGCAGGATCAGCCGATTGCTGTCCAGCAAGAAGGCGGGTCGTGAGATGTGCCTGCCTTTCGTCCGAATCCGAGCTTTTGGATGAAAATGGCCTGAAATCTCGCCTTGTGGCCGACTTTGAGCGATATGGCGAAAGATAAGCGGGCCACACTGCCATTCGACCAAATGAGAGCCGCCCATCTCGATCGGGCCTGGATCGTGATTTCCTTCGATCCAGATCCACTGGCGCCCGGCCTGCAACGTTGCAATCCTCAACCCTTCGGCGCCGGGTAGAGCCCGGGCGGCTTCAAGATCGTCGAAACTGTCACCCAGGCAGATGACGGTTTCAGCGTTGGTGTGTTCCAGATCGCGCGCCAGCCGATCAAGCGTTTCGCGACTGTCATAAGGCGGAAGCGTCGCCCCGCCTCGACGGGCCATGCGTTCGGATTTCCCCAGATGCAAATCCGAGACACAGAGCAGTCGCCGCTCCGGCCACCATAATGCGCCAGATGGCAACGCATCGAGCCGCTGACCGGCAAAGGAAAACTTGCACACGTTCATGATACGTTCTTGAACTGTTTGCGGATGTTGCGCAAGGGGGATCAAAGCTGGTCCAACCCGGCGGTCTCAAGCAGGCGCGCGCTTTCTTCTGCAAGCAGCCTTTCCTCGGCTGCACCTTTGACAGGCACCTTTCCAACTTCAAGAAACAGCGGCGCGGCAAGTGGGGAAACGTGGTCCAGACGCAGCAGGTCGATGCGGTCTCCGATGCGGGCCAGCATCGCCTCGATACGACCGAAGTCAACCAGCCCGCGCATGGCTTCTTCGCGAGTGATCTGCATCAACAGATGATCGGGATCATATTTCAGTAGTGTGTCATAGAGAATATCCGACGAAAATGTGGCTTGCCGTCCGCTTTTGCGTTGCCCGCCCGTGTTGCGTTCGATCAGACCGGCAATTGTTGCCGACGCGCGAAAGGTACGCTTCATAACCGCGTTGCCTGCCAGCCAGGTGTCCAGCCCCTCACGCAGCGCTTCGGGTTGAAACAAAGGGCGAGGGTCAGTGACTGCGTCCAGCCCCCAAATCAGCGTGGCATAGTCTGTGGCTACAAACCCCAACGGGGCCAAACCGGTTTCCTCCATTCGCTTTGTCAGCAGCAGGCCCAATGTCTGTTGCGCGTTGCGCCCGGCGAAACCGTAAACGCACAGATGCTCTCGCCCGTCACTTGGAAAGCTTTCGATCAGCAAACGATCGCGCTGAGGCAGGCGAGACACTTGGCGCTGTAAGTCCAACCAATCAGCCGTGTGTGAAGGCAGGTGCGGCCAGTCAGTTTGGGCGAACATGCGCAGAATGCGGTCACTGAGTTGCGTGGAGGTTGCAAACTTCGTACCCGAGAAGGTCGCGATCTTTGGTTTGCGATCTGCGCGACGGCTGACTTCGACCACCATTTCGCGCAGGCCCTCATAGCGCACGATCTGCCCACCGATCAGGAAGGTATCGCCGGGGGTCAGCGAAGCAGCAAAGGCTTCTTCAACTTCTCCCAACGGTTTTCCACCACGGCTGCGCTTCAGGCGTACCTTCAGGGTGTCGGTATCCTGAATCGTGCCCAAGTTCATGCGAATGCGTGACGTTGCGCGAGGATCGCGCAATTGCCATTGCCCGTCGGCACGCTGCTGCAATCTTTGCCAGCGATCATAGGCGCGCAAGGCGTAACCCCCGGTGGCACAGAAATCCAGACAGGCGTCAAACTCGGGTCGCGTCAACTGCGCAAAAGGCCCGGCGGATGTCATCTCAGCATAAAGGTCATCGGCGTCAAAAGGCCCGGCGCAGGCCGCAATCAGAATGTGCTGGCACAACACATCGCGAGGGCCGGGGCCTCGGGGTTCCCCGTCCAGGTCATGAGCCTTGGCAGCCTCGAGCGCTGCAATGCATTCGACAACTTCAAACCGGTTAGCAGGTACCAGTAGTGCCTTGGAAGGCGCGTTATAGCGGTGGTTGGCTCGTCCAATCCTTTGCACCAGCCGTTTGACGTTCTTGGGCGCACCGATCTGAATCACCAGTTCGACATCGCCCCAATCAATGCCCAGATCCAGCGAGCCGGTGCAGACTATAGCACGCAAGTCGCCACGCACCATCGCTGCCTCGACCCGCTCGCGTTGCTGTCGGTCAAGACTGCCATGATGGACGCCGATGGGCAGGCCGTCGTCATTTGCCAACCACAGATTGTGAAAGTAGATCTCGGCCTGCGCGCGGGTGTTGTGAAAGATCAGCGTAGTCTTGTGCCGCCGGATTTGTTCCAACACTGCCGGAATCGAATAAGCCGCACCGCCGCCGGACCAGGGCGGCATTTCGGTTGTTTCCAGCATCTGTATGTCCGGGTCCGGGCCGGGGTCGGCCTGCACGATCCGGCAGGGGTCCGGGTGGCGCGCCAGAAAGTGGGCAATCGCTGCGGGGTCTTCGACCGTGGCTGACAAACCAACACGGCGCAGATCCGGGTTGAGACGCTGAAGACGCGCCAGGGCCAGTATCAGTTGATCGCCGCGCTTGCTTTCCGCCAGCGCGTGGATTTCGTCGACGATGATCCGTTGCACGCCGTCGAACATGCGCGGCGAATCTTCGTAAGAGGTCAGCAGCGCCAGACTTTCGGGTGTGGTCAGCAGGATATGGGGCGGGTCGGCCCTTTGGCGTTTCTTCTGTGTGGCTGAGGTGTCCCCGGTGCGATCCTCGATCCGAATAGGCAGGCCGATCTCGTCCACCGGGGTGCGCAGGTTACGTTTGATATCAGCTGCCAGGGCCTTCAGGGGAGAGACATAGATCGTGTGCAATCCGCCATGGCCACCGTCGGCCAGCTCGGACAGGGAAGGTAGAAAACCGGCCATGGTCTTGCCGCCACCGGTTGGGGCGATCAGCAAGGTTGACGGGTCCTTCGCCCGATCGAACATCTCTTGTTGATGTGGGTGGATGGACCAGCCTTTGGTGGAAAACCACGTATCAATCCGAGCGGGAATCTGCGTCATGGTCACAGATTACCCGCCCGGAGGAGGAATTGGCACGGCGTTATTTGACGATTTTCTCGTCTTTGACGAACATATTGGCCCAGGCACGGTCAATCAGGTCCGGGCTCATCTGATAAGGTATGCCCTCGAACTCGCAGATCGAGATCATCTGGTCGATCAGGAAGATCGGCTGATAGTTGGCATAGATATTGTCGATAGTCGGATACTTGACCTTCAGCAGGTGTACCAGTGCCGCCTCGTCTAGTGGTATTCCTCGTTTGCGGGCCACCATGGCGAAAATTTTCAGGAAGTTTTCCTGGTTCGGGCCGTCAATCTTGATCTTGAAGAAGATTCGACGCAAGGCGGCTTGGTCGAAGATCTCGTTCGGGTGGAAGTTGGTCGAGAAGATGACCAGCGTGTCGAAGGGTACTTCGAATTTTTCACCCGATTGCAGGCCGAGGATATCCTTGTTTTCCTCCAGCGGGACGATCCAACGGTTGACCAGCGCCTGCGGCGGCTCGGCCTGACGGCCAAGGTCGTCCACGATGAAGATGCCACCGGTGGATTTCAGCTGCAACGGGGCCTGATAGGTTCGTGCGGTTGGGTTGTAGACCAGATCCAACATGCTGAGCGACAGTTCACCACCGGTTACAACGGTGGGGCGTTCACATTGCACATAGCGGGAATCGAACCGCTTGCGACGGCGCAGGCTGTTGGGATCATCCGGCTCCTGTTGGATCGCCGTGTGAACGATCGGGTCATAAACCGTGATCACCTGCCCCGAGTATTCGATGGCGTAGGGCACATAAACATTATCGCCCAGTGCGTCCCGTACACCGTTCGAGATTGAGGATTTACCGTTGCCCGGGGGACCATACATCAAAATCGACCGGCCCGCGCTGACCGCAGGGCCCAGATGATCCAGCAGGCTGTCGGGTAGGACCAGATGGCCCATTGCACCTACGAGTTGTTCTCGCGTGACCTGAATATTGCGGATCGACTGGCGTTTAACCTGCTCGCGATAGACATCCAGCGGCACCGGCATCGCACCAAAATACTCGGATTGGCTCAGCGCATCCAGCGAACGGGCCTTGCCCGCATCGGTCAGCTGATACCCCATCTCATTGCCGCTATTGGCGTTCAGTGTCCCGGTCGCTTCAAGCAGTTTCTGATCGCGCGCGATGTCGATCAGTTCCTGAGTAACCGAAGTGGGAAGACAGATGGCTTCGGCCACTTCCGACACGGTGCTCGCGTTTTTGCGGAAAATCGTCTTCAGCAGAATATCCCGCATCATTACAAGCGGAAGCTTCATTTCGCCCAGACCCTTGGGGGCAGGGGGGGCCATAACAGAGGAAGTCTGCATATTCATGCGCGGTGCTCGTCCATCAAAATGTCACGCCAAGAACCCAAAAATGGGCGTCTTGAAAAAAATGAACCAGCTTTGTGGCGGGACAAAGGCAGCGAAAAGGCGCGCTGATGATAGTTTACGATCCGAGAACAGTGCCCAAAATCAGGTACATGGCGAGCGATCCGCCCAAGGCGAACCCCATCGGAAACTGTTTGCCTCGATCCCAGCTTTCCCAATGCGGCGCAATGGTGCGCAGCTTTGTGATTTTGGCCAAACGATGAGTGACCACGGCAGCCAGAATGCAGGCGGTCACGATCACCAGCACAATTCTAAAATCGCCGAGCCATACAAACGCCGACGCGGCAGCCAGAAACTTGGCGTCGCCAGCGCCCATGGTGCCTGCAGCATTCAGGAAGATACCAATTACCAGGACCACGACGATATGCAGAAGTTGCCAGAAATAGACCGGCATCGACACGGTGAACGGCCCCAGGTTGCCGCTGATGCCGCCTGTGGACCAGGGTGGGAGGACGATCAGACCTATCACAATGTAAACCAGTGCCAGCGCAAGGACTGCATGGTTCTTGATCCGCATCTCACGCATATCCGTGAATGCCACGTAAAAGCAGATCGGCAGCACAAACGGCAGGAACCAAGCCGCGGCCACTGCAGGTATTTGCATGTGTCAGGCCCCTTCAAGCGCCCGAAGCGAGCGGACTGCCTCGTCGAAATGCTGCGGGTGGGTTGAAATGGCTTCACGGAACAGGTTCTTGGCAGTTGTTATATCGCCCTGTTTGACTGCTGAAATACCCATTGTGTTCAGCAAGCGCGCCCGTTCAACCTGAGTCATGGGGACGACTGGCAGGCTATAGTTGCCTTGCGCTGATCGGGCCAAAACAAGGTTGTTCTTTGCGGTAAACAATGAGTTGTCCTGGCGGATTGCATCCGAGAACAACCGCTCAGCTTCGGCATATTGGCCGCGGGTCAGTTTGGAATACCCCCAGTTGTTCATCACACTGCCTGGACGTGTCGTCAGTCCGACAGCGGTTTCATAGAAATGATCCGCGCGCTTCCACTCTTTCCGGGAATCCGCAACCACGGCTTCAAGGCGATACCGTTTGAAGGTTTCAAAGGTCGGGGGGACCGAATCCAGAACCGTTTTGGCCTGCGACCAGTCTCCGTTTCGGACTAGTGCGTCCGCGTATTCGACCTTGTCCGCGGCATTCGTGCCTTTCATCGTCGTAACGCGCTTCCACGCGGTTACGGCTTCGGTCGTGCGTTTGGCACGGCCCAAGGAAATTGCCAGTCCACGCTGAAGATCGATCCGGTCCGGGTTTTTGAGTGCTGCACCGTGGAAATAGGTCACTGCCTCATTTGGATCAGCGGCGCTCAGAAGCACATCGTTCAGGTTGGTTTCGTCAATTACGTTCACTTCCTGGAATGTGCGTTCAACCTTTTCCTCTTCGGTTTCCTTTGCACAGGCCGAAAGGATCAGACCACTGATAACAACAGTCGGAATCAAGAATTGCTGGCGCATTTTTTGCGTCCTTTACTGCTCTCGCCTCAATTACTGGATCTTGCGTAGCGTGAATTGCCCGTCGCCAAGCTGCTCCAGTGTGTATTCTTGTTGTTCTTGTGGTGTATTATTAACAGGATTTTCCATTTTTGCGAGTGCTAAGCGCAGATTGTCCCGGATTGCGTCACTTTCGCCATTGTCCAACGCATAGGCCCGCTGAAACACTTGCGCGGCTTCAGGGTATTCCTGTTTCTCCATCAGCAGGACACCGAGATTGTTCCACGCCACGGGCCAGTCCGTGTCGTCTTCTACAGCACGGCGCAGCAGTTTTTCGGCCTGACCCAAGCGGCGGAGTCCGACATTCGCGGTGCCCAGAGAAGTCAGGACCTGGGGCGTCATACCCTGCTCCAGCGCGGCCCGGGAAAAAGTTTCAAGCGCCAGTTCGTATTCTCCGGCGGCCATCAATCTGTTTCCGACTTTGATGCTGTCCTCGGCCTGACCTTTGGCGTCAATTCCCGGTGCATCCAATCCGTTAGGTGACAGGCCTTCTGTGCAAGAAGCCACCATGGCAAAAACCATGGTGGCCCGGAGCATTCGGCGAAACCCGGAAGGGAAGCACCTGATTTCAGCATTCATATGGTTCTATCCGACCTAGCGTCCAAAACTCGAAATAACGTTCGCCGACGGGCCGATCAGAATAATCAGCAGTGGCGGTACTGTCAGCATCATTGTGACAAGAGTCATCTTGGTCGGCAACTTGTTCGCGGCCTCTTCGGCGCGCATCACACGTTTGTCGCGCATCTCACCGGCGTAAACCCGCAACGCCTCGGCAATCGATGTGCCAAATGTCGCCGATTGGATCATAACGGTAACAAATGAGTTCACGTCCTGCACACCACATCGCACGCCGAAATCACGCAGGACGGTGTCCTTGTCCTTACCAGCCTTCATTTCATGCGCGACAGTTTCGAATTCCTGCGCGATATCTGGATACGACGCACTCATTTCACCGGCTACCCGAACAATGGCCTGATCCAGCGACTGACCGGCCTCAACGCAGACGAGCATCAGGTCGAGCGTATCGGGAAAGCCGGCGGTAATCGCTTCCTTCCGTTCTTCAACCCGGCGCGTAATCCAGTATTTTGGTGCGAAATAGCCAATCGCGCCGGGAACAAGCACCCGGATCATCATCTGTGTTCCGGTAAACTCCTGGCCGCCGGAAAAGACTGTGACCAACATAACACCAAGGAAAATGCCAAGGATACCCAAAGAAAACTGCGCAAAGTGAAAGAACCGAACTGAATCCTTCGACCTGTAGCCCGCCTGACGCAGTTTCAGCTCGACTGCCGAATATTCTTCTTCGTTCTTGGGCTCCAGAAAAGTCGCGAACTTCTCAAGCTGTTCGTTTCGGCTTGAGTTTCGAAGCTGCTCTTTTTTCCCCTTTTTCTGCTTTGGAGGGGCAGCATTAGATCTTTGCAGTTTCTTCAGGGGATCTTCCGGCTGCTTCATCATCAGTGTGACAGCGACCAGAACCAAAATCAGGCCAAGTACGCCGACAATGATCAGGGGGCCGAACTCACCCAAGTGCTGGGTCAACAGGTCATTGATGCTGGTCAGGAATTCCATGGTACTGCCCTCAGACCTTGATGTTGGTGATGATTTTCATGACGATCAGGTTCAATGTCAGCAGGATAGCGACAACAAAACACGCGGGAATAAACCAGGGGTGATCCAAAACATCGTCGTAATAGCCCGGGTCCTTGACCAGAATGAATATCAGACAGGCGACGGGAAACCCGGACAGGAACTTACCAGACCATTGTGCCTCGGCTGTAATCGCCTTGACGCGACGGAACAAGCGAAAACGAGCACGGATCACCTTTGCCAATCCGGCCAATATCTCAGCAAGGTTACCGCCAGATTGCTGCTGAATACCCACGGCTACGGCCAGAAAGCGCATATCCTGCATGTCCAGACGTTCAGCCATGTCCTTTAGGGCCTCGCCCACATCGCGACCATAGGCACATTCATCGGCGATAACGCCAAATTCGGTTCCCAGCGGATCCTGGACTTCGTTTGCAACCACTTGAATTGTCGATACAAATGGATTTCCGACACGCAGAGATCGCACCATCAGTTCAACCGCGTCCGGCAGTTGTTCTTCGATCATACCCATTCGTTTCTTGGCCTTGTGGTTGACCCAGGCGTAAACGCCACCGATGCCGATTGCGATGGAAACAACGATGCGCAGTGCCGTGTCCGTAGCGGTGCCAATGCTCAATCCGACAAAGGCCATGGCGGATACCAGACCCATGATCATGATCAATTGACGTGGAGAGAACGCGATTGCCGCCTTTTGCGCCTTGTCTGCCAGCAGTGAGTACAGAGGGATGCTCTGCGACTTCATATGCTGCTGCATCTCTTTGCGCAGCTGTTCCAGTACCTGTTCGCGCCCAGCACCCTTTTCCAGCATGTCCAGACGCCGGTTGACCCGGCTGTTCAGGCTGATGGACTTGCCGAAGGCGACAAGATAGATGCCCTCGACCAAGGCAAGAACCCCCACAAAGATGGCGACATAAATGATCGCCTCCATAGGCAATTGCATACCTGGTTCTCCTACATTGTGGTTGGGTCGTAGATGGACGCTGGCAAATCAAAGCCCCATAGACGGAAGCGTTCCGAATAGTGGCTGCGCACGCCGGTCGCGGTAAAGTGTCCGATGATCTTGTTGTCGGGTGTCAGGCCAACGCGTTGAAAACGAAATATTTCCTGCATGGAAATCACGTCACCTTCCATCCCGGTGATCTCGGTGATCGAGGTCATCCGGCGCGAACCGTCCTGCAGACGACTGGCCTGCACGATCAGGTTGACAGCCGAAGCGATCTGACTGCGGACGGCTTTGATCGGCATTTCGATCCCGGCCATGGCGATCATGTTTTCCAGACGTGAAATACCGTCCCGGGCCGAGTTGGCGTGGATCGTGGTCATCGATCCGTCGTGGCCTGTGTTCATGGCCTGCAACATATCGATCACCTCGGCACCACGCGTCTCACCCACGATGATACGGTCAGGACGCATACGCAGGGCGTTTTTCAGACAGTCACGCGGACTGACCTCACCTTTGCCTTCCACGTTGGGCGGGCGGCTTTCCATCCTGCCCACATGCGTCTGTTGCAGCTGAAGTTCCGCCGTATCCTCGATGGTCAGAATGCGCTCGGCGTCGTCGATGAAACTGGACAGGGCGTTGAGCGTGGTCGTTTTACCAGAACCCGTACCCCCGGAAACGATGATATTCAGCCGGGTGGACACGGCGGCCTGCAAATAGGCGGCCATTTCTTCGGTGAACGCCCCGAAATTGACCAGATCGTCAATGCCCAGCTTATCTTTCTTGAACTTACGAATGGAAACAAGCGATCCGTCCACCGCAATCGGTGGCACCATAGCGTTGAAACGCGAGCCATCGGCCAGACGGGCGTCAACATACGGGTTGGATTCGTCAACTCGACGGCCCACGGCGGACACGATCTTGTCGATGATCCGCATCAGGTGCTTTTCATCCTTGAAGGTAATATCGCTGATTTCCAGCTTACCGGAGCGTTCCACAAAGATCTGTTGTGGACCGTTCACCAGAATATCGTTGACCGTATCGTCCTGAAGCAATGCTTCAAGCGGCCCAAGCCCCGTTACCTCGTCATAAAGTTCCTTGTTCAGCTGGGACCGGTCTTCGCGGTTCAGAACAATGTTTCTTGTTTCCAGAACTTCACTGGCGATTGCACTGATTTCAGCACGCAACTCCGATTCGCCAGCGTTCTCCAGTGCTGCCAGGTTCAGGTTTTCGAGCAACTCGCGGTGTAGTTCGATCTTGATCTCGCCCAGCCGCTCTTTGCGTTTCCGATCCCGGTCCGAGCTTGCGACCTCACCTGCAATCTTTTTCACAGGCTTGCGGGCCACGGCAGTCGCAACAGGTGTCTCTTGCGCTGTGGACGCCCCAGTTTCGGGCTGTTGCGCCGGCGTTTTGACGGGCTGCGCTACGGGCTGCTTTTTGTATCTTGAAAACACGGCTTATCCCCCCTTGGGATGATGTTACGCAGCTTCTTCGGCACTGCTGCCAAGGCTGTGAAGCGACTTTGCCAGCTTTGCGATTTCCCGGCGTAACGGATTCTTGGCGGCCGCATTTGCCAGAGGCAGGCCGTGATCCCCACTTTGCATGACCGGTTTGCCACCATCAGGCAGTAGCAGGTCGATGGAGATACCAAGGCTTTCCCCCATGCGCTTCACACGGCTTTTTCCGTTCAGGTCGGTAAACTTCGGCGCCCGGTTCAATGCAAAGCGCAACTTGTTGAATGGCAGTTCCTCTGCCTGCAAAGCACGCTTCAGGCGCAGGGCATTCTGGGCGGACCGCATGTCCAGCTCAATCATGGCGAAATACACATGGGCAGCCTGCAAAACTGTTTCAGACCACAGGACAAGCGTCTTCGGCATATCAACAATGACGTAGTCGAAATGCGCGCGCGACACGTCAATCACGCGTTGAATGTCTTCCGGAGTAATCAGGTCCAGCGGCACCATATCAGAGGGGGCCGTCAAAACCTGCAATTTTTCTTCATATGTTTGAAGAGCTTGCGAGAACACTTCGCTGTCCATCGCATCCGTGTCCGATAACATTTCAAACACTGTTTCCCGCCGCGGCAGGTCTAGGTAGGTGGAAACGGTACCGTATTGCAGGTCCAGATCGATCAGGCAGACAGTTGGCGCGTCCTTGTCAGAGGCACATGCCAGTTCCCAAGCTAGGTTAACGGCCAGCGTCGTCGCTCCGACACCACCTGCCAGGCCCTGAACGACAAACAAGGCGCCTTCCTTTGATTCGCCACCCGCCAGAGGAACGGCAGCCGCTTGCGCCACGGCAACCGGGTCTGGCTGCTTCATACGCTCAATGGCTTCCTGCAACTCACCTTCCGGAAGAGGGTAGGGCACAAACTCGTCCGCGCCCTTGCGCAGCAGTTGGTGCAATGAAGCCGGAGTAACGTCCTCGGCGATCAGAACAACTTTTACTTTCTTTTCATTCGCTTGGGTAATTATCTCACCCAGCAGGGAAAGGTTGTCTTCATCTTCTCCGTCGATAGCCAGAGCTACAAATTCCAGTGCTTCAGCTTCGGGTTGGCTGAAAAAGGCCAACGCTTCTGCAAATCCCAGATCCCCCCAGCGCTCGCCCAGGATGGTTTCCATGTCTTCGATCAAAAGGTCGAAATTCTGAACATCCCGACTGATCGTGCAGGCCAAGATTGCAGTATTGTCGTCTTGCGGCGTCGCGCTGGTCATTAACATTATCCTCGTCGTGAGGGCTCAGCATGTCATATGAACGAAATCCGCCAGATTGATGTGCTGTCGCCCCAATACGGTCAAATTTGGCCGCAGGTCACCCTATTGTTCACAATGTTGCTTTGAAGTTGGGCAAGAATTGGGCGCAAAAGAACCAATTGTAGGGAAATGGGCGACGATGCCGCCCATTTCAAACGTATTATCCACCGCTGCCAGCGTCCTGGGCGTCAACTTCCTGAATCTGGCTTACAGCGGTCGCACTTTCTACATATTCGCGATAGATGACTTCGGCATATTTGCCATCCAGAAGCTGCGGGTTACGGTCAACAAATCCTGAAACTTCGGTGACCGTTCTGCGGTTCCTGCGATCCCGGTTTTGCGTTGCGACCAGCGGTTGCGTCTTGCCAAAGGACACCACCGCCTCAAGCCGTGAGCGCGAGATACCCTGTTGTCCCAAAAACGCGACGACTGCCTGTGCACGGCGTAAGCCAAGGCTTTTGTTGTAGCTGGTTGATCCCACAGCGTCCGTATGTCCGTAAACGCGGAAACGGGCTTCGGGAAACTGTTTGATCCAGTCCGCCTGTTGCAACAGAATACGCTGAGCCGAAGCATCCAGTTGCGAGCTGTTGAACGCAAAGTTCACCTGGCTGGGCACGTCAGCGGCAAACCGGCGGCTGAGAATCTGCGCATAGGTCAATTCACCGCTTTGAACCTGGACATTGTTTAATGTCGCGTTTCCGAAAGTGCCTGCATCGATCTCGTACCCGGCCTCACGCGTACACGCGGCGACAGCGACCGAAAGACCCAGTGTGATAATCCACTTCTGCATTGGTCCTATCCTCCTGATCAATCTAGGACGTAGCCGTAGGAGCTGCCGAAGTCTTGCTTGGCAACCTCTGACGCTCCGCCGGCTCCAGTGCGTTGTGTGCGCGCGACCCTGCCATTCACGAACAGGTCAAATTCGCTGGGCGGTTTTACCCGATCGGTGGGAAGGGCAAGTGTCTCTCCACGAGTTGGCGAAACCAGATGCGCGGTGATGATGACCACGAGTTCGCTTTGCTCGCGCTGGTAGTCGGCGCTGCGGAACAACGCGCCAAGAACGGGCACATCACCCAGCCATGGGACCTGATTGCTCAAATCGGCGAAGTTATCCTGGATCAAACCGGCAATGGCAAAGCTTTCACCATCCCGAAGTTCAATCGTTGTTTTTGCCCGGCGCGTGATGAAGCTGGGTACGGAGTCGCCGTTGATGGTGAAATCCGAGCTCTGATCGATACTTGAAACAGCGGTGCCCATTTCAAGATTGATCAGATCACCGTCAACAACGCGTGGGATGAAGTCCATCTCAACGCCGAATGCTTTGTATTCAATGGCAACAACGCCATCATCCTGTGGTACCGGAATCGGAACTTCACCGCCGGCCAGGAAGGAAGCTTCCTGACCTGACAAGGCGGACAGGTTCGGTTCAGCCAGACTGCGGGCCAACCCTTTGGTTTCAAGTGCTTCCAACAACAGGCGAACTTGCGTTGAGCCTGCGCCGAAACCAAACAGGATCGCGCCTGTATTGGCCTGAACGGCCGGAATGTTGTTCGACAAAGCGTTGTTCAGTGCGAACTGGTTATTGAGCGTGTTGAAGCCCCCGGTAACGTCACCTCCGCCGAAACCAAGCGACGCTGTCAGGCTTTTGGCGACCGAGCGGTTCATTTCCGCAAAGCGGACCTTCAGCATGACCTGCTGAACACCACCGACCGACATCAGGTTGGAAACACGCTCGGGAGCATATCTTTCAGCCAGTTCCAAAGCGCGCGCCAGTTTTGCCGAGCTGGAGATTGTGCCGGACAAAACAATGCCATCATTGGCCGTGCGAACCTCGATGGGTTCGTTGGGCAGGATCTGACGCAGACGTTCCTTGAACTCCGTGACATCTGGTGCGACGCGGACGCGAACGTTGGCCAACAAATTGCCAGCGCCATCAAACAGCGTCAGCGTGGTAAGGCCGGGGGCCTTACCCAGAACATAGATTGTGCGCTCCGACAATGAAGAGATATCTGCAATGCCGGCGTTGGCAATGCTGAGCTCTGCAAACGGTTGCTCGCTTTCTACGACAATTGCGCGGTTCATCGGGACGTCGAGTGTTTCCACAGTCCCTTTCTTCACCACGCGCAAAGTTTCGGCCCAGGCGGTGTCGCCAATGGGGGCCATAACAAGCGACAACCCCAGCAGGGTTGCGCTGATCCAGGAACGTATTGTCATGTGACCTGCCTCTCCGATCACGCCTCGTTTTTTTGGGTCTTATGCCCTATAGGTGGAGAGACTGCGCGAAATCCGAATTTATTGCAATAATCAATGGTTTCCGTAAGTTTCCTTATGTGGGGAATTGGCAACAATCGCAAAAAAATAAGCCGCACCAAGGGTGCGGCTCTGAACCTGTAACGTTCTGAATTGGCGTCAATTTGTACAGGGGATCGGTACATTTACGATTTCGCCACCGCGGCGAATACGTGTTGTGCATACCTTCTCGGCTTTTGCCTCGGGTTCCGGGGCAGTTTTCTGAATTCCCAGCAGCTTGTTTTGGTCCACCTCAATCGTAGACGCAACGGATTCATCCTGTACCCCAACCAGAGCCAGTGAAAGACGCCCTGTGTTTTGGGCCTGTGCCAATGCGGCGACCTGTTCCGGTGTGGCCGCAACCGTAACTGTGCGCGCAATCGTTGTGTTGGTGACATCCGAACCGGCGGTCTGGTCGACGGCAATGAGTTGCACGTTGGTTTCGATCAGGCGGGTGATACCACCGCTGCTCCCCTCGATGGTTCCACTGGAACCCGTCCAATAGATGTCGACACTATCGCCGGGTCGCAAGAAACCCGAAACGCCAGAAGCAACGTCAACGCTGATCGCAAAGGCACGCATACCCTTTTCCAGACGTGACGTCAGGCCAGCTTTTTCGCCCGGACGAGTGATCTTGACCTCCATGATCGCTTCGTCCTTTTCCATTGCCCTCAAAACGAAACGTTCATTTGCGCCGCTTACGGGGAACAGGGCTGTAAGCTCCTTGAAAGTACCTTCCGGGATCGCGTTTTCCGGCCAGTCAACAGCGCGTATATCTTCCTCAGTCAACCGCTCGCCGTATTTCAAGGCGCGGTTCGACACAAACACAGTGACAGTCGGAACAACGTCGACTTTGGCGTTGGCCAGGGCTTCTTCTGCAGCAAGTCTTTGGCGTGCCAACTCGCTTTGGTATTCCGCAATATAGTTTCGCGCCATGTAAACGGCGCCCCCGGCCAGTGCAACGCCGACAATCAGGACAAGTCCGAAAACTGCTCGCATGCGTGTACCTCATTCTTTTGTTTGGTCGATTACTTAGCGGCCAAGGAACCACATTGAAACAGCCTATTTGCTAACTGCAAATTGTGTCGAAATGTGGGACAAATGTGCCTGATTGTCAGATTCTACGCCATCTTCCGCACAATTCTTCATGGTGAGTGTTGCCTTTCCTCACGATTGCCAGCGGATCGTGCGCAACAAAAGAGCGCCGCACCCCATGGGCGCAGCGCTTTGCGTCGAAACGGTTAAGAGTAACGTCTTTGGAAAACAGCTGAGGCGTACACCTGCTGTGGTTTAGTTTCCGCCGCCGGCGGTTCCTGCCGTGATAATGCCCGAGGGTGCAGTGTTCGACCCGGTGCTGACAACGGCACTGTTCATGGCCCCGTTTATGTTGCCGCCCATGCCGTCGACGCTTGAGCTGATTACGAGGTAGGTCGCGCCCGACAATCCTATGACCACGGCGGTCAATACCACCCAGTCAACTGTCACCGCTCCTGCTTCGTCAGATTTAAACTGATTAAGGAACCTGAACATGTGCTTATCTCCAAATACGTCGCGTCAGTGCCACCGACAGGTTGGTCCATAACTGGTTCGCGCGGACGGCGAAATTTGGGCTAAATATTGATTTCGCAGAAAATTTCGGTCTCAGGCAGAGACCGCGCGTGTGTCGGATTGATTGGGACATAAGAAACACAGGGGTTGCAACAAAACACCCCGAGCGTCGCGAAGTTTTGCATGACTTGCGCGCAGGCTGGAATCTGTGCGCCTGGGATGAAGCAGTTTCAGATCACAAAAAAAAGGCCGCGCCCATTGAGCGCGGCCTTGAAAATTCTCTAGAGCAGCAACTTAGTTGCTTTTGCCTTCGCCGGTGATACCACCTGTCGCAGTGTTGCTGCCGGTGCTCAGCGATGCGGCGTTCAGCGCTTCGTTTACGCCGGTTGCCAGGCCAGTGGCGCCAGCCGAAATCTGCTGGTATGCAACTGCGGCCAGGCCGATGACTGCTGCGGTCAGAACAACCCAGTCAACTGTTACTGCGCCGTCTTCGTCTTTGCGGAAGTTCTTGATGAACTTGATCATGTTACGTCCCTCCTAAAGGATCAAAAAAAGTTTAACAAACCTCGGCGTCTTTCAGAGCTTTCTCTCTCAGTCCGCTCATGTCCGTCTCGGTATGGGACTATGTTTGACTGTTGGGCGTGGCAGGAATTGGGCCAAACACCGATTTTTTTTCGCGCAGCTTAACTTTTTGGTGATAATTTTAGTAACTTATTGAAAATAAATGGTAAAAAAATATCATCGATTGAAGTGAAGGCCCTATAGCGATGCAAAATTGCGCCAAATGAGGCGAAACTGCCCCAATTCGCTTTGTTTTTCTGGCCTTGCGAGAAGATTCAGGGTTCAAATCGCCTAAAAAGAAAACACGAGGCAGGCAAATGAATCTCCGGAACGCACTCCAATGCGCCGGTGTGCTGGCGTTTCTGATATCGGGTACCGCATCAGTGAATGCGACCGAGATAGAGCCGCGCGGCGTATACAAGCGAGTCAAAGCCCCCAAACCCGGCGACCGCCCGCGTGTATCTGTGCAAATCACACCGGAGGAACACGCAGCCAACCCTTCAGCGCCCAGTACGGGCGTTGAACTGGTGGTCCCTGAAATCATCGCGCGCACCAAGGTCACTCCGGCAGCGGTGCCTGGTGTCGAAGCCAAACGAGATCCCAAGGGGTCGTACAAGGCATTCTGGAACCGGGTTTCACCACACATGGATGAAGCCGGGGCCTGGCGGCTGGATGCAGCTATCAACGCCCTAGCCGCGACGAACGTAAGATCACCGCGACTGCAATCGCTGCAAAACATCGCAAAGGAACGCGGGATCGAGATCCTTCGTTCCACAGTCGGAACCAATGTTTCACCTGCGCTGGTGTTAGCGGTGATTTCGGTGGAATCAGCCGGACGTGCAGATGCTGTCAGCTCTGCTGGCGCGCAAGGGCTCATGCAATTGATGCCCGCCACGGCGGCCAGATTCGGGGTGAAAGACAGTCTTCAGCCCTCTGACAATATCGCAGGCGGTGTGAAATACCTCAACTGGCTGATGGAAGAGTTCGGGAATGATCCAATACTAGTATTGGCTGGATACAACGCGGGTGAGGGGGCCGTACGCAAACACAGCGGCGTGCCGCCCTATGCTGAAACCCGAGACTATGTGCCAAAGGTCCTTGCCGCGTTCCAGATCGCGCGGGCCTTGTGTACGACGCCGCCGGACCTGATTTCCGATGGCTGTGTTTTTCAGACGTCAAACTGAAAAAGGCCCGCCGTGATCTGGCGGGCCTTTCCAATTGATCAGGAAACGATTGTCGCTTCTGTTGCTGCGCGTAGCTCGTCTTCGCTGACACCTTCCGCCAGTTCCACGATTTTCAGACCGCCTTCGACCACATCCAGCACACCCAGATTGGTGATGATACGATCTACGACGCCCTTTCCGGTCAATGGCAGGGTACATTCCTTCAGGACCTTACTGTCACCATGTTTGTTGGTGTGGTCCATCACGACAATCACACGGCCTACGCCTGCGACCAGATCCATTGCACCGCCCATGCCTTTCACCAGCTTTCCGGGAATCATCCAGTTGGCCAGATCACCTTTCTCATCCACTTCCATTGCACCCAGAATCGCCGCAGCGATCTTGCCGCCGCGGATCATGGCGAAGGATGTGGCACTGTCGAAATAGGCCGTGCGGGACAATTCAGTGATCGTCTGCTTGCCCGCATTGATCAGGTCTGGGTCTTCTTCGCCCTCAAAAGGAAAGGGGCCCATGCCCAGCATGCCGTTTTCCGATTGCAGAGTGATGTCCTTGTCACCCACATAGTTTGCCACCAGCGTCGGGATGCCGATGCCGAGGTTCACATACATGCCGTCTTCCAGTTCCTCTGCCGCGCGTGCGGCCATCTGATTGCGGTCCCAGGGCATTATGCTTCCTCCTTCTTCCGGGTGGTGCGCTGTTCAATGCGCTTTTCGTGTTTGCCCTGAACGATGCGATGCACATAGATACCGGGCAGGTGGATGCAGTCGGGGTCCAGCGCGCCACGCGGAACAATCTCTTCCACTTCAGCCACGCAGATCTTGCCGCATGTCGCTGCCGGCACATTGAAGTTGCGGGCGGTCTTGCGGAACACCAGGTTGCCGGTGTCGTCGGCCTTCCACGCCTTGACGATGGCCAGGTCGGCGAAGATGCCCTCTTCAAGAATGTAAGTCTCGCCGTTGAAGTCCTTGTGCTCCTTACCGTCGGCAATCACGGTGCCAACGCCGGTTTTTGTGTAGAAGCCGGGGATACCCGCGCCACCTGCGCGCATCCGTTCCGCCAGAGTGCCCTGCGGGTTGAATTCCAGCTCCAACTCGCCGCTCAGATATTGACGCATGAACTCTGCGTTTTCACCGACATACGAACTGATCATTTTCTTGACCTGCTTGGTTTGCAGCAGGATGCCGATGCCGAAATCGTCCACGCCTGCGTTGTTTGACGCAAAGGTCAGGTCTTTGACGCCCGATTCCCTGATGGCCTCAAGCAACAATTCCGGAATGCCGCACAGGCCAAACCCGCCTGCGGCGATCAGCATACCATCCGACAGCACCCCATCGAGCGCCTCGGTGGCATTGGCATAGACTTTCTTCATGGAAAACTCCCCCAATGACATGGTGATGGGCAGGTTGTGCCGCCACGTCATTGGGAAGTCAATGAAACCCGGAGGAGGGAGGTATTTCTACCTATCCCGCCGCCTTCTTGGTTGTGGCCTTCTTCTTGGGGGCCGCCTTTTTCTTGGTGCCCTTCTTGGTCGCGCGTTCATTGACCAGTTCGATGGCCATTTCTTGCGTCACGTCCTCGGGTTTTATGTCCTTGGGGATGGTTGCGTTGACCTTCTCCCATTTCACATATGGCCCATAGCGCCCGTCGAGAACCTGCATTGCTCCGCCATTGGGATGCTCGCCCAGTTCCTTCAGGGGTTTCGCTGCGGCTCGTCGTCCACGTCCGGGATTGGCGCGTTTTTCGGCCAGCAATTCAACGGCACGGTTCATGCCGATCTCGAACACGTCATTGGGGTCTTTGAGGTTGGCGTAAACCGGTTTCGCCTCTTCCGGCAACTGATGCATCAAATACGGGCCGAACCGTCCGAAATTAGCGCTGATCATGCCTCCCTCGGGGTGTTCGCCGATCTGACGGGGCAGGGACAGCAGCGTCAGCGCCTTTTCCAGATCCATGTCATCCTTGCTCCACCCTCGCGGCAACGACGCGCGGGGCGGCTTTTTGTTCTCGGGCGTGGGTTCGCCGCGCTGAACGTAAGGACCGAACCGGCCGGATTTCAACCAGATCTCATCGCCACCATCTTCGCCCAGCAGTTTTTCGTCGCCTTCCGCACCTTCACCTGCAATCGGACGCGTATAGGTACATTCCGGATAGTTTCCGCAGCCAACGAACCCGCCGGTCCGCGAGGTCTTCAGGTGCAACTGACCGGTACCGCATTTCGGGCAGATACGCGGATCGGACCCATCCTCGCGCGGCGGGTAGAGCTGCGGAGCCAGAGCTTCGTCGAGCCTGTCCAACACTTCAGAAATCCGCAGCTCGGACGTCTCGCCAATCGCGGCTGAAAAATCACGCCAGAACTTGCCCAACAGGTCCTTGTAGTCGCGTTCCCCGGCGCTGACATCATCCAACTCTTCTTCCAGATTGGCGGTGAACTCATAGCCTACGTACTGCCGGAAGAAATTCAGCAAGAAGATCGTAACGATCCGCCCCTTTTCCTCGGGGATCAGCCGGTTTTTGTCCTTGCGTACATATTCCCGGTCCTGAATCGTCGTGACGATCGAGGCATAGGTTGATGGTCGCCCGATCCCCAGCTCTTCCATCCGTTTGACCAGCGTCGCTTCGGTATAACGCGGGGGTGGTTGAGTGTGATGCTGCAGCGCCAGAACAGATTCGTTCTCGGACAGGATCGCCTCTTTCGCAACCTTGTCCCCGCTGTCGCTGGTCGCCTTGGCGAACTGATCCTTCAGAGAGGTTTTGGCAAAACGGGCTGGATCACCCTGCGTGATCTGTGGCAGACGCTTTTCGTCCTCGTCCGCAATGTCATCCCGGCCTTCTTCGTACACCCGCATGAAACCATCGAACATCACGACCTGGCCAGTGGCGCGAAGGCCGACCTGACCGTCATCGCTGCCAATCTCGACGGTCGTGCGCTCCAGGCGGGCGGCTGCCATCTGACAGGCAATGGTACGTTTCCAGATCAGATCATAAAGCTTGCGCTGATCCTCGTCCGTGACTTTCAAGGCCTTGGCGTCGCGCGACATATCTGTCGGGCGGATACACTCGTGCGCTTCCTGAGCGTTCTTGGCCTTGTTCTTGTAGATGCGCGGGCTGTCCGGAACATATTCGGCGCCAAAGCGGTCGGCGATGGCATCCCGTGCTGCCGCAACGGCCTCGGGCGCCATGTCTATGCCGTCGGTCCGCATATAAGTTATGTATCCGGCCTCATAGAGCCGCTGCGCCACTTGCATCGCGTGGCGCGCGCCCATTCCGAACTTGCGGCTTGCTTCCTGCTGCAAGGTCGAGGTCATAAATGGTGCGCTGGGGTTGCGGGCGGCAGGCTTGGCCTCGACCGAGGTTATGGTCAGTGCCCGGCTGGTAACGGCCTGAACGGCCAGTTCCGCCTGCGTGGCGTTGGCCAGATCATGCTTGTCCAGCTTTTTGCCCGCCAGCGTGACCAGCCGCGCCTCATAGGTCTGACCACGAGGCGTCTCGAGCAGTGCTCTGACCGACCAGTATTCGACCGGTTTGAACGCTTCGATTTCCATCTCGCGTTCGACGATCAGGCGCAAACAGACGGACTGCACGCGCCCAGCGGACTTCGCGCCGGGCAATTTGCGCCACAAAACCGGAGACAGGTTGAAGCCCACAAGATAGTCCAGCGCACGGCGGGCCAGATAGGCCTCAACCAGCGGCATGTCGACCTGGCGCGGGTTTTGCATTGCCTGTGTGACAGCCTCTTTCGTGATGGCGTTGAAGGTCACGCGGCTGACAGGCGTGTCTTTCTTGATCGACCGGCGTTTGGTCAACGCTTCCTGCAGGTGCCAGCTGATTGCTTCGCCCTCCCGGTCAGGGTCAGTGGCGAGGATCAGCGCGTTGTCTTCTTTCAGCGCGTCAGCAATGGCTTTGACATGCTTGCGGCTGTCGTTCCCCACTTCCCATTTCATCGAGAAATCGTGTTCGGGATCGACGGATCCGTCCTTTGGCGGCAGGTCCCGCACATGGCCGTAAGAGGCCAGAACTGTGTAGTCGGGCCCCAGATATTTATTGATTGTTTTTGCTTTGGCCGGAGATTCTACAACAACTACGGGCATTTAAGGGGAAACCTCGCTCGACGAATTTGACGCCTTCTATGGTGGAGCAAAATGTGTGGGGCAAGCAGGAATTGTCAATGCGTTCCTTTTGCAGGTGGAAAAGCGCCGTGATTTCAGTGCGCTACCACAGATATTCAGGAACCGGACCAGCCAGATCAAGGGTTCGATCAACTTGCCAGCGACAGCAGACCTCCAGGCTGACGCTGGATTCGCCCATCAAGTTCAAGGTCGATCAGCGCCGGACCAAGCTCACCGGCTGAGACCGTGATATCCCGCAGCAATTGATCTTCAGCGATAGGTGAGGGACCGAGTCGCTCGAGGATCTGCACATGCAGGTCCCTTGCGGGGCGCGCGATCGGTGCAGAGGGAGGTTCGGGCGGTAGTGAAACCAAATCGTTTGTTCGGGGCAACGCTTCAATAACATCATCAGCGGATCGAACCAGCGTTGCGCCATCACGAATCAACAGATTGCAACCGGCGGCCCGCGCGTCGAACGGATGGCCGGGAACGGCCAGAACCTCGCGTCCCTGATCCAACGCGTCACGTGCTGTTATCAGACTCCCGGATTTGGCAGCGGCCTCGACGACGACAACGGCCTGTGCAAGCCCCGAAATGATCCGATTTCGGCGCGGAAAGTGACGGGCCTGGGGTGTTACACCCATCGGCTGCTCAGAAAGCCGCAAGCCTCTGGAGGCGATGTCGCGGGCCAGCTCCGTGTTTTCGGCGGGATAGATCACATCGACACCGCCTGCCATGACTGCCACCGTACCTGTCTCCAGTGCGGCCATATGTGCGGCCGTGTCGATACCGCGCGCCAGACCAGACACAACCACGTACCCCTTGCTGCCCAACTCCGAGGCTAAGCCACGCGCCATCCGTGCGCCAAGCGAGGAACAGTTTCGCGCGCCGACCATCGCAATCGATGGTTTTTGCAGAAGCGAAACATCCCCGACTGCCCAAAGCAACGGGGGGGCATCGTTCAGATCATCCAGGGTCGTTGGAAAATCAGCGGACCCAAGGCACAAAAGCCGCGCTTTGGCGGCCCTTGCGGCCTTGAGTTCCGCCTCGATCACGCCGGGAGGGCAGGTTTCATACCCTGTTATACCGGCGGCGCGTGCCATTTCAGGCAGCGCGGCCAGCGCGTTCTGCGCTGAGCCATGTTCGCGCAGCAGCCGACGAAATGTCGCCGGACCGACCTTGCGAGAACGCAACAGGCGAAGCCACGAGAACCGGTCCTCTTCCGTGGTGGGTGGGAGTGGGGGGTGATTGGAAGAAAGCTGCTCTTCGGTCATCCGTTGCTCCGCCTTGTTACAGAACTGGTCTACGGGATAAGCGGTTAACAGCTTGTGAATCGTCGAAAATTTGACATATTTATTTTAATATCGTCAGGCGATGCGACTATAAAATCTTGATATTAAACAATATAAAAGAAATACCACAGAAAGAGGTGCTTTTTGTCACCAAACGCAAGTTTAATGATGAAAGAGGCGCAAGGTTAACCCTGCGCCTCTTTCTGCATCCTGGGTTCGACTCAGGCTGCAGAGCCGCCGACGGTCAGCCCGTCCATCAGGACGGTTGGCTGGCCAACGCCTACCGGCACCCATTGCCCATCCTTGCCGCAGGTTCCCATGCCGGGGTCCAGCGCCATATCGTTGCCGAGGCCGCGGATCCGTTTCAAGGCCGAAGGGCCGTCACCAATCAGCGTGGCCCCTTTGACCGGTGCACCGATTTTGCCGTTTTCGACGCGGTACGCCTCGGTGCATGAGAAAACGAACTTGCCGTTGGTAATGTCTACCTGACCTCCGCCGAAACCAACCGCCCAGATACCGTCCTTGATGTCAGCTACCAGAGCCTGCGGGTCGGCCTCGCCCCCCAGCATGATCGTATTGGTCATGCGCGGCATGGGTTTGTACGCATAGCTTTGTCGCCGCCCGTTGCCAGTGGGCGCAACACCCATCAAGCGAGCGTTCTGGCGGTCCTGCATGTAGCCGGTCAGGATGCCGTCTTCGATCAGCACCGTGCGTGCGCTGGGCGTGCCCTCATCATCCACGCTGATCGAGCCGCGGCGATCAGCAATCGTACCGTCATCCACCACGGTCACACCTTTCGAGGCAATCTGCTGCCCCATCAATCCGGCAAAGGCCGAGCTGCCCTTGCGGTTGAAATCACCTTCCAGACCATGGCCTATTGCCTCGTGCAACAGGATGCCAGGCCAGCCGGGGCCAAGCGCGACTTCCATGACGCCGGCTGGCGCGGGAACGGCGTCCAGGTTGACCAGCGCAATGCGCAGCGCTTCGCGTGCCTTGGCCTGCCAGTCGGCGGGATCAATCAACCCGCTCAGGCCAACCCGACCGCCGCCACCGGCGGATCCGCTTTCGCGGCGGCCGTTCTGCTCGACAATCACCGAGACATTCACACGGGTCATGGGGCGCACATCGCGGACCATCACACCATCCGGACGCAGGATCTCGACCTCTTGCACAGCCGCCGCGATCGTGGCGCTGACCTGAACAACACGCGGGTCCAGATCGCGCGCGAAGGCGTCTATCTCACGCAGTGTCTCGATCTTGACCGGGAACGCGGCAGATTCAATTGGGTCTTCGTCCGTATAGAGACGCGTGTTGGTGGAACGCGGAGCATCCGCCAAAACCCCGCCGCCATCCCCTACAGCCAGTCTTGCGGTTTCCGCCGCCCGTTTCAGGGCAGGAATGGAAACGTCAGTTGAATGCGCATATCCAGCCACTTCACCTTGTACGGCGCGCAGTCCGAACCCTTCCGACGCATCATAAGACGCGGTGCGCAGACGTCCGTCATCGAACACGAGGGACTCGGATTTTCGTCGCTCGACAAACAGCTCTCCATCCTCGGCGCCATCCGTTGCCGAGCGCAATATGGCAAGCGCTTCATCGTGCGGAAGAGCGCTTTCAAAGGGGCGAAACTGGGCGTCGGACATGGGTTGGGACCTTTCGGGTTTGATCCAGATCAAAAATAGCGTCTGTTTGACGCAAGCATTTTGCTTTATCTACCCGACGGAATATGGTTTTTAACGCGGCCAAAGACAACGGGAGAGGTGCGACCGATTCACACCTTTTCGCCAGGGACGCAAAGATCAAACGATCAGGACAGAACATGAAGAATGCTTTGATGCTTTCAGGGTTTATGACAGCCCTCTCCAGCCTTCCAGCCATGGCTCAGGAGCTTGAGATTATTGGCAAGCCGGTTGACGGCGGTATGGGTTTTCAACCCGCGGCCACCAGCCTTGCCACAGGAATTCAGCGTCTGGACGGCATGATTCTGGTGATTATCACCGTAATCTGCCTGTTGGTAGCCGGTCTGCTGGTTTACTGCATCGTGCGCTACAACGAACGTGTTAACCCCAAGCCGGCACGGTTTTCGCACTACACCCCGGTTGAGATTGCGTGGACCCTTGGCCCCATCCTGATTCTGGTCTTCATCGGTGCGTTTTCGCTGCCGGTTCTGTTCAAACAGCAGGAAATACCTGAAGGCGATATCACCATCAAAGTCGTCGGCAACCAGTGGTACTGGACCTATGAATATGTCGATCACGATTTCGCGTTCGACAGCTACCTGCTGGGTCATCCCGCCACTCTGGATGAGGGCGCGCGCCCCGCTGACGCGGACGTGACCCCGTTTGTTCTGGATGACGCTATGCGCGCGAAGCTGGCAGATGCTGGTTACAGCGATGACGAATGGCTGTTGGCCACCGATACCGCCGTGGTCGTTCCGGTTGGCAAGGTTGTCGTGATGCAGGTTACCGCGTCTGACGTGATCCACTCCTGGACCATCCCGTCCTTCGGCGTGAAGCAGGATGGCGTGCCCGGACGTCTGGCAGAACTGTGGTTCGAGGCCGAGAAAGAAGGCATCTACTTTGGTCAGTGCTCGGAACTCTGCGGCAAAGACCACGCTTATATGCCGATCACCGTCAAAGTCGTCAGCCAGGAAGCTTATGACCAGTGGCTGCAAGGCGCGATCGAAGAATATGCAGGTCTGCCGCAAAACTATCAGGTTGCTTCGAACTGAGCACGCTGAGGGCGGGTTAAACCTGCCTGACACGAAATGCAGGCTGTGCGGGCTGACCGCACAGCTTTCGCCCCAAAAGGACCCGAGATGACCGACGCAAGCATCAATGCCAGCACAGCGACCGCCCACGCGGACGAGGCCAGCTTTGGCGATTACTTCGCCCTGCTCAAGCCGCGCGTGATGTCTCTGGTCGTGTTTACGGCGCTGGTCGGTCTGCTGGCGGCCCCGGTTCCGGTCCATCCCTTTGTCGGATTCTGCGCCATTCTGTTCATCGCCATAGGTGGCGGCGCATCCGGTGCGCTGAACATGTGGTGGGATGCGGATATCGACAAGGTCATGAAACGCACCAAAGGTCGCCCGATCCCCTCCGGCAAGGTGGAAGAGGGTGAGGCGATGGCCATTGGCCTGACCCTGTCGGGCCTGTCGGTGATCATGCTGGGCCTTGCGACCAACTGGTTTGCGGGAGCGTTCCTGGGCTTCACAATCTTTTTCTATGTCGCTGTCTACACGATGTGGCTGAAGCGCTCGACGCCGCAGAACATCGTGATCGGTGGTGCGGCTGGCGCTTTCCCTCCGGTGATCGGCTGGGTGGCTGCGACCGGATCCATGGCGGTTGAGCCCTGGCTGATGTTTGCCCTGACCTTCATGTGGACGCCGCCGCATTTCTGGGCACTGGCCCTGTTCATGCGCTCGGACTATGACGATGCGGGCGTGCCCATGCTGACCGTGACACACGGCCGCCGTGCGACGCGTGTACATATTTTGGTCTATACGGGCTTGCTGGCGATTCTGGCGGTAGGAACCGCGTTTTCTGGCATCGGCGGTCCCATCTACCTGACCGTGGCTCTGGTGTTGAACGCGTTGTTCCTGCGCGGCGCCTGGCAAATTTCGCGTCGGACCGAGGATGACTCGGAGGCCGACAACTTCAAGGTCGAACGCAGCTTTTTCAAACTTTCGCTGCTCTACCTCTTCCTGCATTTCGGCGCTATTCTGGCCGAAGCCTTGCTGAAGCCCTATGGTTTGGGAGGATGGTCATGAGCCTGCGCAAAAGCCATGAACTGCATCAGCGACGGTTCAGCCGCAATCTGGGCGTTGGACTGACGCTGGCTGCCTTTATCGTGATCATCTTTGGCCTGACCATCGTGAAGGTGTCGGGTACTGATTTCAACATGGCCACGCAAGAGGTTCAGAACTGATGGCGCTGTCTGGTCCTCAGAAAACTGTTGCCCAAACCGTGGGTGTGGTTGTCCTGATGGGCAGTCTGGCCTGGGCATCGGTACCGTTCTACGACTGGTTCTGCCGCGTTACCGGATTTGGCGGCACCACGGGTGTTGCCGAAGCCGCCCCCGAAGAAGTTCTGGACCGCACTGTCACCATACGGTTTGACGCATCCAAGGCCAAAGACATGGCCTGGGAATTCAAGCCCGTCGTCCGCGAGATGGAAGTACGCATCGGCGAGACCGGGCTGGCCTTCTATGAGGCCTACAATCCAACGGATCGTCCGATTGCAGGGCAGGCCTCATACAATGTGGCGCCCTATTCGGCAGGCGGGTACTTTCAAAAGATTGCCTGCTTCTGCTTTGAAGAGCAGGTACTGCAACCCGGCGAACGTGTAGAGATGCCGGTAACCTTCTTTGTCGATCCTGAAATGGTCGAAGATCTTGAAGCAAAGTATGTTCATACGATCACGCTGTCGTATACATTCTACGAAATTGACCTGCCAGAGGGCTATGCCGCCCTTGAAGCGCAGGCAGAAACAAACACGAACTAACGCCTGTAGGTGAGGGACGCTGATGGCACACGCTAAAAACCATGATTATCACATTCTGGCCCCGTCGATCTGGCCTCTGATCGGAGCTGTCGGCGGCTTTGTGATGTTGTTCGGAGCAGTCCTTTGGATGCACGGCGTGACGCCGTGGATGTTCTGGGCCGGTCTGGTCGCAGTTCTCTACACCATGTTCGCATGGTGGTCCGAAGTTGTTGTCGAGAGCCGCCAGGGGGATCACACTCCTGTCGTTCGCATCGGTCTGCGTTACGGTTTCATCCTGTTCGTCATGTCCGAGGTGATGTTCTTCTTTGCCTGGTTCTGGTCGTTCTTCAAACATCGTATGTACCCGATGTACGACTATGCCGGCACCGAATACATCCAGCCGGACATCCACGCGGTTGACCCGTTCCACCTGCCTCTGATCAACACTCTGGTCCTGTTGCTGTCAGGCTGTGCAATCACCTGGGCGCACCACGCGCTGGTGCATGACAATGACCGCAAGGCGCTGATCAACGGTCTGGCCATCGGTATCGTTCTGGGCATCGCCTTTACCGGGTTGCAGGCGTTCGAGTATTATGAGCTGCTGGCCCATGAAGGCTGGAAGTTTGGCGATGATCAGTTCTATTCGAACTTCTTCATGGCGACCGGCTTCCATGGTTTCCATGTCGTTATCGGAACCATCTTCCTGTCGGTCTGCCTGATCCGGGCCCTCAAGGGTGACTTCACACCTGAAAAGCATGTCGGGTTCGAGGCGGCAGCCTGGTACTGGCACTTCGTTGACGTTGTCTGGCTGTTCCTGTTTTTCGCGGTCTACATCTGGGGACAGGCCCCGCTGATGTAAGCCCGGTCAGCTGGTTCAATTGCAAAAGCCGCCCCTTGGGGCGGCTTTTTCTCTATTCCGGGCGCAAGATTGCGCCCCATACAATTGCGTGGTTGCAATTTGGCCCACACGCCCCTTAACAAGACGCCGGTTCCTGAAACGAGGTTTGACCCTGACATGCGCCGCATTCTGTTCCTGCTGATCTTCGGCCTTGCCGGTTTGGGCGCGCTGCTGTCGCTGGGCATCTGGCAGCTTCAGCGTCTGGCCTGGAAGCAGGAGGTGCTGGCCGAGATCGAAAGCCGAATCTCAGCCGCACCCATCGCCTTGCCTCGGCAGGTTTCAGAGGACACTGACAAATACCGTCCGGTAACGGTTGCGGGTGAGATGGAACCGGGCGAAATCCATGTTCTTGTTTCGGTCAAACAGGTCGGGGCAGGGTATCGGATCATCCAGTCGTTCAGCACCGAGGGCCGAACTATTCTGGTGGATCGGGGTTTTGTACCGACAACGGCCAAGCAGGCACCGCGTCTGACCGGCCCGATGGAGATCACCGGCAACCTGCACTGGCCGGATGAAGTCGACAGTTACACGCCTGAACCCGATATCCATGAAAATATCTGGTTTGCCCGCGACGTGCCAAATCTGGCCACCGCTCTGGGGACCGAGCCGGTGCTGCTGATCGCGCGGTCTGAGACCGACCCGAACGTGACGCCTTTGCCGGTAGATACGGCGGGAATTCCAAACGATCACCTGCAATATGCAATCACCTGGTTTGGCTTGGCTCTGGTCTGGGCTGTGATGACCGGTTATTTCCTGTGGCGCAATCGCGCCCCTTCTGAGAGAGAAGAGCAATGAAATACATCTCGACCCGTGGCCAAGCGCCAGAACTGACCTTTGAAGAGGCGATGCTGACCGGATTGGCCCGCGATGGTGGTTTGTATCTGCCCGCCGAGATCCCCGTGATGAGCCATGACGAGATCGCGGCGCTTGCTGGTCTGCCCTATGAAGAAATCGCATTCCGGGTGATGTGGCCTTATGTCAGCGGGTCCTTTGCCGAGGATGAGTTCAAGCAGATCATCGCCCGCGCCTATGAAGGCTTCGGCCACGATGCCCGCGCGCCGTTGAAGCAATTGAACGAGAACCATTTTCTGCTGGAACTGTTCCATGGGCCCACGCTGGCGTTCAAGGACTTTGCGATGCAGTTGATCGGCCAGCTGTTTCAGGTGGCACTGAAACGGCGCGCGGACCGCGTGACCATCGTCGGCGCGACCAGCGGTGACACCGGCTCGGCCGCGATCGAGGCATTCCGGGGGCTGGATTCTGTGGATGTGTTCATCCTGTTCCCGCATGGCCGCGTGTCCGAGGTGCAGCGTCGCCAGATGACGACGCCTGCGGACAGCAATGTTCATGCTCTTGCCGTGGACGGCGACTTCGACGATTGTCAGGCCGCGCTGAAGGACATGTTCAACGATTTCGACTTCCGCGACGGCGTGAAGCTGGCTGGCGTGAATTCGATCAACTTTGCCCGTGTTCTGGCGCAGATCGTCTACTACTTCTCCGCTGCTGTCAGCCTCGGCGCACCGCATCGCAAGGTCAGCTTTACGGTGCCGACCGGCAATTTCGGTGACATCTTCGCGGGCTACCTTGCCAAGCGCATGGGCCTGCCAATTGACCGTCTGGTTGTCGCAACCAATCAGAACGACATTCTGCACCGTTGCCTGTCGGGCGAGGGGTACTTCAAGGGCGACACCATCCCCTCGATCAGCCCGTCGATGGATATTCAGGTCAGTTCGAACTTTGAGCGTGCGCTTTACTATGCTTATGGTGAGGATGGCGGGGCTGTCGCGCAGTTGATGGATGAACTGAAGAACGGCGGCTTCAATGTCAGCCAGGGCGCGATGGAAGCGCTGCGCGAGAGCTTTGACTCGGACCGTGTCTCTGAAGAAGAGACGCTGGCGACAATCAAGTCCACTCTGACCCATAGTGCGGAACTGGTTTGCCCGCATACCGCCGTGGGCATCAAGGTTGCAGAAGAGCATCGCTCGACCGACGTTCCGATGATCACACTGGCCACCGCGCACCCTGCAAAATTCCCGGCAGCGGTCGAGAAGGCAAGCGACGTGCATCCGCCTCTTCCATCCCGCATGTCTGATCTGTATGAACGTCCGGAACGGGTGACCCGCATCGCCAACGATCTGGGCGCCATCGAGGATCATATTAAAGGGCACATCGCCGAGTGACTGTCAGACAAGACCAACTGAAGAACGGCTTTCGTATCGTCAGTGAACACATGCCGGGGCTGCAATCTGCGGCCATCGGCATCTGGGTGACCGCCGGTGGGCGGCATGAGCGGATCGAACAGAACGGCATCGCGCATTTCCTTGAGCACATGGCGTTCAAGGGAACCGAGCGGCGATCGGCGCTGCAAATCGCCGAAGCGATCGAGGATGTGGGCGGTTACATCAACGCCTATACCTCGCGCGAGGTCACGGCCTATTACGCGCGTGTCCTGAAGGACGACGTGGCGCTGGCAATGGACGTGATCGGCGACATCGTTCTGAACCCGGTGTTTGACCCGCGGGAGATCGAGGTCGAGCGTGGTGTGATCCTGCAGGAAATTGGTCAGGCCTATGACACGCCCGACGATGTGATCTTTGACTGGTTGCAGGAGCAGAGCTATCACGACCAACCCTTGGGCCGCACCATTCTCGGCCCGACCGAGCGGGTCAGTGCGTTTTCACGAGAAGACCTCTCTGGCTTCATAGCCGAGCATTATGGTCCCGATCAGATGATCCTGTCCGCGGCAGGCGCGGTGGATCACGATCAGCTTATGAAAATAGCCGAAGAGATGTTTGGTCATCTGCAACCACGAACCGGGCTTATCGCCGAGCTTGCGCGCTTTACCGGTGGTGAGGCACGGCAGGAGAAAGAGCTGGAGCAGGCCCATTTCGCACTTGCACTGGAAAGCCCGGGCTATCGTGACGATGCGATCTATACGGCACAGGTATACTCGACGGCTCTGGGTGGGGGCATGTCTTCGCGCTTGTTCCAGGAAGTGCGCGAGACCCGCGGGTTGTGCTATACGATATTTGCTCAAACCGGTGCTTATGCAGACACAGGGACGACCACGATCTATGCAGGTACTTCTGCCGATCAGGTTGCAGAACTGGCCACGATAACCATCGACGAGATGAAGCGCGCCGCCGACGATATGAGTGCCGAGGAAGTGGCACGTGCCCGGGCGCAGATGAAGGCCGGGATGCTGATGGGGCTTGAAAGCCCGTCGAACCGGGCCGAACGATTGGCGCGGCTTGTGCAGATCTGGGGGCGGGTGCCTCCATTGGAAGATACCGTTGGCAGGATCGACGCCGTAGGAATCGAGGATGTGCGCGCCTTCGCTGAGACAATGGCCCTGCAAGCACCGGCGGCGCTGGCGCTGTACGGTCCGGTGTCAGCCGCGCCGACACTGGCTGAATTGCAGGAGAGGCGGGCGGCGTGATGCTGTTGGGCAGACGCAAGCTGAAACTCGAGACCGCGCGGCTCAGCTTGCGCCCGCCTGTACATTCCGACTTCAACGATTGGGCCGCGTTGCGGCGGGCCTCGAAAGATTATCTGACACCATGGGAGCCGATCTGGGCCAAGGATCACCTGAGCCGCAAGTCCTTCACCAACCGTGTGTACTGGGCACAACGTTCGGTAGCGGCCGGGACGGCCATTCCGCTTTTTTTGTTTCGCCGCGAGGATGACGTGTTGGTTGGGGCCATCACGCTGGACAACATTCGGCGCGGTCCCGCGCAGGCGGGCACATTGGGGTACTGGACCGGTCAGGCCTTTGCCCGACAGGGGTATATGCGTGAAGCAATTGGCGCGATGGTTCACCATGCCTTTACCCGATTGGACCTGAGCCGGATTGAAGCCGCTTGCCTGCCGGAAAACCGGGCGTCGCGCGGATTGCTGGAAAGCTCAGCCTTCAAGTACGAGGGCGTGGCGCAGTCGTATTTGCAAATCAACGGCCGGTGGCGGACGCATGTTCTGTATGCCAGCCTGCGGTCTGACCGGCGCGGAAAAACCGACGCGGGATAGGATGGGGGCGCTGCCCCGTCGCGGCAAGCCGCGCCTCCCCCGGGATATTTGGGGCCAGATGAACAAGGGGCATGACTTGTGGGCGTTCTGCGCTACACTTCGGACTATGCGCTGGTTGATTGCGGCATTTATGGTGTTTTCGGGCGGGGCCGTTGCGCAGGAGCGTCGGCCAAGCCACTGTATTGCCATTGCTGATGCGGCACCCGGACTTGAGTATCTGCACAAGGCAGCGTGGCAGGATCCTGTGCCAGTGTTCTCGGTGCGGATCAGCTATATCGCGCATGCCTCTTTCATGATCCAGACCCGCGGCGGGCTGAATGCGGTGACTGACTTTACCGGGTTTATCGGCAGCGCAGATTTGATCCCAGACGTAGTGACGATGAACCATGCCCACGGCACGCATTGGACGGCACATCCCGATCCGGCCATTCCGCATGTTCTTCCGGGGTGGGGAGAGTTCGGGAAAGGTATCGAGCATCATCTGGATCTGGACGAGATGCTGGTACGTAATGTCTCAACCGACATCCGGTCTGTTTATGGTCGAGTCGAAGAACGCGGCAATTCGATTTTTGTGTTCGAGGTTGAGGGGTTGTGCATAGGTCATCTGGGGCATTTGCATCACGTGCCGTCGGATGAACAGTTCGCTGCGCTGGGCCGGTTGGATGTGGTCATGGCTGCTGTTGATGGCGGGACCACCATGCCTCTGCCCGAGATGATTGCGGTTCTGAAACGGCTGAAAAGTTCAGTCATCATTCCGATGCACTGGTTCTCGCAGTTCTCGCTGGATCGCTTCCTGGTGGATATCAGGGATACTTTTCCGGTTGAGCGCGACGGGGTGTCGGAAATTACCGTCTCGCTGCGGGACCTTCCGGGCCGCCCCACGGTTGTGGTGCTTGAGCCGCGCTATCTGATTGATCTTGAATAAGGCTTGCGGCAACCGCATCGCTTGGGCATTGAAGGCGTATGAATTTGAACCCCGCTGATGACCGTTTTGCTGCATTGATCCGTTCAAAACTGGGCGATAGGGTGATGCGCCCCGTGGAAGAACGGTACCTGGAAGAACCGCGCGGGCGGTTTGCCGGACAGATCGGTCTGCTGGCCTTGCCCCGCAACACCGAAGACGTGGCGGTGCTGGTAGAGTTGGCTGCGCAAGCGAGGGTCCCGATCGTTCCTTATGGCGGCGGCACCGGTCTGGTTGGCGGGCAAGTGATGTCAGAGGGTCCGGCGCCATTGCTGATCTCGTTGGAACGGATGACCGCCATCCGGTCTGTCTTCCCGACCGAGAACATTCTGGTCGCCGAAGCCGGAGCCATTCTTCAAGACGTTCAGGCCGCAGCCGAGGCGTTAAACCGGTTGTTTCCTCTGTCGTTGGCGGCACAGGGATCCTGCCGGATCGGGGGCAACCTGTCGACCAATGCAGGGGGCGTCAACGTTTTGCGGTATGGCAACGCGCGCGACCTGTGCCTGGGGCTTGAGGCGGTGTTGCCCAGTGGCGAGATCTGGCACGGCCTCAGCCGGCTGCGAAAGGACAATACCGGCTATGACCTGCGCAATCTGCTGATCGGGGCCGAGGGGACGCTGGGGATCATTACTGCCGCATCGCTCAAGCTGTTCCCCCGCCCGGCCGCCGTTGGGACAGCGGTGTTTCAGGTGGCTTCTCCCGAAGCGGCGATCGACCTGCTGGCTTTGGCCCGGGACAAGGTGGGTGAGGCGGTCAGCACGTTTGAGTTGATCCACCGGCAAGGGCTTGATTTTCTGGCCGAGGTTCTGCCGGATGTCCGTCAACCGTTCCGCTCGCCGCCAGAGTGGAGCGTATTGATTGAGCTGGGTCTGGCTGACAGGCAGTCACCATTTGACGCGCTGGAGGAACTCTTCGTTCGCGCTGAAGAACTCGGTCAGGTTCAGGACGGAGTAATCGCCCAAAGTGAAGCGCAGCGGGCCGATTTGTGGGCGGTGCGCGAACGCATCCCCGAAGCCAATCGTCTGATCGGGTCGGTGTCGAGCCATGATATTTCCATCCCGATTTCCAGAATTCCCGACTTCATTTGCGAAGGCAGAGAATTGATTGCGGGTCTAGGGCCTTTCCGGATCAATTGCTTTGGCCATCTTGGTGACGGCAATCTGCATTACAATGTGTTCCCGCCCAAAGGGCAGAACCGATCGGATTTTGAGGGCCAAAGAGGCGCGATCAAGCGGGCCGTACATGATCTGGTTGACGCCTTTGACGGATCAGTCAGTGCTGAACATGGGGTGGGGCGCCTCAAGACCGGCGATCTGGAACGCTATGGCGATCCGGCCAAGCTGGGCGCGATGCGGGCCATCAAAACGGCATTGGATCCGCAGGGCATCATGAACCCTGGCGCGGTTCTGAAAGGGTGAACACGGCCCGAGCGTCGGACCGTGCCCGGTTGTTTCTTACGAGGCAGGCAGGATCACCTTGTCGATCACATGGATCACGCCGTTCTTGGTTTCGATGTCGGCCTGAACCACGTTGGCGTCATTCACCATCACACCCGAATCCAGATCGATTGTGATATCGCCGCCTTGTACGGTTGCAGCCGTCATGTCATCGCTCAGATCACCTGACATCACTTTGCCCGGCACGACATGGTAGGTCAGAATGGCTACCAGCTGATCCTTGTTTTCGGGCTTCAGCAAGTTTTCGACGGTGCCTTCGGGCAAAGCCGCGAACGCGTCATCGGTGGGGGCAAACACGGTGAACGGGCCTTCGCCTTTAAGTGTGTCCACCAGTTCGGCGGCCTGAACTGCCGCGACGAGTGTTTCAAAGCTGCCAGCGGCGACGGCTGTGTCAACAATGTCCTTGCCGTGACCATCGGCGAATGCAGCAGTGCTAAACAGGATCGAGGCGACACCGGCGGCGGCGAATTTGCGGAACATGAGCTAAACTCCCTAGGTTGAAATGCTTCAAGCAGCATCACCCAGGGTACGGGGCAACCTGACCACAAGATCACTTGTATTGATCCGTTTTGCGCCTTGATCGGCGCAAAAACCGCGCTAAGCCTGCCCGGTTTTCAGTTTCCAGTCACGTTTTTGTGAAAAACTCCTGGTCAGAGTCCTTCGAATTCGCACAGGACATGCACGTCCATGCCCATCTCCTCCAGCACTTTACAGCCGCCAAGCTCGGGCAGGTCTATGATGAAGGCGCACGAGACGATTTCGCCCCCAAGCCGTTCGATCAGCTTGATACCTGCCGCTGCGGTTCCGCCCGTGGCCAGCAGATCGTCGACCACCAGAATTTTTTCACCGGGTTGGATGGCATCGTCATGGATCTCTACGATCGCCTCTCCGTATTCTAACTTGTAATCTTGGCTGATTGTTGTGCCGGGCAGTTTGCCTTTCTTGCGGATCGGGACAAAACCGACGCTCAACTGATGTGCGATCGCACCGCCCAGAATAAAGCCTCGTGCTTCAAGCCCGACCACTTTGTCGATCCGCTCACCTGCATAGGGGTGCAGCATCTGGTCAATCGCCATCCGAAACCCGCGGGGGTCGGCAAACAGGGTTGTCACATCGCGAAACATGATCCCTTCGTGAGGAAAATCGACGATGGTTCGGATATAATCTTTGACAGATTTGTTTCTGGACATGGACCAACCTTTTTGCGTCAAACAGCAATTTTGTGTTTGGCCTAAGAGGATTGACCATGCAAGGAACAATTCCTTGGCAGGATTGGCGTCAATGTGAGGTTGCAGCTTTGAGCAGGCCAAAAAAACCGGCGTAACCTGGGCCGTCACCACGATAGGTGCCTGACCCATTTATATTGTTGCTGCCGGCTCGACCAAATATCCCCAGCGCCCGGATTGCCGGGGGGACAGTGAGCAATCTGTTTGGGTTGCAATCCGATGGGCCTTGGCTCCGGGTGCGGTTTGACTCAATTGCCTTGCTCCGGCGAAAAAACTGCCTGTACGGCATGAAGCTTCATTGCCAATTTCCAATCATTATTGTTATGTGCCTGATAACGACAACAACTATGCTATGTATACACAAAGTATCGCCTATAGCAGCAAAGCTTCGTTAGGAAAATGCGCGTGGCCGGGAAGGATGGCAAAGGATCGACCAAGAAAAACAGTCAGTTGGTCTTACGCCTCGACAGGGACGAACGTGACTCATTTGTCGAGCTTTGCAAAGAACTGGACACGTCGGCCGCGCGCGAAATCCGCAGATTTATTCGTGGATTCATGAAAGAACACGCCGAAGACTGATGCGGTGTCAGGCCGGTCGGCGCAGGACCGCCGTGGCCATACCCATCCCGATCAAGGTCAAACCGCCAAACCGTGTCATTGCCGTAATGACGCTGGCGCGCCCGATCAGCCGCCGCAACCTGTCTGCCAAAAGGGCGTAGGCCAACGCGTTCAACCAGGCCAGCCCGACGAATGTGGCAATCAGGATGACGAACTGAGGTCCAAGCGGTTCAGCAGGGCGTATGAACTGCGGCACAAAGGCAATGAAGAAGGCGATGGATTTCGGGTTCAGGGCAGTGACGGCCGCTGCGTGGCCGAACACGCTGCGTGCGGTGACATCCCGCCCGGTGTCGACCGTGCTCAATCCACCGGCTGGTGCGCTGCGCAACAGTTTGACCCCAAGCCAGACCAGATAGGCCGCGCCCACCCATTTGAGAACAGAAAACAACGAGGCCGAAGCCAGAACAAGTGCGCCCAGTCCCAACAAGGATGCGGTCATGGCCACAAGATCGCCCACTGCAACCCCCGTGGCCGAGGCAACGGCGACACTGCGCCCTTTGGATAAGGCGTAACTCAGTACCAACAACACGGTAGGCCCCGGAATGAGCAGCAGGGCGGTGGATGCGGCAACAAAGGCCAGCCAGAGATCGAGTTGCATCGTCAAATTCCTGATCAGATCGCCCGAGAACGAGAGAATCAGTCCCGGGGATCAAGCTGCTTGAGCCGGGAGATTGTTCTGTAAGCCAGCTCCCATTTCCCGTGAATCACAAATTTAGTCAATCGCTTATTCGTGTTATGGGGGTTTCGGGACAAAATATTCAATTTGTGCTATAATTACGCCGTTTTTTTATTGTCATTTAATAAGGAGGTTCGTCATGAAACTTGTCGTTTCAATTTTTTTGTTGAGCGTATTGCTGATGCCGACTGCCACCGCTGCCTGCCCGGACGGGTATTTCAACTGCGGCGGGTCGCTATGCTGCCCTAAACCTCAAAACTAGTTCGGAGAGCTTGGGATGTCTGTTATCAGTTTACGCAACGCTGTCATTGTTGCTGGCGCACTGGCAATCATGGGCGCTGGTAAAACGCTTGTTTTGAATGCGAATGAACTGGATTTACAATA
The DNA here is from genome assembly GCF_059612005.1 of Ruegeria sp. CDSA141. Lineage (NCBI taxonomy): Bacteria > Pseudomonadati > Pseudomonadota > Alphaproteobacteria > Rhodobacterales > Roseobacteraceae > Ruegeria > Ruegeria sp. CDSA141. Next base: position 95,741 of record NZ_JBXWPT010000008.1, read on the forward strand.
CCAGAAACTTGTTGTTCCGAAGGGTTCACTACATGCGCCTGTGCTTGGTGCGGCTTATGCCTTGGATCATTCGACCGGAAAATTTAGACCCACAAAGATCTGTAATTTGTTTGTTGGGGGAAACGAATCTGGCCCGGAAGATGTTTCCTTCACCAGCCTTAGCCTTGTGGCAATCGGCTGGAACGGTGCCATGGATGCCGTAACCGACTACGTCGGTGACAAAATCGTAAAATCCATGAAGTTCTCGGATGAGAGCGCCAAGTGGGAATTCCAAAAAAGGTTCTGGAGTGCCCACGAGGGTATGTCATTCAGAAGCACCTGCAGGTCTCTTGTTGAGGAAACCGCTGCGAACCCCAACTACTCTGTTTTTCTTGTAGAAACCATCTTCTTTGATCCGGTTTCGGACGAAAAACAGGTTATGGTTCAAATGTCTCAGACTTCGGTAGTATTTGATGGTTGCGAAGATGCATGTCCAAAACCTGTCTCGCTTCAATCCGTGCTGAAAGTCGGCTGGCTAGCTCGTTCAAAGGGCGATTGGGGCATCGTTCGCATTCATTGAGGTCATTGAGACCCTGACCGATTATCTCAAGTCGGTCTTATAGAATTCGCCCGGCCACAGCGTCCAGCTTGGCCAGCAGCGCCGCATTGCGACTATCGGGGGCCGTAAGGATCGCATACTCCAGCGCCCGATCGCAGCCATGCGGGCAGGGTGCGCGCTCGGAACCCAGTAGGGCGGGCAATCCCTTGACCAGTGCGCGGCCTTTTTCGGCATTGCCGGTCAGGGTGGCGATGATCGTGGACACGTCCACCTCGCCATGGTCCGGGTGCCAGCTGTCATAGTCGGTGACCATCGCGATCGACGCGTAACACAGCTCGGCCTCTCGGGCGAGTTTCGCCTCGGGCATGTTGGTCATGCCGATCACGTCACAGCCCCATTGCTCGCGATACATCCTGGATTCTGCAAGGCTGGAAAACTGAGGGCCCTCCATCGCCAGATAGGTGCCGCCCCGGTGGATTGTGATGCCGGCGGCCTTACCCGCTGTCTCGCATGCGTCCGACAGGCGTGGGCAGGTGGGATGGGCAACGCTGACATGGGCAACGCACCCAGTTCCGAAGAAGCTCTTTTCCCGCGCAAAAGTGCGATCGATGAACTGATCGACAATCACGAAGTCACCCGGTGCCATATGTTCGCGGAACGATCCGCAGGCCGAAACCGAGATCACGTCCGTCACGCCCAATCGTTTCAGCGCGTCGATATTGGCGCGATAGGGTACATCTGTCGGCGAATGCACATGGCCGCGCCCATGACGCGGCAGAAAGGCCATTTCGATACCGTCCAGCGATCCGGTCAGGATCTGGTCTGACGGCGTTCCCCATGGGGTCTCAACCTCTACCCACTCCGGGTTCTCCAGCCCATCGATGTCATAGATGCCTGATCCGCCGATGACGGCTATCCTGGTTTGGGTCACTGTCCTGCTCCGCCTGAATACCTGATGTTGAATTTGTGCGGGTTCAGCCCGGATTTGACAAGAGGCCTATTCCTGTATCGCCAACAGGTTGCGCTGTTGTGATTGCCCGGTGAAATCGGCCCAAGCTATGCCAAACGCACCCAGAGACCAGGTCAGATCCTGTGACTGCCCGTGTCGGTCTCGGAACACGAAGCGGAACGCATCTCCGGTCAACATGGCGTCCAGCACGTCCTTGGCGCGTTGGTCTTCGAAGGTACAGCCAAGCCCGGTCAAGCATCCGGGGCGCCGGGTGCGCCATATGGTTTCTTCGCCTTGGTCGATGCGAAATCCGGATGGGGTGAAGAAAGTACCCGGCTCTATCCCGAATTCAACTTTGAAACCTTCCGGTTCCGGCGTAACGAAAACGAACTGTGCCGCGAATTTTGGCCGAAGGGAAAACACTTCTGCCCGTCGGATGTAGCACCGCTGTCGCAACGCACCGTTTTCTTCGCGCTCGTCACAGATCGAATTCCAGATGCCGAAAATCTCGTGATGCGTCACCCGCCAGTTTCCTGCCGTGTCATTGCCATTCAAATCCTGCGCGAGGGCGGGAAGGGCTGAGAAGAGAAAGAGGATGATCCAACGCATGATCTGACATGTGGTGGCTTCTTCGTGGTCCCGCAAATCAACTTGCCGCGAGCCCAAGATATGCATTATGCGCATGGCTGCATCCCACGTAGTGCAGTAGCTCAATGCCAGCGCGCCAGCTACAACAACGCCTTCGCGCGAACATATAACCCCATAGGACTGTCTGATGCCCCGAGCCTTGCTGGCAAGCTTTGCCAATCGCCTCGCTATTCCCGATCTGCGCTGGGTGCCAGATGAGGGACTGACCTTCTCACGCCTGCGGATTGAGCTGCTGTCCGGTCTGACGGTTGCCCTTGCACTGGTGCCCGAGGCGGTGGCCTTTGCCTTTGTGGCGGGCGTGCACCCGTTGGTCGGACTCTACGCCGCGTTTTTGGTGGGGCTGATTACGGCACTGATCGGTGGGCGACCGGGCATGATCTCGGGCGCGACCGGCGCGCTTGCGGTTGTCATGGTGGCACTGGTGGCCGAACATGGGGTCGAATACCTGTTCGCGACCGTTGTTCTTATGGGAATCCTTCAGGTCATTGCCGGGGCCATGCACTGGGGGCGTTTCATTCGATTGGTGCCGCATCCGGTCATGCTGGGCTTTGTGAACGGTCTGGCCATCGTGATCTTTCTGGCCCAGATGGGACAGTTCAAAGTGCCCGGAACCATGGAAAACACCGGTCATGGATTGAGCGGCGGCGAATGGTTGTCCGGGATACAGCTTTACACCATGCTGGGTCTTGTCGGGCTGACCATGGCAGTGATCTGGATCATGCCGCGTATCACGCGCATCATCCCAGCGCCTCTGGCCGGTATTCTGGTTGTCGCGGCAATCGTGATCGGGTTTGGCCTTGATGTGCCGCGCGTCGGCGATCTGGCATCGATCGAAGGCGGTCTGCCTGCGTTCCATGTTCCAATGGTTCCTTTGAACTGGGAAACCTTTGAGATCATTCTGCCTTATGCGGTCATTCTGGCCGCCATTGGCCTGATCGAATCCCTGCTGACTCTGAACCTTGTGGGTGAGATCACAGGCAAGCGCGGTGGGGCATCTCAGGAATGTATCGCGCAGGGCGCGTCGAATATCGTGACCGGGTTTTTCGGCGGCATGGGCGGTTGCGCGATGATTGGCCAGTCGATGATCAACGTGAAATCCGGCGGGCGTACACGTATAGCCGGTATCGCGGCAGCGCTATTCCTGCTGACCTTCATCCTTTTCGCATCACCCCTGATCGAGCAAATTCCGCTGGCCGCGCTGGTCGGTGTGATGTTCATGGTGGTGATCGGCACCTTTGCGTGGAACTCATTCAAGATTCTGCGCAAAGTGCCAATGACCGATGCCTTCGTCATCGTTCTGGTCACCGTCGTAACGGTGATGGAGGACTTGGCCGTTGCTGTCGTGGTCGGCGTCATTGTCTCGGCCCTGGCCTATGCATGGAACAATGCCAAGCGCATTCATGCGGTCACCCGTGAATCCGAGACCGAACAAGGCGCGAAAGTGTATGAAATTCAGGGACCACTGTTCTTTGGGTCCTCTGAGGGCTTTATCGAACTGTTCGAAGTACAGAACGATCCTGAAACCGTTATCATCGATTTTGCCGAAAGCCGCGTGGTGGATCAGTCCGCCCTGCAAGCCATCGAGAATATCGCAGGAAAATACGAGGCAGCAGGCAAACGAGTCATGCTTCGCCACCTGAGCCGCGATTGTCACAAACTGCTGAACAAAGCCGGACACCTCATGGTCGACAGTGATGATGACCCGGACTACGAGCTGGCGGTAGATTACTCTGTCCGCACCGGTATTCTGGGCGGGCACTGACTTCGAAAGGCGGCCAATCAGGCCGCCTTTTTCAAGGGTCCAAGCGCTCCAGCTTATCGATATCTCCCGTCAGCAGAGCGCTTTCGGCTTCGGCGATCAGTTCGACTGGCCAGTCCCACCACTTCAAAAAAAGCAGCCGCTCGATTGTGCCGGCGTCAAACCGGTATCGCCGTACCTCGGCAGGATTGCCAGAGACGATCGCATAAGGCGGGATGGTTCCACGCACGACTGAACCCGCGCCGATTATCGCTCCGTCACCGATATTGGCTCCGGGCAGGATCAACGCGCCATAGCCGATCCAGACATCATTGCCTATCACGGTGTCCCGGAAGTCCGGCTGGAATTCCAACATCTGTTCCGGATCGAAAACTGGAAAGGGAAAGCAGGTTATCCCATCCATCGCATGATTTGCCGAGGCTGTCACAAAGCGGACGCCGTGGGCAATTTGGCAAAACTTCCCCAAAATCAGCTTTTCGCGCGAAAACTCGAACAGATAAGGGGCCAGCCGATTGGCCCAATCCTCGGGTTCGTCAAAATCTGATGCGTAAGTGTAATCTCCCACCTGAATTCTGGGGTGGTCGATCACTCGTGACAGAAAGGCCGTTCCTTTGTGTTCCGTGCCGTCAGGCAGAGTGACAGGATATCGGCGCGAAGCGTCAGGCAGGGGCATCAGTCATCCGGTCTAGAAAGGCTGAACAACTCGGAAACGACAGAGTAATCGCGATACCCAAGCCGCGCCAAAGGTTGGAACGAGGTCACGTCGAACATGCCATCCCGAATATGATCGTCGTGCAGGTGTACACCTGTCACTTCCCCAAACACCACCCGGTTGGCTTCACCGGGTAGGGTGACGATTTGGGTCAGCTTGCATTCCAGGGCGGCTGGTACCCCTTCAATCCGTGCGCAGGGGATGGTCTCGCATTCGATGGGTGAAAGCCCGGCATGTAAAAACTCATCAACTTCTTTCGGCAATCCGGCGGAACTTGCATTCATCGCGTCCCGGTGCGCATGGGCCACGACATTCACGCAAAACACACCCGTGGCCTCGATATTGGCGATGCTGTCCTTGCCCACGCTCTGATCCTGTTTGGTGCCGGTCGAGGCAAACATGACCTGCGGGGGCGTATAGGCAACGCCGTTGAAGAAGGAATAGGGTGCCAGATTGTTGATCCCATCCGCATCCCGGGTCGAGATCCAGCCAATCGGGCGCGGCGTGATAATGGCATTGAACGGGTTGTGCGGAAGGCCGTGGCCGTCTTCGGGGCGATAGAACATCTGAACTCCAAGCGTTTGCCCAAGGCGTAGCGAAGTGCTAGGGCGATTTCCAGCAAGTAAAAGAGGGCAGGGTGCAGCAATTCGGGATCAGGCCGGAAGAGCCGGACGACTGGTGGGAGGTCGAAGCCCTTTATGACCTGTGTTTTGCACCGGGTCGTGAGGCCTTGTCGTCGTACCGGTTGCGCGATGACGTGCCGCCGGTTGCGGACCTGTCTCTGGTCGCGCGTGACGGTCAGGGGATTCTGGCCGGTGCGATCCGGTTCTGGCCGGTTCATGTCGGCGATCACGACGCACTGCTGTTGGGGCCGGTTGCCGTGCATCCCACCCACCAAGGTGAGGGTCTGGGCGGATTCCTGATACATGAAGGGGTCGAAGCGGGGCGGACCCGCGGGTGGCAACGGGTCATGCTGGTAGGGGATGAGCCCTATTACAGTCGGTTCGGGTTCACCCGATTACAAGGGGTCGAGATGCCTCCGCCCACAAATCCTGACCGGGTTTTGGGGCTGGAATTGTTGCCCGGTGCCTGGTCCGGCATTGAGGGGGCAGTGACACGTTGGAGCCTGTGACCTATTGAAACCATGCTGCGTAACGCCGATGTTTATAGACAGGAGGGCGTGAATGCAGAACGTAGTTCTAGTCGAAAACGTGGATACCGAGGCCGAACTGGATCGTTTGGCGGATCACTACCGATCTGCCGGAGGCGTTGGTGTCAAGTTGTTGAACAAACTGGGCGGCTCGGCCGAGTCATTGCTGGAACAGTTGCCGGAACCTGTGCGAAATGGCCTGACCGGCGCAACCGAGCAGGCGTTATGGCTGGCGATGCATGCGGCTCAGGGGTCACGGCGCGCTGTTCCCGATCAGCAGCCTTGGGTGAATACTGCCGTCACCACGGCCATGGGTGCGGCCGGGGGGCTGGGCGGTGTTTCCACAGCCCTGATGGAACTGCCTGCAACAACCGCGATGCTTCTGCGCGCCATTCAGGGGGCTGCGGCACGCGAGGGGTTCGATCCTTCTGCTGAAAACGTAAAGTTCGATTGTGTTCGCGTATTGTCGGCGGCAGGACCATTGTCGCATGATGATGGGGCAGATCTGGGTTTTTTCTCGGTTCGACTGACCCTGACCGGGCCGGCCATGCAACGTCTTATTGCCGCCGTTGCGCCGCGCTTTTCGATTGTGCTGGGGCAAAAACTGGCAGCCCAGTCCGTTCCTGTGCTGGGCGCATTGGCCGGTGGTGGTACGAACTACGTCTACACGCGCTATTACCAACAGATCGCGCGCGTGCATTTCGGTTTGCGCCGGCTGGCAATTGACGCTGATATTCCCCATGACGCTCTGGTGCGGCGGCTCTCTGCCAGAATGTAGGCGATCCCTTGGTCGACCTGACTGCCTTGGCGAACGACACATCATGTAGTATGTTTGCAGATGTCAGCCGCTAGATAGGTAAGCGTAAGATTTTTCGGTTGGCTGACGTTTGACCAAAAGGGTGCGTCGCTCAATGAAAGCACGATTGCTGCTTCATGACTTTCCCAAAGCTGCAAAGCAGCCTGTTTTGCGGCAATCTTCGGCTTTGTGTTTCCGGATCAAGCGCGGTCGTCCCAAGGTCCTGTTGGTCACGACACGCAAGTCACGGCGATGGATCGTTCCCAAAGGGTGGCTTATCTCCGGCCTGAGCCCACAGGAAACCGCCTTGCAAGAGGCGTGGGAAGAGGCGGGCGTGTCTGGCGGGTGCAACGGAACGCGATTGGGGCAGTTCCTGCATCTCAAGCACCATTCGAACCGGTCTCCAACCTTGTGTCTTGTGGATGTTTTTTCAGTGCATGTGCGGGTTTTGTCGCCAGACTACCCGGAAAAGAGCGAGCGCAAGCGCAAATGGTTTTCGCCGAAAAAAGCGGCGCAAAAGGTTGATTCCCGTGAACTTGCTGAATTGTTGCGCGACTTTAAGCCGTACACACATTAAAGTAGCATCTGGTAGGCTTGATATTGTCACCTTGATCGGTATCTATTCGCCAATCGATTTTTTGGACTGAACATGATTCAATACGCGTTGAAATGCAGCGAAGGCCACACTTTCGACAGTTGGTTCCAATCCGTCGAAGCCTATGACAAGCTGGCCTCTGTGGATATGGTCACATGCGCGGTTTGCGGGTGCACGCAGGTCGAGAAGGCGATCATGACGCCTCGCGTCCGTCCAGCGCGGAAAGCTCTGAAAAAAAACGAAATCCGGCCTGCCACAGAAGAAAAGATCGACGTGGCCACCCCATCGCCTGAGATCGAGAAGGTTTTGGCCGAGATGCGCCGCCATGTCGAAGAGAACTCGGATTATGTGGGGAAAGACTTCGCCAGAGAGGCGCGCAAGATCCACCTTGGCGAAGCTCCGGACCGCGCCATCTACGGAGAAGCCAAGCTGGATGAGGCGAAATCGCTGATCGAAGATGGCGTGTCGGTGGCCCCGCTGCCGTTTGTCCCCAGCAGAAAGACTAATTGATCATGCACATCGTGATTACCGGCGCCAATCGCGGCATCGGGCAAGCGCTGGCACAGCGTTACGTCAGTCGGGGGGAGAAAGTCACCGGAACGGCGCGCGACGGAGGCATGCAGGTTCGTCTTGATGTGTCCGATCCCGTGCAACAATCGGCCATGGCGGAACAGTTGAAAGGTCAGCCTATCGACCTGCTGATCTGCAACGCCGGAGTGTATTTGGACAAAGGGCACTCGATCAATGATTATCCGGCTGACATGTGGGCGCAAAGCTTTGCGGTAAATGTCACGGGTGTCTTTCTGACGATACAGGCCCTGTTGCCCAACCTGCGCGCGGCGGGGGGCAAGGTCGCGGTCCTTTCGTCGAAAATGGCGTCGCACACCCTCGCGCCGGGTGGCAGTTATATATACCGCGCGTCCAAAGCGGCGGTTCTGAACCTTGGGCGGAATCTGGCAATCGATCTCAAAGATGACGGGGTTGCCGTTGGTATCTATCACCCGGGCTGGGTTCAGACAGATATGGGCGGTGCTGCGGCTGATATCGATGTGGATCAGGCCGTATCCGGCCTGATTGAACGATTTGAAGCCTTGTCGCTAGGCACCACGGGGTGTTTTGAAACCTATGACGGGCAACCGCACGCTTATTGAGAGGTCAAAGCGGCTTTGGGGATTTCAAAGACCTCACCGGGTTCAATGTAGACCACCATCAAATCGCCGCGCGTTTCATGCGAGATTTTCGAGGTCGAGTTGCTGGAGTCCGGCACACCACCCTTGAAGTAGATATTACGCACATGTCCGCCACCCAGGGCCACCGCAACGGTTATACTGCCGTCGTCATGGCGGCGCAGCTCGGCGTTGCAGCTTTGCATGGGATCACCGGCATTTGCGGCGCAGGGAATTTTACCCAGCGCGTTCTTGCCGTCCGTTCCGGCGACACTCGCGACCTGGGCCAGTGCAGGCGATGAAAGTAAGGCAAAGGCAAGGGCTAGGCGAAACATGAAGAACCTCTTGAATTGGTTGTTCTTCACAGGCTGACACCGTGCCGGTGCAATGTAAAGCGGCCCTGCGCCGCAGGGGTGACCCCTTTGCGCCCTTGCCCTTGCGGTGCCCCTCGCTTATGAGGCACGGAACTTATAATCCAAGGCGCGGAGACTTTTGCCCCCATGCCCGTACTCGTAATGAAATTCGGCGGCACATCAGTCGCCAATCTGGACCGTATCCGCCGCGCCGCCAAGCGTATCGGCGTTGAAGTTGCCAAGGGCTATGACGTGATCGTCATCGTCTCGGCCATGTCGGGCAAAACCAACGAGCTTGTGGGCTGGGTGAACGAGACATCACCTCTGTTCGATGCGCGCGAATACGATGCCGTCGTGTCCTCGGGTGAGAACGTGACCGCCGGCCTGATGGCCCTGACCTTGCAGGAAATGGACATCCCTGCGCGCAGCTGGCAGGGCTGGCAGGTGCCGCTGTTGACCACCAGTGCGCACAGTCAGGCGCGGATCGAGGAAATCCCGACCGAGAACCTGAACCAGAAATTCGGCGAAGGTATGCGCGTGGCCGTGGTTGCCGGGTTCCAGGGCATCAGCCCGGAAGGCCGGATTACCACGCTGGGCAGGGGTGGGTCGGACACCACAGCCGTTGCCTTTGCGGCAGCATTCGGTGCTGAGCGCTGTGACATCTACACAGACGTTGATGGCGTCTATACCACCGACCCGCGCATCTGTGAAAAAGCACGCAAGCTGGACCGCATCTCATTTGAGGAAATGCTTGAACTGGCGTCGCTTGGTGCCAAGGTGCTGCAGACCCGCTCGGTTGAACTGGCGATGCGGTACAAGGTGAAACTGCGCGTTCTGTCAAGCTTTGAAGAACAATCCGATGAGGCCGGCACGCTGGTCTGCGACGAGGAGGATATCATGGAATCCAATGTTGTGGCCGGTGTGGCCTATTCCCGCGACGAAGCCAAGATGACCGTTGTTTCCGTGGCCGACCGGCCGGGCATCGCCACGACCATCTTCTCGGCCCTCAGCGAAGAGGGCGTGAATGTCGATATGATCGTCCAGAACATTTCGGACGAGGGCCGCACGGACATGACGTTCTCGTGCCCCACCGATCAGGTGGCCCGTGCCGAAAAAGCGCTGCTGGCGATCAAGGAAAAGGGCGAGTTGAACTATGCAGAGCTGGTGGCAGACACCGATGTCTGCAAAGTCTCGGTTGTGGGAATCGGGATGCGCTCGCAATCGGGTGTTGCGGCCAAGATGTTCAAGGTGCTCTCGGATGAGGGGATCAACATCAAGGTCATTACAACCTCCGAGATCAAAATTTCCGTACTTGTGGATCGGAAATACATGGAACTTGCCGTTCAGGCGCTGCATGATGCCTTTGAACTGGACAAGGCGGCCTGAGCTGATCGGCCAAAGGTTTCGCCTGACACATTAAATCGGTTGGGCCATGTCAGACGGCACGGAAACAGAATCCCGCAAGCTGCTGCGTCGGCTACGCGAAGAAATGGCAAGCGAAGCCGCCGGTCAGGAACGTCTTGACCGGATCACGCACCTGATTGCTGATAGTATCAGGGCCGAGGTGTGCTCGATCTACCTGTTCCGCGATGAAGACACGCTCGAGCTTTGCGCGACCGAAGGCCTGTCTCCCGAAGCGGTCCACAAAACCCGGATGCGCATGGGCGAAGGTCTTGTTGGGCGGGTTGCCAAGTTCGGCAAGGTTGTCAACACCGCCAACGCGCCGTCGGCCAAGGGCTTCCGCTATATGCCGGAAACCGGCGAGGAACGATATTCCTCCTTCCTGGGCGTGCCGGTTCAGCGCCTAGGGGAAAAGCTGGGTGTTCTGGTTGTCCAGTCCCGCGAGGCGCGCGAGTTTACCGCTGACGAGATTTATGCGCTTGAAGTGGTGGCCATGGTGTTGGCCGAAATGGCCGAATTGGGTGCCTTTGTCGGCGAGGGCGCGGCCTTGTCGCCACTGCACCAGCAATCCGTTCTGTTGCGCGGTGGTCCGGCGCAGGAAGGTTCCGCCGAAGGGCATGTCTGGCTGCACGAACCGCGCGTGGTTGTAACCAATCCAATTGCCGAAGACCCGCACCGGGAACGCGAACGTCTGGTCGGCGCAGTAGAAGAACTGCGCGTCGGTGTCGACAAGATGCTCGAGATTTCCCAGGGCGGCGATAAGGAACAGCTGAAGGTGCTGGAAGCTTATCGTATGTTCGCCAATTCCAAAGGCTGGATGCGGCGGATGGAGGAAGACATTGCCCTGGGTCTCAGCGCCGAGGCCGCGGTGGAGAAAGAACAATCCCAGGCCCGTGCGCGCATGGGGCAGGTCACCGATCCCTATCTGCGTGAACGGCTGGCGGATCTGGACGATCTCAGCAACCGGCTGCTGCGCATTCTGACAGGGCAGGGCAAGACGGACAGTGCTGATCTGCCACCCGATCCGATCCTGGTCGCGCGCAATATCGGTCCCGGCGACCTGCTGGAATACGGGCGGGCGCTGAAAGGGATCGTGCTTGAAGAAGGGTCTGTTGGTAGCCATGCCACCATCGTTGCAAGGGCGCTGGCGATTCCTTTGGTCGTGCATGTGGGCCGGATCACCACCGAGGCACTGAACGGAGATCACATTCTGGTCGATGGTGACCAGGGTGTTGTGCATCTGCGCCCGGAAGACAGCGTGGTCAGTGCCTTCCGAGACAAGATCGCGATGCAGGCCAAGGCGCAGGAACGTTATGCTTCGATCCGCGAAACTCCCTGCGTCACGCGGGACGGATCGCGGATAAACCTGGTGATGAATGCGGGTCTGATGGCCGACCTGCCATCGCTTGGCACCTCGGGCGCCGAGGGTGTTGGCCTCTTCCGAACGGAACTGCAGTTTCTGATCCGCAACCAGATGCCGAAACGGTCTGAACTGGTCAGCCAGTATCAGCGCGTTCTGGACGCGGCGGCGGACAAGCGGGTCGTGTTCCGCACACTCGATATCGGGTCGGACAAGGTTCTGCCCTATATGAAACACGTGGCCGAACCAAACCCGGCGCTGGGCTGGCGCGCCATTCGCGTTGGTCTGGACAAGCGTGGTGTCATGCGGATGCAGTTGCAGGCCTTGTTGCGGGCTGCGAATGGTCGGCCTTTGACCATCATGTTCCCGTTTGTCGCCCAGGCCGAGGAATACCGCGAAGCCCGCTGGGAGGTGAACAAAACCATCGAGCGGGAAAAACGACTTGGCCATGTCCTGCCCGAAACGCTTGAGGTTGGCGCGATGCTGGAAACCCCGTCGCTGGCCTTTGCACCGCAGAAGTTCTTTGATGAGGTGGACTTCATTTCAATCGGCGGCAACGATCTCAAGCAGTTCTTCTTTGCCGCTGACCGTGAAAACGAACTGGTCCGTCGTCGCTATGACACACTGAATGTCAGCTTCCTGAGCCTGATGGAACGCATTGTGGAACGCTGCGATATCTCGGATACCCCGCTCAGCTTCTGTGGCGAAGATGCGGGTCGCCCGGTTGAGGCGTTGTGCCTTGCGGCAATGGGGATACGGACGCTGTCGATGCGCCCTGCCTCAATCGGTCCGGTCAAAAGCCTTCTTTTGCGGTGTAACCTGACGGAAGTTCGCAAAATCATCGCTGATGCACGCCATCGCGGCGACCAATCCGTGCGTCCTGCGGTGATGGATTGGCTGCGCAATCAGACTTAATGCGCAAAACGAGCCGGTTTTCTCAAACTATGCTTGATTTTTTATGGGCGACTTTCTAATAGACAAGCAATGTTAGCGATAACATATCAGGTTTTGCGGGTTTTCACGCCGTGCTAAGCTGATATCGGTAAACTCAAAAGGAGCCCGTGATGGTTTCACGCGTAATTCCGGTAGAGCCATTCGATCTGGTGCTTTTCGGCGCGACCGGCGACCTGGCGCAGCGTAAGATCCTGCCGGGCCTGTACCATCGCTTCGAGGTCGGGCAAATGCCCGACGGCGCGCGGATCATCGGTACGGCACGCTCTGATATCGACAGCGACGGGTTTCGCGATCAGGTCCGCAAATCGATGCAACAGTTCGCGCCGGGTTTTTCCCAACAGACATTGGATCGGTTCCTTGCCCATGTCGAATACGTGCCCGTGGACGCTCTGGGTGAGGCCGGGTGGTCTGATCTGAAAGAGCTGATGCGCGATGACGTCGTGCGGGCCTTTTATTTGTCCGTTGGTCCAAGCCTTTTTTCGGGTATCGCGCAGCGGCTGCATGACGCTGGCCTTGCGACACCGGACAGCCGCATTGTCGTCGAAAAACCATTTGGGCACGACCTGGCCTCAGCGAAGGCGCTGAACGAAGGCTTGCGTGCCTGTTTCGAAGAACATCAGGTTTACCGAATCGACCATTATCTAGGCAAAGAGACCGTGCAGAACCTGATGGCGCTGCGCTTTGCGAACTCGCTGTTCGAACCACTCTGGAATTCGACCCATGTTGATCACGTGCAGATCACAGTAGCCGAGACCGTAAGCGTCGAAGGGCGCGGGGCCTATTACGATCAGTCCGGCGCGATGCGGGACATGATCCAGAACCATCTTGTGCAGTTGTTGTGCCTGACCGCGATGGAACCGCCGTCGAAATTCTCGCCCAATGCGGTGCGAGACGAGAAGGTCAAGGTTATCGAAGCGCTGGAACCCGTTGCCCAGTCCGACATCGCGCGCGGCCAGTACCGGGCCGAAAAAGGCGAGGGCGGCTATGTCGATCATGTCGGCAACCCCGCCAGCCGCACCGAAAGCTTCATTGCCCTCAAGGTTCATATCGGTAACTGGCGCTGGGCAGGTGTGCCGTTCTATCTGCGCACCGGTAAACGCCTGCGGGCACGCGAATCCGAAATTGCGGTGTTCTTTCGTGACCCTCCGCATACGATTTTCCCCAATGTCGGTCCACTGCATGGCAACGTATTGGTGATCCGGTTGCAACCTGATGAAGGCATCACCTTGCGCACCACGATAAAGGATCCGGGGCCGGGGGGCTTCCGCCTGTCGGACGTTGCGCTTGACATGAGCTTTGCCGATGCACTGGGGGCCGAAGCGCAAGCGCCGGACGCTTATGAACGTCTGGTGATGGATGTTATCCGTGGCGATCAAACCCTGTTCATGCGCGGGGATGAGGCCGAGGCCGCCTGGGCCTGGGTCGATCCCATCGTTCAGGGGTGGGAACAACGGGGTGATCGACCCGCACGATACGATCAGGGCGGTTCAGGCCCCGAAGAAGCATTGATGCTGATGCATCGCGATGGGCGTCGCTGGCGTCAGATCGGAGGGTAATCATGGTTCACTCAGTCATTTCCGATGTCACCGGACGGATCATCGACCGCAGCGCCGATCTGCGCGGCCCCCATCTTGAACGGATGGAGCAGGCCAGATCCAAAGGTCCTGCCCGTGCGCATCTGTCCTGTAGCGGTCAGGCCCATGCCTATGCGGGCGCAGGCGCAGATCAGCAATCGATGGCCACCGGCACCGCCGGCAATCTGGGCATCGTCACCGCCTATAATGACATGCTTTCGGCCCATCAGCCGTTCGAACGGTATCCCGCCCTGATCCGCGACGCGATCCGCGCCGCCGGTGGAACGGCACAGGTGGCAGGCGGTGTGCCCGCCATGTGTGACGGTGTTACCCAGGGCGAAGCGGGAATGGAACTGTCTTTGTTCTCGCGCGATGTGATTGCGCTGGCGACCGGTGTGGCGCTCAGCCATAACACGTACGACGCGGCCGTGTTCCTCGGGGTTTGTGACAAGATTGTCCCTGGTCTGATCATCGGCGCGCAGGTCTTTGGCCATCTGCCAGCCGTGTTCCTGCCCGCAGGACCAATGACCAGCGGCTTGCCGAACGACGAAAAAGCCAAGGTCCGACAGAAATTCGCCTCCGGAGAGGTGGGCCGCGAAGAGCTGATGGCGGCTGAAATGGCGGCTTATCACGGCCCCGGCACCTGTACCTTCTACGGCACCGCCAATACCAACCAGATGCTGATGGAGTTCATGGGCCTGCACCTGCCGGGCTCCAGCTTCGTCAATCCGAATACCCCGCTGCGTGACGCCCTGACCGAGGAAGGCGCGCGGCGTGCCCTGTCACTCAGCGCGATGGGCAACAGCTATACACCGGTCTGTCAGATTCTGGATGAGCGCGCCTTCGTCAACGGTATCGTGGGCCTGATGGCGACTGGTGGTTCAACCAATCTTCTGATCCACCTGATCGCCATGGCGCGCGCCGGTGGTATCGTGTTGGACTGGCAGGATTTTTCCGACATTTCCGCAGTCGTGCCGCTGGTCGCAAGGGTTTATCCCAACGGTCTGGCAGATGTGAACCACTACCATGCGGCCGGCGGCCTAGGGTACACGATCGGAACGCTGCTTGAAGATGGCTTGCTGCATCCGGACACGCTGACCGTCGCGGGGCAGGGGCTACACAACTATACCAAGGAACCCAAGCTGATTGATGGCGAGTTGATCTGGCAGGACGGCGCGGGTCACAGCCTGAACGAAAAGATCCTGCGCCCGGCCAAAGACCCTTTCCAACCCACCGGTGGCCTCTCGCGCCTGACTGGAAATCTGGGCACTGCTGTCATGAAAGTCTCGGCGGTTGCGCCAGAACATCAGGTCGTCGAAGCCCCCGTGCGCGTGTTTCACGGTCAGGATGAGGTCAAAACCGCATTCAAGGCCGGAGAGTTCACCGATGACGTCATTGTGGTTGTTCGCTTCCAAGGTCCCAAGGCCAATGGAATGCCTGAACTGCACTCGCTGACACCTATCCTGTCGATTTTGCAGGGCCGCGGGCAGAAAGTGGCACTGGTCACCGATGGCCGCATGTCGGGTGCTTCCGGCAAAGTACCCGCTGCCATTCATGTCTGCCCCGAAGCGCTGGATGGCGGGCCCATCGCCTACCTGCAAGACGGTGATCTTCTGCGCGTTGATGCGGTCAAGGGTGAGTTGGAAATCCTGACCGAAGGCGTTCTGGATCGTGCGCCCACAACCGCCGACCTTTCAGCCAACCAACACGGTGTCGGGCGCGACCTTTTCGATGCGTTCCGGCAGAATGTCGGGTCTGCCGACGCAGGCGCCAGCATATTCGGAGCATAAGAGATGTCCAAAACCCAACGCACCCGTGAAATCTGCGCACTTGCGCCCATTGTTCCGGTTCTGGTCGTCGATGACGCCGCTCAGGCTCGCCCTCTGGCCGAGGCGCTGGTCGCAGGTGGTTTGCCGGCGCTTGAAGTGACCTTGCGCACCCCGGCGGCGCTGGATGCGATCAAGGCCATGTCCGAAGTGCCAGGCGGCGTGGTCGGTGCAGGTACACTGGTCACGCCCGATGATGTCCGTGCTGCCAAACAAGCCGGCGCGCTGTTTGGCGTTTCCCCCGGCGCCACAGATACCCTGATCGCGGCGTGCGAGGCCGAAGGTCTGCCGCTGCTGCCCGGCGCCGCCACAGCAAGCGAAGCGATGGCGTTGCTGGAAAAGGGCTATGACATGCTGAAGTTCTTCCCGGCCGAGGCTTCAGGTGGTGCGCCTGCACTGAAGGCGATCGGCGCGCCGCTGCCACAGATCAGCTTCTGCCCTACGGGTGGTGTGTCCCCAACCAACGCCCGCGACTACCTGTCGTTGTCCAACGTGGTCTGCGCTGGCGGAAGCTGGGTCGCGCCGAAGCAAATGGTCGAAAACGGCGACTGGGCCGGGATCGAAACACTTGCGCGCGAGGCATCGAAGCTGGCGGATTGACGCTGCGCGGCCTCTCGGTAATGTGGGCGTCAATTCATACAGGTTGACTCCATGACACAGACAGTTTCCCTTTCCCAGGGGCGGGCATATTTGGCCATTCCAGGCCCTTCGGTCATGCCGGACGCGGTTTTGCAAGCCATGCACCGTCCGTCGCCCAACATCTATGATGGCGAACTAATTGATATGATGCCCGGCCTGACGCGCGATCTGTGCCGGGTTGCTGGCACAAAACACAACGTCGCCATTTATATCGCCAATGGCCACGGCACATGGGAGGCGGCGCTGTCCAACGTGATCGCCCCCGGCGAAACCGTTCTGGCCCCCGCCTCGGGCCGGTTTACCCACGGCTGGGCCGAAATGGCCGAGGGGCTCGGGGCAAAGGTACAGTTGATCAATTTCGGCAGCTCGTCCGCCTGGGATTTCGACCGGATCGCAGATGCGTTGCGTGCGGATCAAAACCACCAGATCAAGGCCGTTCTGGCGGTGCACGTGGATACATCCAGTTCGATCCGCAACGACATCCCGGCATTGCGTCAGCTTTTGGACGATCTGAACCACCCGGCGCTGTTGATGGCAGACTGTATCGCCTCGCTGGGCTGTGAACGGTTCGAGATGGATGAATGGGGCGTCGATGTCACTGTCACCGCCTGTCAGAAGGGGCTGATGACCCCGGCAGGCGTCGGCTTTGTCTTCTTCAACGAAAAGGCGCAAGCCAAGCGGGCCACCATGCCGCGTGTTTCGCAATACTGGGACTGGCAACCGCGTGCCCATCCAGACCTGTTCTACCAGTATTTCAACGGCACAGCGCCCACGCACCATCTCTACGGTTTGCGCGCCGCGCTGGACCTGATCCATGCAGAGGGGATCGAACAGGTCTGGGCCCGTCACGAACGACTGGCCAAGGCCATATGGGCAGCCTGCGAAACCTGGGCACAAGGCGGCGCGCTGCATCTGAACGTCGCTGACCGCGCCCACCGTAGCCACGCCGTCACCGCATTGCGCCTGACGGACAGCCGCGGCACAGCCCTGCGCGCATTCACCGAAAACCAGTTGGGCCTGACACTGGGCATCGGATTGGGAATGGAGGACTATGACGGCTGTTTCCGCCTGGGCCATATGGGTCATGTCAACGGGCAGATGGTGATGGCCATTCTGGGTGGAATGGAAACAGCCATGGCCGCACTTGATATACCGCGTGGCACGGGTGCCCTCGAAGCCGCCGCCGCCGTACTGGCCGCCTGACACCCTATTGGGGTCCCTGCGCGATCCGCCTCTTCATCTGGCTAAAAATATCCTCGGGGGGATCGCGCAGTGGCGCGATGGGGGGCAGACAGCCCCCCTTTGCTGTCCGACCATATGGAAAAGGATCAGTCAGCCCGTCCGCGCGCGACCACAAGCGCCTTGGGCAAAGCAGCGGCAAACGCGTCCAGATCAGACGCCGCTCCACAGCTGATCCGAATGCACCTGTTCTGAGGTGCAGCAAACGGCATTCGGACAAATATCCCTTGCGCGACCAATGCATCCAGAACGGCCTTGGCAAAACCCCCGTCCTGCCCACAGTCAATCGCCACGAAATTGGTGGCCGAAGGCAGGGCCGCCAATCCATTTTCCCGGGCAATCGCGCCGATCCGCTCACGTGCCTCTGCGATCTGCGCTTGGATATGCTCCAGCCACGCGCCATCCTGTAAAGCCGCCAAAGCCCCGGTCTGCGCGGCGCGGTTCATGCCGAAATGGTTGCGCACCTTGTTGAAGGCCGCGATCAGATCCCGCGTGCCCATGGCATACCCAACCCGTGCACCTGCCATGCCATAGACCTTCGAGAAGGTTCGCATCCGGATAACGCGGGGGTCGTCGATACCTACAGGCGCAGCCGTCCCCTCTGGCGCGCATTCCACATAGGCCTCATCCAGAACCAGCAGGCACCCATCGGGCAAAGCGTCCATGGCGGCCACTATATCCGCGCCAGAATGCCAGCTTCCCATCGGGTTGTCCGGATTGGCCAGATAGACCAGCTTGGCGTCGACCTCAGCAGCCTTGGCAAACAGGGCTGAGGGGTCTTCGTGATCACCTGAATACGGTACCTTGTGAAGAATGCCGCCGAACCCGGCCACATGATAGTTGAAGGTCGGATAGGCCCCGTCCGAGGTGACAACGGCATCCCCGGGGCCGACAATCAGTCGCACCAGATAGCCCAAAAGCCCATCAATCCCTTCGCCCACAACAATATTTTCCGACGACATGCCATGATGGTCTGCCAAAGCATGGCGCAGGTCATGGTTTTCGGGGTCACCATACATCCAGATCTCTGACGCCGCTTGTGCCATGGCCTCGATCGCGCGGGGGGACGGTCCGAAAATGCTCTCGTTGGCTCCCAATCGCGCAACAAATGACGCGCCACGTTGACGCTCTTGCGTTTCGGGGCCCACAAAGGGCACGGTGGCGGGCAGGGTTTGGGCTAGCGGGGTGTATCGAGGTTCGGTCATGTCCGCAGATAACCCCAAGCCCGATCAATGAGCAAGCACGCACCATGTTTTGGCGCGCAGGAAAAGATATTTGAAAAAGGAGCGCAAATGCGCATTTTCGTTGCCGTTATTCTCCTGGGCCTCGCCTATCTACTATTCTGGCCCGTCCCGGTTGAACCTGTTGCCGTCGAGATGCCGGAAGATGCCGGATTCACTGGGGATTTCGTCGAAAATACAGCACTGGACGCAGCGCAACTGATCCGCCTGCCGGGGGAAGAGATCGGCCCTGAAGACATCGCCGTCATGCCCGATGGATCAGTCTACACGACCAGTCTGGCAGGCACCCTCTATCGCATCGACGCGGCGGAACCGGTTGCAGTTGACCAACTTGGCGGGCGTCCCCTGGGCCTCAAGGCCGGACCGGATGGCGCGCTTTACATCGCCGACAGCTTTCGCGGCGTAATGCGTTGGACTGGCCCGGGCACGTTGGACAGAGTGGTGAGTGACATCAACGGCGCGCCAGTGATCTACGCGAACCAGTTGGATGTGGCGCAGGATGGCACGATTTACTTCTCAAATTCATCTGACCGCTTCGACCCGGAAACCATGGGCGGGACCAAACCGACCTCTGTCCTCACCATCTGGGAACAGTCCGATACAGGTTACGTCGCGCGTCGCACAGCCGATGGCCGCACCCAGAAGATCGCCGAGGGTTTTATCTATACCAACGGTGTCGCGCTTTCACCTGATGAGGATTTTCTGCTGATCGCGGAAACAGGTCGCGCGCGCGTGCACAAACTGTGGCTGACCGGACAAAAAGCAGGGCAACAAGAGATCCTGTTGGAAAATCTGCCCGGCTATCCTGACAACCTCGAGGCTCAGGGTGACGGCACCTATTGGATGGCCTTCGCCAGCCCGCGGGTCCCGTCCGAGGCATTGATGGCGTACCCGTTCCTGCGCAAGGTGATCTGGCGGTTGGGTCCGGCAGTACGCCCCGCGCCAATCCATCGCGGCATGATGGTGCAGTTTGATGGCGACGGTACGATCCTGCGCACGCTACAGGACCCGCAAGGCCGCTTGGGCATCACGACCGGAGGCAAGATCGTAGGCGATCAGTTCTATGTCATGACCCTCGATTCCCCGTGGTTCGGACGAATGCCTGTCAGCGAAATGCCCTGACGTCGCAGTGGTATTCCGCACTCTGTCCGGGCATGTTTGCAGCAATTGAATTTCGGGAGGTCCCCCATGTCACGCGTATCCGTTGCCTATCAAGACCACGTTGCCCATGTCACTCTGACCCGAGGCGACAAGATGAATGCGCTGGATGATGCGATGATCAAGGCGCTTCTGTCCGCCGGGCAAGAGGTCACCGCATCGGATGCCCGTGCCGTGGTCCTGTCCGGCGAAGGCAAAAGCTTTTGCGCCGGGCTCGACATGGCAAGCTTTGCCAAGATGGCCCATATGGACCCAACGGAATGGCTGATGACCCGCAGTCATGAAGACGCTAACGAAATGCAGGAACTTGCCCTGATCTGGCGTCGCGTTCCGGTTCCGGTGATCTGCGCAATTCAGGGTGTGGCCTATGGCGGTGGCCTGCAAATCGCGTTGGGCGCGGATATCCGTATCGCGCATCCCGAGGCGAAACTGGCGGTGATGGAGATGAAATGGGGCATCATCCCCGACATGGGTGGCATGGTTCTGCTGCCTCGACTGGTCCGCTCGGACGTGCTGCGCCTGCTGACTTACACAGCCCGCCCGATCGGCGCGACGCAGGCGGCCGATTGGGGCCTTGTCACGCAGCTGTCCGATGACCCGTTGACCGAGGCGCTTGCCATCGCCGAGAACATTGCCGGCCAAAGCCCTTCGGCCATCCGTGCCGCCAAGCGATTGATCGAAGTCGCCGAAACTCAGGTACGCGCAGACGTTCTGATGGCGGAATCCGCTGAACAGGTGGAATTGATCGGCAAGCCTGATCAAATGGAAGTGGTGATGGCGCAGATGCAGGGCCGCAAGCCTGAATTCAAATGATCACCGCATGAAAGACCGCCGTGCGTCGCGGGCCATGTTGTAGCGCATCTCGAGATCGGCGATGCGAGCCATGGCGGCCTTACGCTCGGCGGGGTCCGTCAGGGTCGCGTAGTCCTGTCTCGCGATATCGAGCTGCTTTTTGATGTCGAATTCTTCTGGCAAAACACCTGCCTGGGCCATGATCCGATGGCCGGCGGCGGTGGCCGGATCGCTCAATGCCTCGGATGACCGGTCAGGCAGCGGTTGGCCTTCGCCCTCGAGGCCCTGCAACTGACCCTCGGCCTGGGCTTTCTTGATCTGGCGCTCGACCAGTTTTCCCAACGCTCCAAACATAGCCTCTTCATACGTGATCCGCAGGGAGGTTGAAACCGGCTATCTGGCGCGTTGCGTAACCAGATAGGCAATGCCACCCGCCAACAGACCCCAGACAGCCGCGCCGAGTCCAAACGCGGTAATGCCGGATGCAGTGATGGCAAAGGTCAGGATGGCCGCTTCGCGCTCGGCTGGAACTTCCAGCGCCGCTGAAGTGGCATTGGCCATCACTCCGATCAGCGCAACACCGGTCAGCGTGCCCATCAACAGTGGATCGGCATGAATTGCGAACCCGGTGATTGCCACGGCGAACACTCCGAACAGGCAATAGAATACCCCACCCATTATCGCGGACCAGTAGCGTTGTTCGGGGTCTGGATGGCTGTCTTTGTTGGAACACATCGCCGCAGTGATAGCGGCAAGACAGGTTGCGGGCGCACCGAACGGAGAGGACAAGATGCTGGAAATGCCTACGGCCGAGAACAGCTTGCCTGTCTGCGGCGCATAACCAAAGCTGCGGATCACCGCGATTCCGGGGATGTTCTGAGTCGCCATCGTGACAATGAACAGCGGCACGGCAATTCCGATGACCGAAGCCACAGAGAAGCTGGGCGTGGTCCAGACCGGAGCCGCGATCCATTGCGTCGGTGTCAGCGACGCGTCCCCGGCGTTCAAAACCACGACGGCTGCCGCTGCTACAACCGCAGCCGGAACGGCAAACAGGCGGTTGATCCGGCCGGCGATGAACCAAGTCAGGATCACCGGCAAGGCTTGCCATGGCAGCTCGACCGCCGCCTGAAAGGGTAGTATGCAAAGCGGCAGCAACACGCCCCCCAACATGGCCTGCGCCAGAGTCGTAGGTATCGCCGCGGCCAACCGCCCCAAAGGTCGCCACAACCCGGCCAACACAGTCAATGCCCCTGCACATAGGAACGCGCCCGTCGCTTCAGCGAATCCGAGAGCCGGTGTGGCAGACACCGCCAACAAGGCAGCACCCGGTGTGGACCAGGCCACGCTGATCGGCTGCCTATACCACAGGCTTAGCACAATGGCGGTCAGACCCATGGCGATCGCCGCCATCATCAATCCGGACGCCGCCTGCGCCGGGGATGCGCCCATCGCCGCCAACCCTTGCAATACAATCGGGAAAGAGCTGAAGAAGCCGACGATTGCCACAACCAGCCCGGTCGAGACTGTCTGGAGCGGTGGGGCTGTGTGCGTCATTACGGCCTCGAAATATTGTGGTCGCGGATTGCTAACAAGCGGGGGCAGGGTCGGGCAAGGTCCCATCGTGCAAAAGAAAACCCCGCCGGATCAGCGACGGGGCCGGGGGTTTGAACATTAAGGACAAGATGAAGATCAGGCGATTTCAGCCAGCCGGGCGAGGGCTTCGTTCAGCTTGACCTCTTCTTCCTCGCGGGCGGCGAGGTTGGCTTTGGCTTCCGCAACCACCTCTTCCGGGGCCGAGGCCACGAATTTGGGGTTGTTCAGACGGCCGCGTAGGCCACCAAGTTCCTTGGCCAGTTTGCCCTTGGCTTTCTCCAACCGTTCCTTTTCCGCGCCGATGTCGATGATATCCGCCAGCGGCAGGCCAAAGGAGGCTCCGGGGGCGGCAATCGAGATGGTGCCCTTGGGCAATTCATCCGCTTTGGTCAGGCTGTCGATCCGCGCCAGACGTTTGATCAGCGCCTCGTTCCGGTCCCAGGCGGCCTGGCCGTGGGCGTCGATCTCGGTCACCAGCATCGGCACGTACAGGCCCGCCGGAACCCGCATCTGGGCGCGGGCCGAACGGGTGTTCTCGATCACCGAGATCACCCAGTTCATCTCGCGATCCGCGTCGGCATCGACCAGATCAGCGGCGGCATAGGTTGGCCAGTCGGCATGCACCAGCATCTTGGCGCGGCTGCCGGTCAGGCCCCACAGCTCTTCGGTGATGAAGGGCATGATCGGGTGCAGCAGAACCATGCACTGGTCCAGAACCCAGCGCATTGTGGCGCGGGTTTCAGCCTGTGCTTCGGCATCGTCGCCTTGCAGCAGCGGTTTGGACAGTTCCACGTACCAATCACAGACCTTGCCCCAGACAAAGGCATAAAGCCCGTTCGCCGCATCGTTGAAGCGATAGCTTTCCAATGCAGCGTCGACTTCTTCCCGCACGCGTGCGGTTTCGCCGATGATCCAGCGGTTCACGGCGGCCTTGGGCTCCAGGTCGGCCACATCCAACTGCGGCACTGCGTCGGTAAAGACTTCGTTCATTTCAGCGAAGCGGACGGCGTTCCACAGCTTGGTGCCGAAGTTGCGATAACCGGTGATGCGTTCGCGCGACAGTTTCAGCACGCCGCCAATCGCCGCCATCGACGTGTTGGTAAAGCGCAGCGCGTCGGCGCCGAATTCGTCCACGATTTCCAGCGGGTCGATGACGTTGCCGGTGGTCTTGGACATCTTCTTGCCCTTCTCGTCGCGGACGAGCTGGTGCAGGTAGACGGTGTGGAACGGGACCTGATCGACCACGGCCAATTGCATCATCATCATCCGGGCGACCCAAAAGAACAGGATGTCGAAGCCAGTGATCAGAACGTCCGTAGGGAAGTAGCGTTCCAGCTCCTCGGTCTGCTCGGGCCAGCCCAGCGTGCCGATGGGCCAGAGGCCGGAGGAGAACCATGTGTCGAGGACGTCAGGGTCACGCCAGACCGGGTAAACCAGCTTGGTCGGATCCTGTTCGATTGCATACTGCGCAAGGCTTTCGGCGAATTGATGGATCGCTTCCTGCTTGTCGGCGACCTCGATGACAGTCGCGTGGCTCAGTGGGCTGGGGATGTTTGCGTTGTCGTCGAGGAATTTCTCGGTCACCGCCGCAAGGCTCGCTGCGCATTCCATGACATTGCCACGGTGCAGCATGCCACGTTCATTCAGCAAGCGACCCATCTCGACCAAATCAAGATTGCCATCATTCTCGTCGTCGATGAACTCTTCTGCTGATAGGTCGAGACCGTACCAAACCGGTATCTGGTGTCCCCACCACAACTGGCGCGAGATGCACCAGGGCTCGATATTTTCCAGCCAGTGGTAATAGGTCTTCTCGCCCGATTCAGGAATGATCTTGACCGTACCATCCTTGACCGCATCCAGCGCGGGGCCGACGACCTTTTCGGCGTCGACGAACCACTGGTCAGTGAACATCGGTTCGATCACGACCTTTGAACGGTCGCCGAAGGGCTGCATGATCGGCTTGCTCTCGACAAGCGGCACCTGCGCTGCGGGATCATCATCTTCGCCCAGCTTGGTGCCCAGAACTGGATCGTCGGCGCGCGTCATGACGGCCAGACCGTCAGCGGTGATTTCTTCCACCACCTTCGCCCGGGCCTCGAAGCGGTCGAGCCCGCGCAGGTGATCAGGCACGAGGTTGATCGCGTCGATTTCGTTCTCTGTGAATTCGCGCCCGCGCGCGTATTCCTGAGCCTTGCCTGCCGCTTCGGCGTATGGTGCACCATCTGCCCGCATTGCACCTTTGGTGTCCATCAGGCGGTACATCGGAATGCCGCCGCGCTTGGCCACCATGTTATCGTTGAAGTCATGCGCGCCGGTGATCTTCACCGCGCCCGAGCCGAAATCGGGATCGGGGTAGTCATCGGTGATGATCGGAATCTGGCGGCGATGCTCTTTCGGGCCAACCGGGATTTCGCACAGTTTGCCGACGATGGGCGCATAGCGTTCATCCGACGGATGAACCGCAACCGCGCCATCACCCAGCATTGTCTCGGGGCGGGTCGTGGCGATCGAGATGTAATCGCGCTCTTCTTCCAGCACGATATTCCCGTCCTCGTCTTTTTCGACGTAAGTATAGGTCTCACCCCCCGCCAGCGGATATTTGAAGTGCCACATATGGCCGGCGACCTCGATATTTTCGACCTCGAGGTCCGAGATCGCGGTCTCGAAATGTGGATCCCAGTTGACCAGGCGCTTGCCGCGATAGATCAGGCCCTTCTCGTACATGTCGACGAAGACCTTGATCACCGCATCATGGAAGTTGGCCGAGTTCTCATGCCCCGTGCGCGGATCGCCCGCCGCACCGGCCATGGTAAATGCGTTGCGCGACCAGTCACAGGAAGACCCCAGACGCTTAAGCTGCTCGATGATCGTGCCGCCATATTCGCCTTTCCATTCCCAGACTTTCTCAAGGAATTTTTCACGGCCCAGTTCAGTGCGGCTGGGCTGTTGGGTGGCGGCCAGCATCTTTTCGACCTGCATCTGCGTGGCGATGCCGGCGTGGTCCTGACCCGGTTGCCACAGCGTGTCAAAGCCACGCATGCGGTGCCAGCGGATCAGGATGTCCTGCAGCGTGTTGTTGAAGGCGTGTCCAACGTGAAGCGCACCCGTCACGTTGGGCGGCGGGATCATGATGGTAAAGCTTTCATCGCGCGAACGGTTCGCGCCAGCCTTGAAGGCTCCGGCCTGTTCCCAGGCCTCATAAATGCGGGCCTCGGCCTCGGCCGCGTTGAATGTCTTTTCCATCGCCATGGGATGCGTCCTGCGTCAACAAATTCGGGTCAGCGACTGCAATAGCGAATGCGCGCGGTAAGGGGAAGGCCTAGTGCGCCTAAGCCATGCCAAAGCGCGCTTTGAAATAGGCGTCAACGCGTTGATAGGCGGGATCATGGAAATCCAGCGTCAGCAGCGAATGATCCTTGCCGGGATATTCGACCGTTTCCAGCAGATCGCCGAATGCCTGTTTGAGCGCCTGCATCAGTTTCTTGGGTGCAAGCTTGTCTTCTGAATACCGCATCGCCAGACCGGGGCCCTTCGCGGCCATGCCCGCAGAGGCCGCGCCGACGTCGTCAGCGCTCATGTGCAGATGACGGCCCCCGAGGATTGGCAGTGCAGGTTGGCTGGCTACCCCACCCAGTACTGCGTCTTCGGCCATCAGAGTAAGGGCAAAACTGCCTGTCAGGCACATGCCGATGACGCCCACACCGGCGCTGTTTTCGCGCTGCTTGATCTCACGGATCAGGGCGCGCATCCATCCTGCAATTGGGCTCTGTCTGCCACGGGCGAAAATGTTGAACTCGCGCCGCACGCAGAACAACCGGGCCATGTTCTTGGCCATTTCAACCTTGCCATAGGCTCCAAACAAATGAGGCAGGTAGACGCGAAAGCCGGATGCATTGAGCTTTGCGGACAACGCCAGCGTTTCGGGCCCGATCCCTGGCAGCTCCTGAAGGATCAGGATCGGTGGGCCTTCACCGCCGACATAAACGTCATGTGTGATCGTCTGCCCGCTGGTCATCGGGGCAGAGAAGGGAAAAACGGTATCATGCGTCCAGCTCATGGCCCAAGGCTATCCGAACATCCTTTGCGCGCAAACGAATTTCGGCGAACCCCGCTGGACATTGCCGGGTCGCGGGCTACGCTCGCCCCTGAGATCGCGCAGGAGGGCCACCCCATGGAAAAGTTCGGCAGAAGCCAGCCGGTGAAACGGACCGAGGATCAACGATTCCTGACCGGGCAGGGGCGTTACATGGATGATGCGGTGCCCGGGAACGCTTTGTTTGCCGCTTTCTACCGCAGTCCGGTGGCGCATGGTGACATCACGTCTCTGGATATCGAGGCCGCAGGGGCTGCCGACGGCGTTCGGCTGGTCATGACGCTGGACGATCTGGCCGCAACAGGCATCGACACGGTGCTGAATGCGGCAGTCCTGCAGAACCGCGATGGGTCCAAGGCGGCTGCGCCGGACCGGCACATGCTGGCCAAGGACCGTGTGCGCTTTGTGGGCGAGCCGGTGGCGGTTGTCGTTGCGGATACACTGATCCAGGCGCAGGACGCGGTCGAGTTAATCTGGATGGACACAGTAGAACGCTCGGCCAAACTGGACGTTGACGCAGGTGGTGAGACTTTACACACGCAAGCACCTGATAACCGCGCTTTTGATTGGGGATTGGGCGACGAAACCGCGACCCAGGCTGCCTTTCAGTCCGCCGCACATACCGTGTCGCTGAACGTCGCCGACAACAGGGTCATCATCAGTTCGCTGGAACCGCGTGGCTGCCAGGCCGATTGGTCTGACGGGCGTCTGCATTTTTCCTATGGTGGGCAGGGCGTCTGGGCGATGAAGGCCCAACTGGCACAAAAGCTGAAACTGGATGCGGACGACATACGCGTCACGACCCCGGATGTCGGTGGTGGTTTCGGTATGAAAGTGATGCCATACCCTGAATATTTCTGTGTTTCAGTGGCGGCGATGAAGTTGGGTCAGCCGGTGCACTGGATGTCCGACCGGTCCGAGGCGATGCTGTCTGACCATCATGGCCGCGATCTGACCTCGCTGGCCGAGCTGGCCTTCGACGCCGATTGCAAGATCATTGCCTACCGCGTCCACAGCAAGGTGAATCTTGGCGCCTATAACAGCCACTTCGGTCAGGCGATCCAGACCAGCCTGTTCAGCAAGGTGTTGATGGGTGTCTACGACGTCCAGACCACTTATTTGCGGGTCGAAGGGTTCTATACGAACACGACGCAGGTCGACGCATATCGCGGTGCAGGTCGGCCCGAGGCGATTTACGTGCTTGAACGCGTGATGGATCGCGCCGCGCGCGAACTGGGCGTTGACCCGTGGGAGCTGCGGCGCAGAAATTTCATCCGCCCCGGTGATTTCCCTTACACCTCCTCCACCGGCGAAACTTATGATGTCGGTGATTTCGACATGGTCCTCACCCGCGCGGCTGACCAGACCACCGGGTTCGAGGGCCGCAAGGTTGCGGATGCCGAACGCGGGCTGATCCGGGGGCAGGGTCTCTGTTACTATATCGAAAGCATTTTGGGAGACCCTTCCGAAAACGCGAAGGTCGCGTTTTGCGAGGATGGCACGGTGAACCTTTACGTCGGCACACAATCGAACGGGCAGGGGCATGAGACTGTTTACGCCCAGTTCCTGTCGGATCAGACGGGTATCCCCATGAACATGATCACCGTCATACAGGGCGATACCGACCGGCTTGCCCATGGCGGCGGCACTGGTGGTTCTCGCTCGGTCACGGTGCAAAGCACCGCCACTCTGGTCACGATTGACAAGATGATCGCCGCATTCACGCCTTATCTTGCCGATAAGATGGGGGTCGAGGAAAGTGATGTGAGTTTTGACCACGAGACATTCCGAGCGCCGGGCTCCAACCTGACGCCGACGCTGACCGAAGCCGCCGAGATGGCGCGTGCCGATGGTCGAATGGATCTGCTGCAACATGAGGCCCGCGCCAACCTGGATGCGCGCAGCTACCCGAATGGCGCGCATGTTGCCGAAGTCGTGATCGATTCTTACACCGGCGAAACGTGGGTGGACCGCTACACCGTGGTTGACGATTTTGGAAATCTTATCAATCCGATGCTGGCCGAAGGGCAGGTGCATGGCGGGGTGGTGCAGGGCATCGGGCAGGCCCTGACGGAACATGTCGTGCACGATGCACATGGGCAACTGCTCACGGCTTCGTTTATGGACTACGCCTTGCTCCGTGCAACCGACATACCCATGATTAAGTTTACCTCGGCGCCGGTTCCATCAACCTCAAACCCGATAGGAATGAAAGGGTGTGGCGAGGCCGGCACCGTGGGCGCGCTGGCCGCGGTGGCAAACGCGGTTCAGGATGCGCTCTGGGATTACGGGGTGCGGCAGGCGGACATGCCTTTCACACCTCATAGAGTATGGGAATTGTTGACGCATGGTTCTGTCGCGGCTGAGTAGAAAGGTACTGGGATGGCTCGGACGGCCCTTACGGTCCGAGCATTCCGCCGAGGCGCTTCACCGCGAGCCCGTCAGCCACGTGATTATCTTGGACGGCACCATGTCGACGTTGGAGCCGGGCTATGAAACCCATGCGGGCCAGACCCTGCGACTATGCCGCGAAATGGGCAGCAAAGTGTCCGTCTTTTACGAATCTGGTGTGCAATGGGAAAACTGGAAGTCCTCGCTAGACGTGATGATGGGGCGGGGCATCAACCGCCAGATCCGCCGCGCATATGGCTATCTCGCTTCACGCTACAAACCCGGCGACCGTATCTATTTCATCGGCTATTCACGCGGCGCTTACGGTGTGCGCAGCTTGGCTGGTGTGATTGACATGATCGGTCTGCTCAAGGCCGAACATGCCACTGTGCGCAATATCAAGCAGGCCTACCGGCACTATGAATGCAATGCCAGCGGGTCGGCTGCGGCCGAGTTCCGGAAGCAATTTTGTCACGAAGATGTGGCGATTGAGATGGTTGGCGTCTGGGATACGGTCAAAGCGCTGGGCATGCGTCTGCCGCTGCTGTGGCGCTGGGCCGAAGAGCGTCACGCCTTTCACTCCCACCAGCTTGGACCGGCGACGCGCCACGGGTACCACGCAATGGCACTGGACGAGACTCGCGAAGTGTTTGAGCCGGTCTTGTGGAAATGTACGCCCGAATTCAAAGGTCATGTCGAGCAGGTCTGGTTCCGCGGCACACATGGCGATGTCGGTGGCCAATTGAACGGGTTCGAAGAGGCGCGTCCGCTTAGTAACATCTCTCTGGTTTGGATGCTGGACAAGGCCGAGTTGCACGGCTTGCCGTTGCCCGAAGGGTGGCGCGATCGTTACCCAACAGACACGTCGGCTCGTTCAGTCGGCACGTGGCGTGGCTGGGGAAAGATTTTCCTGCTGCGCAAGCACCGCAAAGTGGGGCGGGATCGGTCAGAGAAACTGCATGTCTCGGTGTCGCCAGATGAACTGCCGGGCTGGGTGCCTATGCCGGACTTGCCGTCCCACCCGGCGCAATAACGGGTCAGGCTGGCGTGCAAACGTTTCTAACGGGTTTGATAAATCCATCCGGACGTTCAATCTGATCGAAACGCCATCTTCGTGGTGACCAGTTGTAGACACGTTGCTCTTCAGGGTAATCGACGATCATCAGGCCGTGGAAGTACCACGCGGATGTAGATTTGTATCCGGTCTTGGTGGTGTAGAAAGAAAATCCGCGCAATTCGTACAGGGCTTTGACTGGAGAATTCTCTGCATGTTCGGCGATGCAATAGGGTGCGCCGTCTGAGATTGTGCGCGCCTGAACAAGAACCACCGGAACTGTTAACAGAGACCAAAGCGCAGTCACGGTCGCAACCGATATCGCAATCTTTGCCGCCCATGAAGGTTGTGGTTTCCCATTGAGACCAGACCAGATCAGGAAGCTGGATGCGAGGGCAATGGTCAAGCTCACACCATGCAGGGCCTGAGTGTCAGTAAAGGGCCCAAAAGCGCCAGATGCCAGTGTCAGAAAAAGTCCCAGAACGACTGAGAAACCCGCAAGAATTCTGGCAAGAAGTCGCGGGATCGGAAACATTCCCAGCAAGGCAAGGCCTCCAACGATTGCGGGTATAGCGGGAATGAGCCACAAAGAAAAAAACAAACTTTGAAAGAGCAATAGCCGAGCTTTCTTGTCCGTGTCAGCTTCGAACAGGTACGGGTCTAAGGGCTGTATGTAGGCAGCAAAGATCAACGCAGCATACGCACAGAACAGTGCTTTGTATTTTAGGTCTGGCTGAAAAGCGAAATCTCTCTAGTTAAAAAATTACCACCCACCTGTCTTGCGACGGGTGGGTAGTCAGAAAAAACTGTAACTTTCACACCGAAATTACCGGCGTGCATAACTAAACTTCTACCGCCGACGATCCCGGCGCGAGCTCATCGGCTGGAACGCCACGCCCACATGTGCCTCGCAATAGGGTTTGCCTGCCTCAACCGGAAGGCCGCAGAACCAGAAATCCTCGGTCGCGGGGTCGCCCACGGGCCACTTGCAGGTTTTCTCGGTTAATTCCATCAGAGTCAGCTTCTTGGCCTTTTTCTCTATCTCGTTGACCTTGGCCAGCGCTTCGGGGCTGATCTCATTGGCCGACGGTTGCGGTGGCAGCGGCTGACCGGCGGGGATGATCTGACGGCGGGCCGGAACGACCGGTTTTGACTCGGAGGTCGGGGCAGGGGCCGGGCGCGCCGGTTCGGTCTTGGGCGCAGGTCTGGGTTTGGCCTCGGCCTTGGGGGCAGGCGCCGGTTTTTCTTTCGGTTCCGCCTTGGCCGGGGATGCGCCTGCCGTCCGGTTGGACAGGCCCAGGCGGTGCACCTTGCCGATCACCGCATTGCGGGTCACGCCACCCAGTTCCTTGGCAATCTGGCTGGCCGACTGGCCTTCGCCCCACATCTTCTTCAACAGTTCTACGCGCTCGTCTGTCCAGGACATCGTTAGCCTTTCAAAAGCGGAAAGCGGCCCCGGATTCGGGCCGCCTTGGGAATTCGTCTCAGCCCCCTATTCTAAACACTGCAGCCCGAGTTACAAGCTGTCTTCGAATCAGTTTGAGGGCAAAACATGCAGAATCCCGCAGATCAGACCGCGCGTCGCTTCGGAGCAGTCAACTGGATGGGCCTTTACACGCTGGCGCAGCGCGAAACCCTGCGCTTTCTGGCCGTCTGGACCCAGACGGTTCTGGCACCACTGGTTTCGGCGGGGTTGTTCCTGTTGATCTTCACCATCGCCATCGGACCCAGCCGGCCTGATGTCATGGGCGTGCCGTTTGTGATGTTTCTGGCGCCGGGGATCATGATGATGACGGTGATCCAGAACGCCTTTGCCAATACCTCGTCCTCGATGGTGATCGCCAAGGTGCAAGGCAACATCGTTGATACCTTGATGCCACCGCTGTCACCGCTTGAGATTCTGCTGGGCTACCTCGCGGGTGGCATCGCCCGCGGCGTGATGATTGCAGTGGTGATCTCGATTGCGCTTTTGGTCTTGCTCTCCATCGCGCCTCAGCACCCGTTGATCGCGTTGACCTTTGTCGTTCTGGGCGGAGCGTTCATGGGCGCGTTGGGACTGTTTGCAGGTATCTTTGCCAACAAGTTCGACCAGATGGCTGCGATCACCAACTTTATCGTCACACCGCTGGCCTTCCTGTCGGGTACGTTCTATTCGGTCGAGGCGCTGCCGCCTGTCCTGAATCGCCTGACACACCTGAACCCGGTGTTCTATCTGATTGATGGCTTGCGGTATGGGATGATCGGGGTGTCGGACAGCTCTCCGTGGCTGGGAATAGCGGTCTGTACGTTTGCAACACTCGTGATCGGAGTCATCACCTGGCTGATGCTGCGTACCGGTTACCGTCTCAAGGCTTAGCGCCGCTCTGCCAGCGTGTCGGGTTTCAAGGGCAGGCTTGGCCTTCCCAGCAAGGGCGCAGGCGCCCCCGTTCCGGAATAAAGGGCCTGTGCAGGGCAGGCTCTCAGGCATGGCGCTGCACCGCTTCTCGCCAGACCAGGATCAGCCCGCCGGCCAGGATAGTCGCAGACCCGACCAGACTGATCCAGTCAGGGATCACATCAAAGACCGCAAAGTCGTAAAGGGCGGCAAAGATCAGCGTGGCATAGCTGATCGGGGCCACAAAGGATGCGTCCGCCCGCGCCATGCCGTTGACGAAACAAGCCTGCGCGCAGGCCATCAGAACGCCGATCCCCACCAATGCTGCCCATTGCTGCGGGGTCGGCATCTGAAAGACGAAGCTGACGGCTATCGTGGCGATCACCAGCCCCATCGAGTTATTGATCAGCAGGATCTGCATCGGTGGCTCGCGCCCGGAAAGTTTCTTGATGAAAATCAACTCCATCCCGATCAGCGCGGCCGCTGCCAGCGCCAGAAGGGCAGCGGGCTGAAAACTGGCTGGGGTCGGGCGAAGCAGGATCAGTGCACCCGTCAAGGCAACAGCCGCAGCCAGCCAGCGCCACAGTCCCACGCGTTCTTGTAGCAGAGGAATGGCCAGCACCATACCAAAGACAGGGTTCAGAAAGGATATAGCCGTCGCATCCGCCATCGGAATGAAGGCAACCGACGCGAACATCAATGTCACCCCCGCCCAGCCAAAACTGGTCCGCCCGATGTGAAGACCCCAGTGGGGCCGCACCAATCGGGGCCGCAGAATTGCAACCGCCAACAGGATCGCCAGCAGGGCAAACAGAAATCGCCCGTGACTGATCTGCATCGCATGCAAGGGCGGGCCCAACGCATCCGTCCCCAGCGCCTTGGCCAGCAGCGTCGTCGCCGCGATAAAGGCGGTGGCGACAAAGATAAGCGCGGCGGCAAGCGGTGGATTATGGTGTTTGGGTTCGAACATGGCCAAGCGGTGCGCGGTTGCGCAGGCGTTGGCAAGCGCAAAATGGGATCGTTTCAAAATACCGGCTTCCCAACCTGCGCAAGCATCGCTATACGGACGGCCATGATCAAACATGTGCATATCCAACTGCTCCGACGCCGACGCATCTTTGCGTAACCGGCCTGTTTGATCCCGTGTGCCCAGCTATTCGGCACAAACCTCACCAAATCTGTTGACGAACTGGGCCTTCGTGTACCACTCACGAGGCTCATACTACCTGAAAAGGATGATCCCATGATCCCGTCCGTTCTGCCGACCTATAACCGTGCGCCCCTGACATTCGTGAAGGGCGAAGGCGCCTGGCTGACCGAGGCGGATGGCCGACGTTTTCTGGACCTCGGCGCAGGGATCGCGGTGAACGCGCTGGGTCACGCCCATCCGGCATTGGTGGCCGCGCTGACTGACCAGGCCCATGCGCTGTGGCATGTCTCGAACCTGTACAACATTCCTCAGCAACAGGCGTTGGCTGACAAGCTGGTGGAACACACTTTTGCCGATACGGTTTTCTTCACGAACTCTGGCACGGAATCCTGCGAACTGGCCGTGAAAATGGCCCGCAAGTATTTCTATGACAAAGGTCAGCCCGAGCGGGTTGAAATCATCACCTTCGACGGTTCCTTCCACGGCCGGTCGTCAGCCGGTATCGCTGCTGCCGGGTCCGAGAAAATGACCAAGGGCTTCGGCCCGCTGCTGCCCGGCTTTGTCCACCTGGCATTCGGAGACCTCGATGGCGTCACCAACGCCATCACCGATGAGACCGCCGCGATCCTGATCGAACCGGTGCAGGGCGAAGGTGGTATTCGCCCCGTACCTGATGCCGAACTCAAAGCGCTGCGCCAGATCTGCGACGAAAATGGCCTTCTGCTGATCCTTGATGAAGTCCAATGCGGCGTTGGCCGGACAGGCAAGCTCTTTGCCCATGAATGGGCGGGGATCACCCCTGATATCATGATGGTCGCCAAGGGCATCGGCGGGGGCTTCCCGCTGGGGGCTGTACTGGCGACCGAAGACGCGGCGTCCGGTATGACTGCGGGCACCCACGGTTCGACATATGGCGGCAACCCGCTGGGCTGCGCCGTGGGCTGCGCGGTGATTGATCACGTGGCAACACCCGCCTTCCTTGAAGGCGTCAACCGCAAATCCGGGCTTCTGCGCCAGAAGCTCGAAGGCCTGATCGCCGACCACCCTGAAGTGTTCGAAGAAGTGCGCGGATCGGGCCTGATGCTCGGTCTGAAGTGCAAGCCGACCAATATCGACGTGGTCAACGCAGGGTATGACAACGAGGTTATCACCGTTCCCGCCGCCGACAACGTGATTCGTCTGCTGCCACCGCTGACCCTGACCGAGGACGATATCGCTCAGGCCGTGATCCGCCTCGACAAAACAGCCAAACAGATCGAAACCCAGCTTGCGACTGCCTGAGTTTCACCTTTCTTCAAATACTTTGGGGGTGTTGGGGTCTGACCCCACCCGCCGTCAGCCAAAAGCGAAGCAAAATGAACCATTTTCTTGATATCCACAAAACCGATTCTACCGATCTGCGGGCCATGATCGATCAGGCGGGCGTGATGAAACAGGCGCGTTTGGGCCGCCCCAAGGCCGCCCCTGACGACGAACAACCGTTGAAAGATCGTATGGTGGCACTGATCTTCGAAAAGCCGTCGACGCGGACGCGCGTGTCTTTCGATGTGGGCGTGCGCCAGATGGGCGGGCAGACCATGGTGCTGTCCGGCAAGGACATGCAGCTGGGTCATGGCGAGACCATTGCCGACACCGCCCGTGTGCTGTCGCGCTATGTCGACATGATCATGATCCGCACCTTTGATGAAACCATCCTGACCGAAATGGCCGAATACTCGGACGTGCCGGTGATCAACGGCCTGACCGACCGCACCCATCCCTGCCAGATCATGGCTGATGTTCTGACATTCGAGGAACACCGCGGCCCCATCGCCGGAAAAAAGGTGGTCTGGACCGGCGACGGCAACAATGTCTGCGCCTCCTTCCTGCACGCCGCTGGTCAGTTCGGGTTCGATCTGACCTTCACCGGGCCCGCTCAGCTTGACCCGGAAGAAGGGTTCATAGGGTTTGCCCGCCAGAAAGGGTCGAAAATCGTGATCGAAAGGGATCCGCACAAAGCGGTGGAAGGCGCTGACCTCGTCGTCGCAGACACCTGGGTCTCGATGCATGATTCCCAGTCGGCCAAGGAACGCCGCCACAACATGCTGCGACCATATCAGGTCAACGCTGAACTCATGTCGCATGCCAAACCGGATGCGCTGTTCATGCATTGCCTGCCGGCCCACCGCGAGGAAGAAGCGACCTCCGAGGTTATGGACGGACCGAACTCGGTCATTTTTGATGAGGCCGAAAACCGCCTGCACGCGCAGAAGGCGGTCATGCGCTGGTGTCTGGGCGTCTAAGGGCGCCGACGGACATCCCACACTTTCAGCTTGGCGAGTGCGCTTGCGCTCGCCAGCAGGACCAGTGTGCAAAGCGCTGTTTTGGTCATGATCTCCATCGTGCCTTCGATCAGCATGGCGTGAACAACGCTGCCGACAATCGTCACCGCGGCCAGCACGGTGTGGCTCAGCCGCCAAAGTCGAAAGCGCAGACGCAGGTGCTGGCGGAAGACACCCAGCAGGGCCGCCCCGAAAGCTGTCCACATGGCAATGACGCCCCAGGCCGAGAACGGTGTCGGAGAGACGAACAACAACGCATCCACCACATCCGGCGGGCTGGTAAGCCACAAACCCGCGACATGGACCACAATCACCAGCACCAGGGTCAGACCGATCCAACGGTGAATGTGGCGGCTCTTCACTGCGGACAAGCCCGGAAGGTTTTTTCCGGCTAGAAGCGGTTGCAGCAACAGCAGATCCAAGCTCAGAATTCCGGCAAACCCGGCGAGGATGTAGACAGGGTCGCGCCATGCAAGGTAAGGGCTGCCTGCCGCAGCGATCAGAGGAACGGCAAGGGCGGCGATCAGGGTCGCCCAAATGACACCGGTTCGGATCACCGGGATCAGAGCGGTTGCAACACGAAATGCGCAGCCAGTGTCTTGTCCTTGGAACTGGACATCACAGGCCGCAGGAACACCGTCTCGAACGCGCCGCTGTCATAGGCCAGATGCCCGTGCGGTTGGCCGAAAGCGGGCACGATCTGCGGCATTTCCAGGCGGAATTCACCCTTTTCATTCGTCAAAGTCGCCCCATGGCTTTGCGGGTCGCGCTCGTGCCCCTCGGTGGTATGGGCCCAGATTTGAATGCGTTGGCCGGGCAGGGGTGCGCCGTCGCCCGCCCGTCGTACGGTGCCGGTCATCCAGAACCCCCCTCTGCCGATCCGGTCCACGACCGGTGCGCCAGGGCGATAGTTGTTTGATCCGCCCCGCATCGAAGGCGTCGGCGCAAGCCCGGCTGCGCGGGCAGGAACCAAAAGCCCCGCAGCCCCGGTTGCCAAAACGGCAGCACCTTGGGTGATCAGGGAACGACGGGACAGCAACGCATCTGTCATCGAGAAACCTCCAATACGCGATCCAATCTTGTCAGTCTGCGGCTTCCATCTGAAACATAGCATGTTTCTTTAAAAATCCGAGGCTGTGCTCGGTTCAACCCATGCACGCTCACTGTACTGTGAGCGATTCTGGGTCGTCGAAACGAATCTCTTTGACGTCTCGTGCTGTGCGGTGCGATGCTCAGGGTCACCGAACCACTTCGGGATGATCATTCCATGACGACAGCAGACCTGGTCACAAAGGAAGACATCGGCGCCTTCCAACGCGATGGGGCTGTTGTTCTCCGGTCGAAATTCTCATCTGACTGGTTGTCACTGTTACGCGCCGGTATCGATGCCGACCTTGACACTCCAACCGACAATTTCACTCGCCACACCAAGGATCCGGACGCCCCGGGTTATTTCGAAGACTACTGGGCCTGGAATAAAATTCCGCAATTCAACGAATTCGTTCACAATTCACCCTGCGCACCGCTTGCTGCCGGGTTGCTGGGCGCGCCATCCGTAAACCTTGTCATGGACAACTGGTTTCTCCGCGAGGCCGGCTCGACTTCGCGCCCGCCCTTCCATCAGGATCTGTCTTACTTCGATTTCGAAGGTACGATGTGCGTCCTTTGGCTGCCGCTGGAACCAGTGACCAAGGAAAACGGCATCGCTTTCGTCAAAGGCTCACACCTATGGGACAAGCTGTTCATGCGGGTGCGGTTCGCCGATGGTCATCCCAGTTATCAGCCCACCGAAGTTGCCGGGCAGACCTATCACCCACCACCTGATGTCAATGCAGACCCCGGCGCGTTTGATTTGCTGCAATGGGATCTTGAGCTTGGGGATTGCATTTTCTTCGACATGCGAACGCTGCATGGCGGGCTGTCTTCAACCACCCCGTCGGAAACGGTGCGTCGCTTCACCCTTCGCATGACCGCACCAGACGGTGTCATCCGATACCGTGGCGACTGGGCCAAGGACGAGCGCGCGCAGTTCGAGGCAGCAGGTTATGGCGAGGGGGATCGGATTGACGGACCCTTTTTTCCCAAGCTCTGGCCGCGTTAGTCGGAACGGCGCCGCACTCCACCTGTGCAATCGTGCACTTTATAGGCTGCTTTGCGCGGCTATTTCTTACCTGAGAGAACGCAGACGGCCTGACCATCTGCAACGAGGGGAGTGCTGAAATGAGTTGGAACCCGACACACAATCCGGACTGCATCTCGGAAAATGCGGCGCTGGACACGTTGATCATCCCGCGTGCCCGTGACCTGGGAGGGTTCGAGGTGCGCCGTGCGCTGCCTTCGGTAAAACGACAGTTGGTGGGCCCGTTCATATTTTTCGATCAAATGGGGCCTGCTGAATTCATCACCGAAGGCGGCATCGATGTTCGCCCCCACCCGCATATCGGATTGGGCACGGTCACTTATCTGTACCAGGGCGAGTTCGAGCACAGCGACAGCCTTGGCACACATCAGATGATCTATCCCGGCGAGGTCAACTGGATGGTCGCAGGCCGCGGTGTGACCCATTCAGAACGCACCAGTGATGAGACCCGAGGCAAGAAACACAGCCTGTTCGGCATTCAGACCTGGATTGCCTTGCCCGAAGCGCATGAGGATATGGCCCCGGATTTCGAACACCACAAACAGGCCGCTCTGCCGCATCTTCAGGATGCGGGTGTCAGCGCCCGGTTGATCCTGGGTTCGGCCTATGGTGAGACCAGCCCGGTCACGATGTTGTCCGAAACCTTCTATCTCGATGTGCAATTGGAACCCGGCGCGTCCTTCCCTCTGCCTGACGACCACGAAGATCGCGGTGTCTATGTCACGCAAGGTTCGGTCGAAATCGCAGGTGACACGTTTGACGAGGGCCGCATGATGGTGTTCCGTCCCGGGGACAGGCTGTCTGTCACGGCGGGCGCACTGGGCGCGCGGCTGATGCTGCTGGGCGGAGCGACCCTGAATGAAGACCGCTACATCTGGTGGAATTTCGTTTCGTCTTCGAAGGAAAAGATCGAAACGGCAACCCGTGAGTGGAAAAGCGCCGATTGGGCCAACGGTGCGTTTCACCTGCCTCCGGGTGACGATCAGGAATTTATCCCTATTTCCAAAGAGCTTGAGCACACAAAACCCCGGCTGGCCCGCTAGCGCGCGACGTCAGGGGCAAGTGGGCTTGTGTCACGGGCCGTTTGCGGTGATCCTTTTCGGGAATACCGGAGGGGGTATCATGAAAATTGTCCTCGCAGGCGCGGGCAGCATTGGCTGCTACTGCGGTGCCTTGCTTGCCCGTTCGGGGCACTCCGTGACCCTTCTGGGACGGGCACGTGTGCTGGACCCGATCCGTGAGCACGGGCTGACGGTCACGGATTTTGACGGCCTTGATTATACGGTTCCGCCCGAATCTTTGTCTCTCAGTGAAGATCCGGCCTGCCTGGGTCAGGCCGAACTCGTCATCGTATCCGTCAAATCGGGCGCTACATCAGACATGGCCGAGCTGATTGGCACTATTGCACCGCGAGATGTGCCTGTCCTGTCCTGGCAAAACGGGATCGAGGCCGCAACAACACTGCGCAATGCCCTTCCCGGGCGCGACGTTCGCGCCGGAATGGTTCCGTTCAATGTGGTGCCGACTGCCCCCGCCACCTATCACCGGGCCACGTCCGGAGAGATCGTCATCCAGAGCGGCACCGGAGATCTGGCGACGCAGCTGAGCAGTGCGGACCTTCCCGTTATGTCCAGCGACCGGATCGAGGCCGTGCAATGGGGCAAGCTTGTGATCAACCTGAACAATGCGCTCAATGCCTTGTCGGGCCTCACGCTGGTGGATCAGCTGATGAACCGCGACTGGCGCAATCTCATGGCGGATCAGATGTCCGAGGCGCTGACTGTTCTCAAGGCGGCGGGGCATCCCGTGGCTTCGACCACACCACTTCCGGCATGGATGACGCCGCATATTCTGCGACTTCCGACGCCGCTGTTCACCCGGATCGCGGCCCGGATGCTGACAATCGATCCGAGTGCGCGAACGTCCATGGCCTATGACTT
The DNA here is from genome assembly GCF_059612005.1 of Ruegeria sp. CDSA141. Taxonomy (NCBI): domain Bacteria; kingdom Pseudomonadati; phylum Pseudomonadota; class Alphaproteobacteria; order Rhodobacterales; family Roseobacteraceae; genus Ruegeria; species Ruegeria sp. CDSA141. The sequence continues at coordinate 135,653 of NZ_JBXWPT010000008.1, forward strand.
GATGGCCGAGCGCCAAACGGAAATTGACAGTCTGCAAGGCCATATCATCCGGATGGGTCACGAAACCGGAGTGCCAACACCCATCTGCACGCAAGTGTCCGACCTGATCAAACACGCACCCGATCACCCGTTGTCACCTGAGCAGATCAGGCTCTGACGGTATTCGTCAGACGAATGCAGTCAGTACCCAGTATATTACGGCCGACATGGTTGCAGCGGCTGGCACGGTCACAACCCATGCCGCCACGATGGTCATGAAATGCGACCGGCGCACCAGCTTGCGACGGCGGTATTCTTCCGGGGCAAGGTGTTGCGCCGTGCGCTGAAGGTTTCCCTGCTTGCGCCGACGCTCGGAATGCCACTCGCGATAGAAGCCGACGCCAAAGACTGCTCCAACGGCAATATGGGTCGAACTGACCGGCAGACCCAGCCAGCTGGCCAGAATTACGGTGATCGCCGCCGACAGGGCGACGCAAAAGGCGCGTATCGGGTTCAGCTTGGTGATCTGACTGCCCACCATGCGGATCAGCCTGGGGCCGAACAGGAACAGACCGAACGAAATCCCGAACGCGCCAATGATCATCACCCACAGAGGGATTGAAACCTTGGCTGCGAACTCTCCGAATTCAGCCGCGTGAACAATCGCGGCCAGCGGGCCGACCGCATTGGCCACGTCATTTGCGCCGTGGGCGAAACTCAGGAACGTGGCCGAGATCACAAGGGGCAGCCCAAACAGCGTTTTCAGAGACCGGGTCCGGTTCTCCATTCCTTCGGATTTGCGTTTGACCCACGGGACGGTCACGGACCAGGCCAGAAGCCCCACAGACAACCCGATCAGCAAAGCCATCTCCAGATCGATTGTCACGATCCGCTTCAGCCCTTTGACGGACATATATGTGGAAAAGGCCCCAGCCATCACCGCCAAAAGGATTGGCACCCATTTGCGCGCGGCTGCAATCTTGTCGTCCTGATGCTGGATCTTTGACCTGATCAGCGCCAGAAAACCCGCTGCAATCACACCCCCAAGCACCGGCGAGATCACCCAGCTGGCCGCAATTGCGCTCATTGTGCCCCAGCTCACCGCGCTCAGGCCCGCTGCGGCAATACCTGCACCCATGACCCCGCCCACGACAGAATGCGTGGTGGAAACAGGAGCGCCGATCCAGGTTGCCAGGTTGACCCACATGGCTGACGATATCAGCGCCGTCATCATGGCCCAGATGAACACCTCGCTGTTTTGCACCGAGGCCGGATCGATGATCCCCTTGGAGATGGTCGAAACCACATCACCCCCCGCAAGCAAAGCGCCTGTGCTTTCGGCAATGGCGGCAATCACGATGGCGCCGCCCATGGTAAGCACATTCGCACCAACCGCAGGGCCCATATTGTTGGCCACGTCATTGGCGCCAATATTGATTGCCATATAGGCCCCGAACGCAGCCGCTGCGACGACGATATAGCTACCATCCGCCTGACCAAACAGAACTGCCGCCGTCAGCCCGGCCAATGCCATGAAGGCCAGCGCGACTCCCGGTGCCAGCAAATGGCGCGCGACATGGATATTGGCGGCTTCGACACGCGAAATTCGGTGCAGGTCGCTGTCTAGCTTTTGCCAGCGTGGTTTTGGATTCGTGTCAGACATGAACTTGGTCAAATATTGAACGAGCGCGCAGCTAGCGGTTTCCTGCTGCGCAGGCAAGCTGGGTGCCACAGAATTGTTGCGAATTCCTTAGAGACTACGCAACAAGGCCTGTAACTCGGGCTCCTGTACCTGTGTGGCCGCATCAGCCGGCGAAAACCAGCGGCGTTCGCGCTGATCGGCCTCGGGAAACTCTTCAGCCAGTGCTTGCGCCGAAATCCGGTAGACACTGGTCAAAACCGGCTGCGCTGATCCGTCTTTGAGGATCTTGTCGTAAGTGTAACGACCGATGGGATCATTGTGTACTTTATCCCCGCGTACTCCGGCCTCTTCCCAAGCCTCCTGCAGGGCCGTTTCCGCTCCACTCAAACCATCAATTGGCCAACCTTTCGGGATGATCCAGCGTCTGGTGTCGCGGCTGGTGATCAACAGGACTTCGTCCTTCCCGTCATGAATGCGGGTGCACAACGCTGCAAACTGCACCCGCCGGGGGCGCAGAAAAAGAGGTCGTCCAACCTCTTCCCAGATGTTTTGCAGCCATGCACTCATCGGTTTCTTGTTGTCTACTCTATGCCTTCAAAGTTTATAAGACATAACAACAGAAATGGTGAGTTTCAATTGTATCTTCCGATCTTGGCCGATATTTGAGGGTTTTTAGTCTGATATTGTGGGTTTTTGGCCAAACAGCAGAATTTTCTGACTGCTCTATTCCCGTCTGCGCTTCGCTCTCAGCGTGGGATCAGCCCGGGTCGGATCTTCGGGCCAGGGGTGTTTGGGGTATTGCGCCCTCATGTCCTTGCGTACATCCGCGTAAGAGCCCGCCCAGAAACCGGGCAGGTCGCGCGTTATCTGGATCGGGCGCTGTGCTGGTGACAGCAGGGTGATCTTCAAAGGCTGGCCGCCGATTGCCGGATGGCGGGTCACGCCAAACACTTCCTGCAAGCGGACCGAGATTTCAGGCACGGCAGCGCTGTAATCAATTGGTACCTTGCGCCCCAGCGGCGTTTCAAATGACCCCGGAGCGCGCCGGTCCAGTTCCTGCGTCTGTGCCCAGTCCAGCCGCGCGCGCAGGGCGGGCATAAGGTCGAACTTCTTCCAGTCTTCGGCGCTTTTGACACCTGACAGCATGGGCAGCAACCAGTCGTCCATCTCGGCCATCAGGCCTGCGACCGAAAAATCGGGCAGATCGACGCCATCGGCACGCACCAGCTCGACACGGGCAGCCAAACGCGCGGCGGCACCCTCCAGCCGCAAGCCCAGATCGCGGACCCCGTCCAGCATCGCGCGCGCCACGGCGTCGTCTGGAACGTCCTTCCAGATGCGGTCATCCAGCGTGATCGCGCCGAACCGCTCTTGCCACCGCGACACGACCCGCCGCTCGCGTTTCGACCAGGCGCAAGTCTCAACCCAATCGATCTGATCCGCGAACAGATCGCGGGTCTCGCGTTCCGAAATCTGGGTGGCCATCCGGACCTTAGCCTCGCGCGGGTTGCCATCAGTGTCGATGACGACCAGAAACGGAGCGTTGGCCAGTGGATCCGCACTGTCCAGAACAACGCCTTTTCCCCCTGACAGCACATAGCGCGGCGCGTCACCTTTGCGCCGCTGCCCGATGCGGTCAGGATACGCCAGCGCAGCCATGGCGGCAGGGCTCAGATCAGCAGAGTCGCCCTTGGCCTGTTTCCGCAACCGTTTGGTCTCGGCATTGATCCGATCCACGGCGCCCATGTTGACCTGCCAGACCCTGTTGCGCTGAAAAGTCCGTGGATCACGCAGCGCCTCTTGCCGCAGGGTGATATCCACCGGCGCACCGCGAAGGGGGTCACGCTCTGCCATCAACGCCGCCAAAGGTGCGGCGTTCGGACCGGCCCGCACAAGCATGTGCCCCAACCGGGGATGCAAGGGCAGTGCTGCCAGGGCGCGCCCATGATCGGTGATCCGCCCATTGGTGTCGAGTGCGCCCAGCATTGTAAGCAAAGCCCGCGCCTCGGCCATCGTCCCTTCGGGAGGTGGTGTCAGAAAGGCAAGATCGGCCGCGCCAGCGCCCCACAGGGACAGCTCCAGCGCCAGCCCGGTCAGGTCAGCCGCTTCGATCTCGGCAGGCGGGTAGGCGGCCAGCGCACCGTCTTCCCCCTTCGACCAGAGCCGGTAACACACCCCTTCGGCGACACGTCCGGCCCGGCCCGCGCGCTGTGTGGCCTCGGCCCGTGTCACCCGTTCGGTCACCAGCCGTGACATTCCCGATCCCGGATCGAACCGAGCCCGTCGGGCCTGCCCCATGTCCACGACAACCTTGATATCGGGGATCGTCAGCGACGTTTCGGCAATCGACGTCGCCAGCACAACTTTGCGCCCATGTTCCACCGGGGCGATCGCCGCACGCTGGGCCGCAAAGGGCATGGCCCCGAATAACGGGCGCACCACGCAACTATTGGGTAATCGACTGTTCAAGGCGCCCTCAGCGCGCCGAATTTCGCCCTCTCCCGGCAGGAAAACCAGAATTCCGCCGCCGGACTTGCGCGTCTCACGCTCGGCCTGTGTCACCAGATCGATCAACGCATCCAACCGTCGCGCTTGCGGTCCCAATGGCCGATCCAGCCAGCGCGTCTCAACCGGAAAGCTGCGCCCGTCTGATGTGACCAGCGGGGCCGCCATCAACGCGCCGACGGGATCTGCATCCAGCGTGGCTGACATGGCCAGCAGGATCAGATCGTCTCGCAGTGCGCCCGTTACCTCAAGGCACAAGGCCAGCCCCAGATCGGCGTTCAGAGACCGTTCATGGAATTCGTCGAAAATCACCGCGCCGATGCCGGGCAGGTCGGGTTCGGATTGCAGCATCCGCGTCAGGATACCTTCGGTCACCACTTCGATCCGGGTGTCTTTTGACACTTTCGCATCGCCGCGCACACGGTAACCCACGGTCTGCCCTGCGCGCTCTCCCAGGGTCTCGGTCATCCGCTCGGCAGCGGCCCGGGCCGCCAGCCGCCGGGGCTCCAGCATCACGATCCTGCCGTCACACAGACTTGCCTCGAGCATTGCCAGAGGAACCCGCGTGGTCTTGCCCGCCCCGGGTGGCGCCTGAAGCACCGCGCGACCATGCGCACGTAAAGTGTCTAGCAGTTCGGGAATGGCGTCGTCGATGGGCAGGCGTATCGTCATCCGGCTCTTATCCGCCATCATGCAGGTGACGTCCAGTTCTCGCACAGTGCGAGCATTTTGGTGTAACCCATGGTGCCAAGACCATAACCGGAAGTGCCAAGCGGCGCACGAATTGACGCAGCTATTGCCTTGATCGCATTTCCAGAGACCTCCGGTCTGGACAAACGCCCCCGGAGCGCGGCAACTATTCTTGCCTCTAGGATCGGGACAAGAATGCAGACAGACAGCCTTAGCGACAGGATTTTGAAGGGCGAGCGCCGGGCGCTGGCACGTGCAATCACTCTGGTGGAAAGCAACCGCGCCGATCATCGCGCACAGGCGAGCGAGCTGTTGGCACAGCTCGCCGGATCGGGGCGCCAGGCGCTGCGGATCGGTTTGTCGGGCACGCCAGGAGTGGGCAAGTCCACATTCATCGAAAGCTTTGGAATGATGTTGACGGGGCAGGGGCTGCGTGTCGCGGTTCTGGCAGTCGATCCCAGCTCTGCCCGTTCGGGGGGCTCGATTCTGGGGGACAAAACCCGGATGGAACGCCTGAGCCGTGAGAAGAACGCTTTCATCCGCCCGTCCCCCAGCCAGAGCCATCTCGGCGGCGTTGCCCGACGGACCCGTGAGGCCATCGCCCTGTGCGAGGCCGCGGGCTATGATGTGGTGCTGATCGAAACCGTGGGTGTAGGGCAGTCCGAAACGGTGGTGTCTGAATTGTCGGACCTGTTCCTGTTGTTGTTGGCCCCGGCGGGTGGGGACGAATTGCAGGGTGTCAAACGTGGCATCATGGAGATGGCCGACATCATCCTGATCAACAAGGCGGATGGTGACCTGAAGGCCACGGCGACACGGACGTGCGCAGACTATGCCGGCGCGCTGCGATTGCTGCGCAAACGCCCCCAGGATCCCGAAGGTTTCCCCAAGGCAATGACCGTTTCAGCGGTCGAAGAACAGGGGCTGGAGCAAGCCTGGGACGAGATGCAATCCCTGATCCAATGGCGCAGCGACAACGGTATCTGGGAGGCCAACCGCGCCGCGCAGGCACGTTACTGGTTCGATCAGGAGGTCCGTCACGCCCTTCTGGCTCGCCTCGACACGCCGCAAGCCAAGGCTGAGATGGAGCGTCTGAATGCCGAAGTCTCGGCCGGGCATCTGAACCCGGTTTTGGCGGCACAGGAACTGCTCAATACGCTGACCTGACGGGTTGAAAAAGGGCGGGGTTTCAAAGGTTGGCGCAAAATGAAAGAATTCGCGCAGCCCGTCTTGACCCTCCCTGCGATTCCCACTACACGCATCCAACCAGTTTTCGGGCGCGACTTCGGGTTGTGCCCCTTGTGATTTGGCCGAGGGCTTTGTGCCCGGCCTCCAGAAACAAAGGAAGAAACCATGTCGCGCCGTTGCGAACTGACCGGAAAAGGCCCGATGACTGGCAACAATGTCAGCCACGCCAAAAACAGAACTCGTCGTCGTTTCCTGCCGAACCTGAATGACGTCACCCTGCAGTCCGAGACCCTGGGCCGCGGCGTGAAGCTGCGCATCTCGGCCGCTGCCCTGCGTTCGGTTGACCACCGCGGTGGTCTGGACGCATTCCTGGCCAAAGCCAAGGATGACGAGTTGTCGTCGAACGCTCTGAAAGTGAAGAAGGAAATCGCCAAGGCACAAGCCACGGCCTAAGCTTTTTCGCTAACGGTATTTCAAGCCCTGTACCTCTGTGGTGCGGGGCTTTTTCTTTTTTGAAACGCCCACACTGCCTCATATTGTTTTCAATTTCGAAATTATTTTTCGCTATTGGTGAATTGCTTCACATACGGGCTCTCGAATCTGACCTAACGTAACTGTCATTCATCAGGCGGGGGCCACACTATGACGTTAAAAAGTTTCTACCTTTTCCTGTTCCTGGCCGCGGTCTTTCGCAAAGCAATTTCGGCTTGCACGCGGATGCAGCGCAGGGTGAACCGTTCCCACACCAGCTTCAATACAAGCAAGGTGAAACGACCGGGAATTGACTACTGAAACCAGCTTCAAGCGCGACCCTTTGGCGCTTGAAGCTACTCTGCTGACTGACCTATACCCGGGTCAGGATGAGACCAGTTTTAATCAGAATCCTACCTTATGTTCTGTCCCTGCTTTTGGTTCTGACCGGGCAGGGTCTTGCTGTTTCGCGCGGCATGGACAGGGCCGTGGGTCAGATGGTGCTGTGCACAGGCACTGGTCCGGTCGTTGTCTATATGGACGAAGACGGGCAACCGACCGCGCCACCGCATTACTGTCCGGACTATGCGCTGTCCCTGATGGGCGCGATTGCCGTCGCCCACCCATCGATGCCTGTGGCGCCGAAACAGGCGCAGCCTTCGCCGTTGCGGCATCTGGTCAATCAGATCGCTTTGCCAGTCCCCGGCTCTCCGGCGCGCGCACCGCCTGTAAGAATTTGAAAACCAATCTTTTTCAAACTCAAAACACAGGAGAGGCACGATGTCCCTCAAGACTACTCTGTTTGCAACTCTGGCCGTTGTGACACTGGCTTTGCCGGCTTTTGCCGAAGGTACAATCAAAGTTGATGACGCCTATGCCCGGTCATCGGGAAAGACCGCCAAGGCGGGTGCTGCGTTCATGATGATCCGGAATCAGGGTGATACAGATGACCGGCTGGTCGGTGCGTCTTCGGATGCCGCGGCCCGGGTCGAACTGCATACGCACAAAGTCGACGAAAATGGCGTGGCCAAGATGATGCATGTCGAGGAAGGCTTTGCCATTCCGGCCGGCGAGACCCATATGCTGAAACGCGGCGGCGACCACGTGATGTTCATGGGGCTGGCGGCACCGTTCGAGCAGGGTGCCACGGTTCCGGTGACGCTGATCTTCGAAAAAGCTGGCGAGGTTGAAGTCGAAATCCCGGTCGATCTGGAGCGCCAGGACATGGGCGGGGGATCACATTCGAACTAGGGCAACGCCTGTCTTCAGGCCGCGCTGCGGCCGTCATTCATGCGTCAGGCCGGGCATTGCCCGGCCTGTTGTCCTTGTGGCTGTCGCTGGTGCTACTTATTGACGGTCTTCAGGCCAACACGGTCGCCGGCCTGACGGAATCGGGACGCCAGCCAGAACATGACGGCAGCAATGGCCAGTGCCGAAAAGGCGATGCCCCATCCCAGCGCAACAAGCGCGACCGCGGGCCAGATCATCAAAACGAGCCCGACGACAAGCGCGACGAATCCCGATACGCGCATCGAGCCACGCTGCGGATCTCTCTCATGCATTTGCCCGGAGGCCGCCAGCGAGCCGATCCCGATGATCAGCGCCCATGCGCCCATCAGGAAAAAGGCCAGTTTGACCGTCCCTTCCGGCCAGAACAGCAGGACAAGCCCGATCAGAAGCGCACCAATCGCAGCGCCGCCCATCACACCACGTCGCCCAACGCCCAAGAGCGTCAGGCCGCCATCGAGGATCAGCAGCACGCCAACCAGTCGCAGCAGCAACGCGATGCTGCCCGACGGCCAGAAAAGTGCGGCAATGCCGACAAGCCCGGCCAATACTCCGCGCAGCAGAAAGGTCCACCACAGGCTGGAAAGCTGCTCGCCCAGCATGTCGCGCCCGGCCATGCTGTCGTCATCAAGGATCTCACCGGTCCGGGGGTCTTGATCAGCCATTTCTCGTCCTCCAGTCGTTTCGAAGATAGTCTATACAAATTAAGCGCGTGCTGTCTGTACCTTAAGTGTGCGGCGCAAGCAGATGCTCAACCCATCGCGGAACTGTTTGAGTCGCTTTGCCGACAATACGTTCGTCAAACCCGGATGCGCCCAGCGACGGTTCCAGATTGATTTCGATCGTCCGTGCGCCCGCCGCTTGTGCCTCGTGTACAAAGGCCGCTGCCGGATAAACCTGACCCGAGGTGCCAATGGCAGCAAAAAGCGACGCGCTAGCCAGTTGGTCATAAATCTCGTCCATGAAATAGGGCATTTCACCAAACCAAACCACATCGGGCCGGGCAGAGGGGTGCGCACAGGCGGGGCAGGGTTCTCCTACAGCCATCTCGGTCGGGGCGGTCCATTGATGGCCGCAGGCAGAACACAAAGCGCCGGCCAATGTTCCGTGCATGTGAATGACATCCTTGGCGCCGCCCGCCTCATGCAGGCTGTCCACGTTCTGGGTGACAATCACGACGTCTCCGGGCCAGTCCCGTTGCAATCGGGCCAGCGCTTCATGCGCGGCATTGGGTTGCACCTCAGAGGCCTGAACGCGCCGCGCATTGTAAAACCCCTGAACCAGTGCGGGGTCGCGGGCGAATCCTTCCGGCGTGGCGACATCCTCGATCCGGTGCTGTGCCCATAATCCACCCTCATCGCGAAAGGTGCTCAACCCGCTTTCGGCGGATATTCCGGCCCCGGTCAGGATCACGATCTTTTCCATTTCTCCTCCGCGCGGTACAGCTTGGTGCATGTCACACCGTATCCTCTTTGTCTGCCTGGGCAATATCTGCCGTTCGCCCGCTGCCGAAGGCGTTTTCCGCGCCCGCGCGCCGCACCACGTAACCGATAGTGCCGGAACCATGGGCTGGCACGCGGGGAACCCGCCCTATGGCCCGATGCAGGCAGCTGCGAAGGTCAGGGGAATCGACCTGGGTGACCTGCGCGCCCGTCAGTTCACCGCCGCCGATTTCGCCCGCTTCGACCTGATCCTCGGCATGGACGCCAACAACATCGCGGATATCGAGGATCTGCGCCCCGCCGGCAGTGACACCACGGTGCGCCTGCTGACCGATTTCGCCCCTGAAACCGGCGCGGATCATGTGCCTGACCCATATTATACACGGGATTTCGATGGCGCTCTGGACCTGATCGAAGCGGCTGTCGAGGGCCTTGCGGCTCATCTGGACAGTTAACCGCCTATCACCCGCAGCGATCCGCTCAGCCAGGGCAGTTTGGCCAAAGCCGGGTCCACGATCTGGTTCTGCATCAGGCGCCGTGTCATGCCCGCGACCTCCTGCGGTACCTGATCGGACCAGTCCGTACGCGCCAGCAAGGATATGCTGCGCGAGAAATCCCCGAACGGGGCAGGGTGGGCCTCCAGCCCTTCATGGAACCGCGCTGCGCGCATGAAGCCCAGCGGCGTCGTGATCGCCCAACCCAGGCCCCGTGCAACCATGGCCATCAGCGCCATGTGCGAGCCGATCTCGAACCGTTCCTCAAACTCCTGCGCGCCGCGCGCCATATGCGCCTCGATCTGCCGGCTGATCAGTTGCTCGCGGGCATAGCGCAGATATGGCAGCCTGTCCTGTACCGCCTCCACTCCGCCCGACCCCTGTGGTGCAACCAGAATGAACGGATCCCGGACCAGAGGGTACTCGACCACCCCCTCCAGCACTTCTCCGCTATGGGCGGTTACGGCCATATGCAGGCGTTGTTCGGCCAGGGCCTCGAACAGATCGAGGCTCGACAAGGTGATCAGTTTGAAATTCGATCGGGTCAGACTGTCTGCCAGCAACGTTGCCAGCCGCGGGGTCAGATCATTGTCGAAGTCGTCGATCAGCCCGATTGACAGCGTGGTCAGATGCCCCAGATCCATGACCGACAATTCGCTTTGTGCCATTTGCAGCTCGGCCAGAACCGTCTCGGCCCGCGCCAGAAAGCTGCGCCCGGCCTGTGTCAGGCGCATCGGTCGCCGCCCGTGATCGACCAGTTCAGTGCCCAACGCCTTTTCCAGATTACGTAATTGCTGGGAAACGGATGGCTGGCTGAGCCCCGTGATCTCGGCGGCTTGCGCCACCGATCCCGTCCGTGCCAAGGCCTCGAATACTTCAAGGCCCCGCAGGGTCAGCCCTTTCATCACCATAAGATACACCTTTCGTTGCGCCTTTTCTGGGGCGCAGTGTGCATCAGGTCAAGCGTTCCGAAGGGCTTAGCTGCAGATCGCCTGCGCCATCTGGCCAAAGTTCTGATACCGATCCCACAGCGCATCATCGCGCGCAGTCTGCGACATCTTCAACTCTTGCGCCTGATGCGGGTCAGAGAACCACTTGGCCACGGTCTTCTGATCGCTGCGGGTCAGCGCCTGATCCGCCACGCGCTGGATGCAAGTACACCGATCCCGCGTCGCCGCCGACCGATCCGACGCCAGACACGCCCGTTTGATCTGCGCCGCGTCCGCAACCGGCGCCACCGCCGTCAGAGACGTGGCGCAAAACGCGATAAGGAGAAACTGTTTCATACTCGAGCCTCGTTTTTGCCTGCCCGGACGGGTCTGATGCCCCTCTCGGTCTGCGGCAGAGTATGAATCAATCGAGGGAAGGGATCAATCGGGTGGTGCGAAAAAGTAAATTTCGGAGTAGTAGCTATGGCTTTCTCGCCCAGACCGTAGGCCTGGTTTCAGCCCAGCAACGGCCAGGACTGCATCAGGACCTTGAGGTTTGGCAGTGCTGCTTGATCGTCTACTGCAATCTTATAGAGTAAACTATCGACTAAGCTTGGAATATGGAAGAAATTATGAGCTTACAAGCAGCGGCTACTGTTGTGATCGCGATCCTGATGTTCGTGATGGGCGCAGTAGAGGAAGTCGCAGCACAAGACCGATCTGAAGACCTCAATCGACCGGTACGGGTGCTGATATCAGGAGTGTCTGATGATTTCGCCCACGAGGTGAGCACACTAGATTCAAATAGAAAAATTGACTTCAGCTATCCTTCAAAGAAGCTTTCCGACTTTGATTTAATGGTCATACTGGTCGATGAGTTTAATGATGCGCTCGACGAAAAAATTGTCCGAGAGCTTGGCTTTGTCCCTGATGACTTTCCCGACAGCGGGGAGCGGAATTTTGTAGCTGCATTGACTGTGGAATTTGAGGGCGATGAAATGCCTTTCCCAATCCTTGTGATTGACCGGCGGCATTTCTACTCTCGAGAAAGAGCTTGTCATGCCCCCCTGCTCAGGGATTTCATCTTGCAAGCTGATTGGTTCAGCATAATTGAGCGGGAACATGAATATAAGCTGGCGTCAGATTGTAAAATCTTATCGTAGCATCTAGTTGCGCGTGAGGTTGTTCGAGGAAACATACAATCTTGGAGTCATTGTATGGTGCTGCTGGGACACTCAATCCACCTTGACCAGCCCACGATTCCCCTACATATCCCCAACCCATGACAGACCTCGCTCATATCCGCAATTTCTCCATCGTCGCGCATATCGACCATGGCAAATCCACCCTTGCTGACCGGCTCATCCAAGAGACCGGAACGGTCAAGGATCGCGACATGAAGGAACAGCTGCTCGACAGTATGGATATCGAGCGCGAGCGCGGCATCACCATCAAGGCCAACACGGTTCGCATCGACTATACCGCCGACAATGGCGAGGCATACGTGCTGAACCTGATCGACACCCCCGGCCACGTGGACTTTGCCTATGAGGTCAGCCGCTCCATGCGCGCGGTCGAAGGCTCGCTGCTGGTTGTGGATTCGACCCAAGGCGTCGAAGCGCAGACGCTGGCGAATGTGTATCAGGCCATCGACGCCGATCATGAGATCGTGCCGGTGCTGAACAAGATCGACCTGCCCGCGTCCGACTGTGATCGCGTGGCGGAACAGATCGAGGATGTGATCGGCATCGACGCGACCGACGCCATTCAGGTCAGCGCCAAAACGGGGCAGGGCATCCACGAGACGCTGGAAGCCATCGTACAGCAACTGCCCGCGCCGCAGGGCAATCTGGACGCGCCGCTCAAGGCGATGCTGGTGGATTCGTGGTACGACGCTTATCTCGGCGTCATCGTTCTGGTTCGTATCATGGACGGCACGCTGAAAAGGGGCATGCGGGTCAAGTTCATGTCGAACAACACCCTGCACCATGTCGACCGCGTCGGCGTCTTCCGGCCTGAGATGGAGATGGTCGACTCGCTTGGCCCCGGTGAGATCGGATTCCTCACGGCATCGATCAAACAGGTCCGCGACACCCGCGTCGGTGACACCATCACCAATGACCGCAACGGCACGGAAGAGGCCCTGACAGGCTTCAAACCCGCGCAGCCGGTGGTGTTCTGTGGCCTGTTCCCCGTCGACAGTTCCGAATTCGAAGACCTGCGCGATGCGATTGACAAACTGGCGCTGAACGACGCCAGCTTCAGCTTTGAAATGGAAACCTCGGCAGCGCTTGGCTTTGGCTTCCGCTGCGGCTTCCTTGGCCTTTTGCACCTTGAGGTCATCCGCGACCGTATCGAACGCGAATATGATATCGAGCTTATCACCACCGCGCCGTCGGTGATCTATCACGTCTACATGAAAGACGGCGAGATGATCGAGCTCCACAACCCCGCCGACATGCCCGACCCGTCGAAGGTCGACCATATTGAGGAACCGCGCATCAAGGCGACCATTCTGGTGCCCGACGAATTCCTAGGCGACGTGCTGAAACTGTGTCAGGACCGCCGTGGCATCCAGATGGACCTGACCTATGCGGGCAGCCGCGCCATGGTCGTCTATGACCTGCCGCTGAACGAGGTCGTCTTTGACTTCTACGACCGCCTGAAATCGGTGACCAAGGGTTATGCCTCGTTTGACTACCAGATGACCGGCTATACCGAGGACAATCTGGTCAAGATGTCGGTGCTGGTGAATGATGAGCCGGTTGACGCGCTGTCGACCATGGTTCACCGCGACCGGGCCGAGATGCGGGGCCGCGCGATGTGCGAAAAGCTCAAAGACTTAATCCCGCGCCACATGTTCAAAATCCCGATCCAGGCCGCCATCGGAGGCAAGGTCATCGCGCGCGAGACCCTGTCCGCCTTACGCAAGGACGTGACCGCCAAATGCTACGGAGGCGACGCCACGCGGAAACGCAAACTGCTGGACAAGCAGAAGGCGGGTAAGAAGAAAATGCGCCAGTTCGGGAAGGTCGATATCCCGCAGGAGGCGTTTATTTCAGCGCTGAAGATGGACAGCTAAAGCTGTCCGTTTTGAACAGTCACTGACAGGCTTTCTTTTTGGGTTCGAGCTTGATGCCACCTGATCAGGTGGCGGCTCGCACCAAATGGAATTCGCAGTCCGTCAGGCCGAATTCGCTGTAATCAATCGGCTTGGAAAAGTTCAGGCGCCTCAACTGTCTGTCTGCAATTCGAACCGGTCTGAGGTTGGAATCGTCATGCACGATGAAGGCACCGGACGGCATGAGAGCGTGTAGCGCCAGAACCTCTCTGAGGTGCGTGTCCTTGGCCCCGTCCAGGTGCAGGAAATCGATTTTCGCATCAGGATGCCTCAGGGCGTATGCCGGAGCTTCGATCAGAGAGTTTCCTTTGATCAGCTCAACCCGGTCAGGAAACTTGTACCTTAGCCAGTTGAATGCTGCCGGCACGTAAATGTCCACGCGGGCCCAGCGGCGGTTCAATCTCTGGCAAACATCCACGCCGACGCACTTGATTTCAGGGTTGGCCATAAGCGCCAACAACATGCTGTGGCCCGCATTCACGCCTATTTCGAACAGACGTGTCGAGCGTCGGGCCAACTCAAAGAAATTTCTTCGTTTGGGTTCGAATCTTTCAATAAATGGCTGTGTTTGAAAACCCGTCGCGCGGTGTTCGTAGAACAGATTGCCATTCAGCGCAGGTGGTTCACCCACTTGTTCAAGCGAATGTGCGACATACTGATTGAGGTCGCGCAAGTTTTCGTTCCACTGTGCTGAGGACAAGAGATCGTCATAATCTGAAGGATGGAAGTTGGAAGACACAGTACTTTTCCTCGAAACCCTTTAGTTCCATTACACGCGAGGTTTTCGTTAAACTGTTGAAGCGATGGAAAGTAAACCTTTGAAGCGAAGAACAAGTGTTCTCGTTTTTGGGCCTAAAGTGAGTTCCGTCAGTGACGTAAAAGCACGAGTGCCTGCCTTTGGGATGACCTTCCTGCGTCAACCTCAGGGTTTACCTTCGAAAAAAACGGGTGGTGCGTTTGCGCCCTTGGGCTCTGTCCGTTCGCGGCTGAATTCGTCCACTGGACGAATTCCGAGACGCCGCTCACCCCTCGGGTTGGCGCTGCCCTCATCACTTGGATTTCTGTGACTAGCCGCTGACAGATCACATCGTTAGGTTGTTGCTATGGCAATGAACTATAGAACTATCTTGGAGCGCTGGCCCGTCGCGACGATTGGCCTGACTTATTTTTCGTACTTTGTTTTGCAAAGCACTATGGACCACACTTTCCGCGCCTTTGATCAGCAGGAGTTTAACCCTGGTTGGATGCTGTTTCTTATTTTTGTTGGTTGGGGATTCTACAGCATGTTTCACATAGTCTTTTATCTAATTCGAACGTTTAAATAGCATCGTATCAGTTGTCCATCTAACACCTGTGACCAACCTCACAGCTTCAACTTCGCCCACCTGCTAATGTTGACGCAACGGCAACCTCGGCAGGAGGCCCTTATGTCCACATCGCTCATCCCTCTCATCGCCCTCGGGTCGGCGGGTCTATATTCCGTTGCCATGATCTCGATGAAGTTCTGGTGGAAGATTCCCGGTGTTGGCCTGACCCTTCTGATCGTCGCCACGTTGCTGGCCGCCGCGACGCTGGAACTTGCCGCGCTGCGCAACGAACGATTGGGCATCATCTATACCGGCATTCTGGGGGCCGAGGTCGTGCTGATCGCCATCGCCTCGTATTTCCTGTTTGGCGAGAACTTTTCCTATCGCGAGGGGATCGGCATCGCGCTGGTGATTGTCGGGACAGCTCTGGCCTGGGCCTGAAACTCCATTCTGAGCCCCCGCTGAACCAATCATGAAGTTTCCCTTAAGTAAGTTGTAACCGCCACGTGCCCTCCCAATCTGTTCACCAGACGAACAGGAGAGAGCCATGACCAGATACATGACTGCCGGAGCAGCCGCTTTGGCCACGACCCTCGCCCTTGGAACGGCCGCGCTGGCCGATACCACGCCCGACCTGCGCGGCACATGGCTGGGGTCCTACACGACCGTCCAGCCCAGCCATTACTACAAAGGCGATCAGCCCCGGTTCAATCAGGCCGAATGGATGCTGGATGTGCAGCTTCAGGACGGCAACGTTTTCTGGGGGCACAGCAAATGGCGTCGCGATGGCGATGCCGACTGGAATGAATACGAGGCCACCGGCACCATCAGCCTCGATGGGACGGGCAGTATCGGCATCGTCGAAACCTCACCTCTGCTGATCGGCGCGAATGCGTTGATCGATGCGCGGTACGAAGATGGCAGGATTTTTGCCGATTTCCGTAGCCTGCGGACCGGAACGACCTACAGCACCGTTCTGGAACGTCAGGTGAACTGAAGCGTGTCCGGCCCGGGCGATTGTAGGGGGTAAGTATCGCTGCTGCGATTTTGACTGCGGCGGAGGTTAGTAGGTTGCCACGCGCGGGTCGGACCGCTTCTCAAAAACGGAACAATCGTCTCCACAGCGAGGAGACGGGCCGGGCGGCCAGTTCACCGCCTGCGACAGGATCCAGACCGCCCCGCGCAAGAATGCGGCGTTCCTCGGCGCGGGTCATCTGGATTTCGCGAACCTTCAGCGCGGCTTCGCGCGCGGTAACATAGCTGCCGTCCGGTCCCGGTTCCATTCCGGGGATGTTGCGTCCCCGCGACCACATCCCGCGAATGCCCGACAGCGGGTGTTTCCACCCGATCTCGTCATCATCCTGCAAATGCCAGATCCGCTTCGCCTCGGCGACCGAAACCAGAGCGGCCAGCGGTTTGCCGTGCCGGGTCAGAATGATCACTTCGCGCGGGTCCTGTGCACGGGTGACCAGAGCGCCCAAATTGGCGCGCGCATGGGAAATGGTGCAACGCATCGGCGAATCTCCGTATGTACGATTCGAAAGATTGGTGGTCCGAAAGTTGTACAAACCGTGCAATTTTCACCTAATGGAGCGTGCGGCAGCCTTTGCGCCTGCAGCATAGGGCGAAAATGGGGGCCTGGATCAAGTCTGAACATGTCCCGGTTCAAACATGCGTGGATTCGAAACTTCTCGGATTATCCACAAAGATTTCCCGTCAGATACTAACAGTTTATCCCCGTCTAATTTTCATGCTGCATTGCTATTTTCTTGTCGGATACAAGACGTAATGCAACAGTCTGAACACCACACAGGTTCTTCGGAACCGAAGGTGGGACGCAAAGGCCCGGGGGTCTTGGCAGAGAGACCGGATCTTAGGATTTGCGTTGAACTGCAATGGCTTACCGGTGGGTGATCAGCCGCATGCGGGTTTCGTACCCTACTCGGATGGCTACCTTCTCAAAAGGCCGATGCACGCTGTGATGTTCCTTCGGGCGCAAAGCAGCAGTCGCAGTCTCTTAGGGGGCTGGGGCAACTGGATCGGGGTGCCCTTCGGGGCGCATCGAACCGGTAAGGCGTCAGGAGTATCCGAAAGGATGCATGCAAAGACCGCGTCTGCGCACCTGACGCCTTTTCCTTTGCCGATTTCGGTTTCATACAGGCTACCACTCACCCCTGCCGAAAGGGACCGGGGCTCTTCTGCGTGTGCAAAAGAGCCCCGATTTAGCGTCAGATGATGCAGTGCCGCGTCTATGCACCTGTGAGGATAGGTTACTGCGGCCTGGTGCGTCTTTCAACCATATATTGATAATGGTTCCGCGCGTGGCGCAAAATAAGGTATGCTACAGGCTTTCCTGAACGTCGGTTGCTGCGCCCTGGATGGCATCTCCGGCTTTTTCGATGTCCTTGCCGGCGCCTTTTGCGGTTTCGCAGGCGGTCAGTGCAAACAGACTCAGGCCAATCAGAATTACGCGGATCATATTCGTCTCCTTAGTGCTCGATCATTTTTCGGTAGCACCTTTCTTCAGGCGGAGCCAGTTCTTAGGCTGGGGCCTCGCCGCAGAAAAGTTCGTAAACGACTTCGAGCATGCGGCGCGGACGTTCATCCGCCAGACGATAATAGATGGCCTTACCTTCCCTGCGAGGTGTCACCAGACCTTCAAGTCGCAGGCGGGAAAGCTGTTGCGAAACAGCGGCTTGCCTGGCGGACAGCAGCTCTTCCAGTTCCGTGACAGATTTTTCACCGGACACAAGGTGACACAGGATCATCAATCTGCCTTCGTGGCTAATAGCCTTGAGGAAATTGGATGCGCGCGTCGCGTTTGAGACCATGCGGTCAAAATTTTCTTGTGACATGTCTTGGGATAGCTGGGGAATTGCCATCGATTGTGTTCCTTGCAAACCCGTTGGCCGGGCGGTGTTTCCGTTACGTAAAGAGGTGTGAGAGTGAGCCCTTCAGTACACGTTTCGTACATTCATTTCTATATGTATGAATCAAAATAGCGTGATGTGTGAAAGGGGAGTTCGGATTGAATGTTCCCGAAACGCAAAGTGCATGTAATTCAACTGAAGGCGATCTGCGGATCAGCCCGGGAAACAACAGATGGTTCGCTTTGAGGATTGATCACGATCAACAATCGGTCAGCGTTCTCACTTGCCCCCCTTGCAGCCCCCCTTAGCCGACACTAAGACTCAGGTAACACTTGTTGGGATATTGTCCCGATCCATAGCTAAACAGGCAGGTTACGAATGTTCGATCCCGTAGAAACCTACATGAATACACTTGTCCCCATGGTCGTTGAGCAGACCAGCCGGGGCGAGCGCGCCTATGATATTTTCTCCCGCCTGCTGAAAGAGCGGATCATATTCATCAACGGACCGATCCATGATGGGATGAGCCATCTTGTTGTGGCGCAATTGCTGCACCTCGAGGCGGAAAACCCGAACAAGGAAATCTCGATCTACATCAACTCGCCTGGCGGAGTGGTGACCAGCGGTTTGTCGATTTACGACACAATGCAATACATCAAGCCGAAATGTTCCACATTGGTTATCGGTCAGGCGGCCTCGATGGGGTCGGTTCTGTTGGCCGGGGGCGAGAAGGGAATGCGCTTTTCACTGCCCAACAGCCGCATCATGGTGCACCAGCCCAGCGGCGGATACCAGGGCCAGGCCAGTGACATCATGATTCACGCGGCTGAAACGCAGAAGCTGAAGGATCGCCTGTATGACATCTACGTACGTCACACCGGACAGACGAAAAAGGCAGTCGAAAAAGCGCTGGATCGTGACAATTTCATGAGCCCTGAAGAGGCCAAGGAATGGGGTCACATCGACGAGATTGTCGAAAACCGAGCGAAAATGGACACGGAAGAGGCCTGAGGCCAATACCCGGCGTCACCGGCGCGGGGGTCATTTTGAGATTGTAGCCGCCAGAGTGCTGGCCTAAGCTGCACACACAGGTGTAAGCGCCCCCGAAAAGGGGTGCAGGGACGAAGCCCGAAAGGTAGATCATGGCGACGAATTCAGGCGGCGATGGGAAAAACACGCTCTACTGCAGCTTCTGCGGCAAAAGCCAGCACGAAGTCCGTAAGCTGATCGCAGGCCCCACGGTTTTCATCTGTGATGAATGTGTTGAGCTGTGCATGGACATCATCCGCGAGGAGACCAAGGCCAGCGGGCTGAAGTCTTCTGACGGTGTTCCGACGCCCAAGGATATCTGCGAAGTACTGGACGATTATGTAATCGGTCAGGCCACCGCAAAGAGGGTTCTGTCGGTTGCCGTTCATAACCATTATAAGCGTTTGAACCATGCTCAGAAAGCGGGCAGCGATATTGAACTGTCGAAGTCGAATATCCTGCTGATCGGCCCGACCGGTTGTGGTAAAACGCTGCTGGCGCAGACACTGGCGCGCATTCTGGACGTCCCGTTTACCATGGCGGACGCGACTACGCTGACCGAAGCCGGGTATGTGGGCGAGGATGTCGAAAACATCATCCTCAAGCTGCTTCAGGCCAGTGAGTACAACGTCGAACGTGCACAGCGTGGCATCGTCTATATCGACGAGGTTGACAAGATTACCCGCAAGTCCGAGAACCCTTCGATCACGCGCGACGTGTCGGGTGAGGGCGTGCAGCAGGCTTTGCTGAAACTGATGGAAGGGACAGTGGCCAGCGTCCCCCCGCAGGGTGGTCGCAAGCATCCCCAGCAGGAATTCCTGCAAGTGGACACGACGAACATTCTGTTCATCTGTGGCGGCGCATTCGCGGGTTTGGACAAGATCATCGCGCAACGCGGCAAAGGTTCGGCCATGGGTTTTGGCGCCGATGTGCGCGACAATGATGACCGCGGTGTCGGCGAGATATTCAAGGAACTGGAACCCGAGGATCTGCTGAAATTTGGCCTGATCCCGGAATTCGTCGGTCGTCTGCCGGTTCTGGCGACGCTTGAGGACCTGGATGAAGACGCGCTGGTGACTATCCTGACCAAGCCCAAGAATGCATTGGTCAAGCAATACCAGCGTCTGTTCGAACTGGAGGATGTTGAACTGGCCTTTACGGATGACGCCCTGAAGGCAATCGCCAAAAAGGCCATCGAGCGCAAAACCGGTGCGCGGGGTCTGCGGTCGATCCTGGAAGATATTCTGCTGGATACCATGTTCGAACTGCCTGGTATGAAGAATGTCAGCGAAGTTGTTGTGAACGAAGAGGCGGTCATCTCTGACTCGCAGCCTCTGTTCATCTATACCGACGCTGCACCGGAGTCGGCATCGGCCGGATAAAATCGGTCATCGATCGCGGCTGTGGTTCGGTGTGCTGAATCGGTTGAGGGGGCTCTGCCCCCGCCACCAAATGAGAACTTCCCCCGCGGTACTCCCAGCCAAAAGAAGCCGGGGATTTCCACCTGGAAGGTTTGCGCGTGCAAGTATGTACAACTCCGGCGGTTTCCCAAGCGGGTAAGGTGAATGGTCATGACGCTTAAACGCATTCCCTCTGGTGGTGAGTTCGAAGCAAAAGTCGGGTACTGCCGTGCAGTGATCGCAGGCGGATGGGTTCACGTCGCCGGTACCGTCGGGCAGGGTGAAGACGCGGTTGAACAGTGCCGATCAGCCCTCGCGACAATTGAGAAGGCTTTGGCAGAGGCTGGCGCAGGCTTTCACGACGTGGTTCGGGTCACTTACATGTTACCCGATCGCAGTGAGTTTGAGCCGTGCTGGCCGATCCTGGCCGAAACTTTCGGAGCCAATCCTCCGGTGGCGACAATGATCGAATGCGGTTTGATTGATCCGAAATACAGGATCGAGATCGAAGTGACCGCCTTTCTGTCGGAGTGACGCAGGTGGTATCAGGGGCACTGGACCTTGGCGGGCCTTTGGTCCATACCTTTCTTCGACGAAATGCCGGAGGCACCCGATGGGAATCCTGAACAGTCTTTTGCGAGCTGTGACCTGGTGGAATGGGTCGACTTTGAACACTCAGATCTACACTGCGCGCAAGGGCGTGAAAGTGGGCGAAGACAATGAAGGCAACGTGTTTTACCGCAATGCCGACGACAGCAGGCGTTGGGTTATTTTTAATGGTGAGGCCGAAGCCAGCCGGGTTGATCCTGAATGGCATGGTTGGTTGCATCGCACTTGGGACGAGCCTCCGACGGATAAACCGCTGTCGCATAAATCCTGGGAAAAACCACATCAGGAAAACCTGACCGGCACCGCGCTGGCCTATACTCCTGCCGGGTCTCTGCGT
The DNA here is from genome assembly GCF_059612005.1 of Ruegeria sp. CDSA141. NCBI lineage: Bacteria > Pseudomonadati > Pseudomonadota > Alphaproteobacteria > Rhodobacterales > Roseobacteraceae > Ruegeria > Ruegeria sp. CDSA141. Next base: position 156,953 of record NZ_JBXWPT010000008.1, read on the forward strand.
CGTGCAGAACCGATGGAGCGTAGGGACTATGAGGCTTGGAGCCCAGAATAGACGAGGCAAAAATGTCGACCCATAACTGGACCGAAATTCTTGTCGGCGGCGTCGTATTGGCCGGTGCCGTGGCATTTGGCGTTTATGCCAGTCAATCGACGGGCTTGTCGCAAGGTACCGCTGGATACGAACTGGGCGCGTCGTTCAGATCTCTGGAAGGGGTAGGCGTCGGCACGGATGTTCGCCTTGCCGGTGTCAAAATCGGAACCGTGACGGGTGTCAACCTCAACCCGGATACCTACCGGGCGGACACGACCTTCACGATTGCGGACGGCATTCTCGTGCCGGACGACAGTGCCATTGTCATTTCGTCAGAAGGTTTGCTGGGCGGAAACTTCGTCGAGGTAATGCCCGGCGGCTCGCCGTTCTTTTTTGATCCCGGCGATGAGATCGAGGATACCCAGGGCGCGGTCAGCCTGATCTCGCTTCTGGTCAAGTTTGTCGCCGGAGACGGCAGCGAATGATACGCGTCGCGTTTCTTGCCTTGTTGCTTTCCGGCACTGGTGCGGCCGCGCAGCAGAATGTTCAGTCTGGACCCGGGGCACTGTTGCGGGGCCTCGACAAGGTGAATGGCCAGACCGTCGATGTTGAATTGCAGACCGGCGAGACAGCAGCGGTTTTTGGGCTGGATGTCGCCTTGGGGGATTGCCGTTATCCCGTTGACAATCCAACGGGTGACGCTTTCGCCTATCTGACCATCTGGGAGAGCGGAAAGGCCGATCAGCTGTTTGACGGTTGGATGATCGCGACGTCCCCGGCTTTGAATGCGCTGGATCACGCGCGTTATGACGTTTGGGTCATACGGTGTATTACACTCGCTGCGGACTGATTTAGCGGCGCTGTGAAATCGGCGCTGAAGTTCAGGGCTTCTTCCAGCTCTTTCTTGTAGACACCGCGCGGAATTTCGATCGCCCCCAAAGAGGCCAGATGTGCGGTTAGAAACTGCGTGTCAAACAGACGGAACCCGGTTTGCCGCAGACGGTCCACAAGATACGCGAGGGCGATTTTCGAGGCGTCTTTGCGCCTTGAGAACATGCTTTCGCCAAAGAAGCCCGCGCCCAGGGTCACGCCATAGACGCCCCCCACCAGCGCGGTGCCTTCCCAGACTTCCAACGAATGCGCATGACCGGTTTGGTGCAGCTGACGGTAAAGGTCGTGCAGCTGGGCGTTGATCCAGGTATCGGCCCTGTCGGCGCAGCCGTCGACGACGCCGGAAAAGTCCTGGTCGATTGAGATGTCGAACCCGCAGTTTCGAATACGGCGTGCCAGGCTTCGGGATATGTGAAATCCGTCCAGTGGAAAGACGCCCCGGAACTTGGGATCGACCCAGAACAGGTCGGGGTCATCGCGATGCTCGGCCATCGGAAAGATACCGATGGAGTATCCATGCAGCAAAAGTTCGGGGGACAAGCTCATGTCAGGTATGAGTCAACCGGGGGGCACGGGCCCTCCGGTCCTTGGTGACTACTGTTCCATATTCTCCGCAAGCCAGCGCTCCAGCCAGTGGATGTTATAGTTGCCGCTGCGCAGATCGGGTTCCTGCAACAGGGCGTGGAACAGAGGGACAGTGGTGTCTATGCCGTCGACAATCAGTTCTCCCAATGCGCGTTCCAGTCGGGCCAGCGCTTCTGCCCGGTCGCGACCCTGCACGATCAGCTTGCCGATCAGAGAGTCGTAGTAGGGTGGAATCGAGTAACCGTCATAGAGCGCCGAGTCCATTCGAACCCCCAAGCCACCCGGCGCATGATACGCGGTAATCTTGCCGGGACAGGGCGAGAAATTGGGAAGCTTTTCGGCGTTGATCCGAACCTCGATGGCGTGGCCGTTGATTTCCAGATCGTCCTGACCGAACGACATCGGTTCACCCGCGGCGACAAGGATTTGTTCGCGCACCAGGTCGACGCCAAAAATAGCTTCGGTTACCGGGTGTTCCACCTGAAGACGAGTGTTCATCTCGATGAAATAGAACTCGCCATTCTCATACAGGAACTCGATCGTGCCGGCGCCGATATAGTTGATCTTGGCGACCGCGTCGGCGCAGACCTTGCCGATCTTGGCGCGTTCTTCGGGCGTGATGGAGGGACCTGGGGCCTCTTCGAATACTTTCTGGTGCCGCCGCTGTAGAGAGCAGTCACGCTCGCCCAGGTGAACGGCCTTGCCTTTACCGTCGCCAAAGACCTGAATCTCGATGTGGCGCGGCGTGGTCAGGTATTTCTCTATATAAACCTCGTCATTGCCAAAGGCGGCTTTGCCCTCGGCACGCGCGGTCATAAACGCGCTTTCCATCTCATTCGCGTTCATCGCGACTTTCATGCCGCGTCCGCCGCCACCTGCAGTGGCCTTGATGATGACAGGATAGCCGAATTCCTCACCGATCTTCTTGGCGGCCGCAAGATCAGGCACGCCACCATCAGATCCTGGAACGCAGGGCACGCCCAGAGCCTTCATCGTGTCCTTGGCTGTAATCTTGTCGCCCATGACGCGGATATGTTCCGCTGTGGGGCCGATGAAAGTAATGCCGTGATCTTCGACGATCTGCACGAACTCGGCATTCTCGGACAGGAAGCCATAGCCGGGGTGGATCGCCTGCGCACCGGTGATTTCACAGGCCGAGATGATCGCGGGCACTGACAGGTAACTCTGGGGGCTAGGCGGGGGGCCGATGCAGACCGATTCGTCAGCCATGCGCACATGCATCGCGTCGCTATCCGCGGTGGAGTGGACGGCAACCGTCTTAATCCCCATCTCGCGGGCGGCGCGGATGACGCGCAGGGCGATCTCGCCTCGGTTGGCAATCAGGATCTTGTCGAACATGGGCCCGCCTTACTCGATAATGACCAGAGGGGTGCCGAACTCCACAGCGTCGCCATCGCCGACCAGAACACGCTTGATGGTACCCGATTTGGGTGCGTGGATGTGGTTCATGGTCTTCATTGCCTCGACGATCAAAAGAGTGTCACCTTCGGAAACAGAAGCGCCGACCGAAATGAACGCAGGTGCGCCGGGCTCGGGCTGCATGTAGACGGTACCAACCATAGGGGAAGTTACAGCGCCGGGGTGGCTGGCCGGATCTTCCTGAGCGGCAGGAGCTTCCGCCACGACGGGGGCCGCTGCAGGGGCGGGTGCTGCTGCAGGTGCGGCGACCTGAACTGGCGCGGCCGCGACTTGTGTTATACGGCTGACGCGGACGTTCAGGCTGTCTTCGTCGCCATACTCGCGCTTGACCTGCAGTTCGGTCAGATCGTTGTCGCGCAGCAACTCGGCCAGAGCTTTGATGAATGCCACATCCGCTTCGTGTTTGGTGTCTGTCATGAGTATCCTCGACGGTTCCCCTTTGGCCCGTCTGTTTCTTGCGGGCTCTGATCAAATTACGCAGGGTTATAGGCTAAGCGGCGGTGCATGAAAAGCGTCGACTCGCACCATCACAGGCGGGAATCTCGTATAATTTAAAGGGGCGGACAGGTTACAGAGGCATCCCTGACAATTTGGCGACCAGCTCAGGTAATTTGCGGGCCCCGAATTTCTCAAGCAGGCGGGCGCGATAGGCTTCGATTGTGCGATAGCTCAGCCCCAATTCCACGCCGATTTCCTTGGCGGACAGGCCGCGGCAGGACAGGATCGCCACTTCGCGTTCTCGGACGGTCAATTCGACAAGGGGACGTTCTTCCGAGATGTCGGAAAAGCTCCAGATTCCATGCAGGAATGGGTCATCCGGTGTCAAGGAACGGCCACGGGCGCGGCACCAGAACAGATCGCCATTGCGTCGGCGCATGACGCGCTCATCCGTGTAGTACCCGGTGTCACGCATCACTTGAAGGCTGCGTTCTCCGATCCTCTCCCAATCAGCAACCGACGGGTAAAGATGCAGCAACGGCATGTTGCGGTAATCGGTTTCTTCACCACCAAAAGTGCGGGCGAACTGCAGATTGCAGCGTTTGATGATCCGGTTTTCCAGCTCAACCAACCCGATCGGGGCATATTCAAAGGCGGGGTCACTCATTTGCCTATCGTGCCGGGAAACCACGCGGAATTGAAGGGGAGATGCGGTTTATTGTGACTGCTGATGCGCTGCTGATGTGTCATGGTTGTTGCGGTTTTTGTTAAGGGTGTAAATGCGACTTGAAAACTTGTGGGTAAACTACAGAAACACATGATATGTTCTGAAAACAGGCGACCGAACCCTGGTCAGGAGAAGCCAATCATGCGCGATATGTTGACAGGAAGCCGCATCCGGGAAAGACGGCAGATTGCCGGGCTTCGGCAGGCAGAACTTGCGCGCCTGGCCGGGATATCGGCGTCTTATCTGAACCTGATCGAACATAACCGCCGAAGGATTGGTGGCAAATTACTGGTGGACATAGCGTCTGCACTCTCTGTTGAACCTTCTGTCCTGACCCAGGGGATTGAGGCAACCCTTGTGACGGCGCTGCGGGAGGCGGCGGATGATGCCGTCGGGCAGCAGGCCGAAGTGGACGGGCTGGAGGAATTCGCCGGGCGTTTTCCCGGGTGGGCCGGGGTTCTTGCACAGATGCACCGCCGGGTTGTTTCGCTTGAGCGGAATGTCGAGGTCTTGTCAGATCGCCTGACGCATGACCCTCATCTTGCGGCATCAATGCACGAAGTGCTGTCCACAGCGGCCGCGATTCGTTCAACAGCGGCAATTCTTGCAGACACAAAGGACATCGAAGCCGAGTGGCGGGAGCGATTTCACAAAAACTTGCATCAGGATGCAGAACGACTGGCCGGCAGTTCCAAGGCGCTTGTAACCTTTCTGGACGAAAGTGATTCGTCAGTTGATCCGCGCGGTGTTCCGCTTGAAGAGGTCGAAGCCTTCTTCGAATCCCGTAGGTACAGTTTTTCGGAACTGGAACAAGGGGAAGACGTGGATGCTGTTGATCTGAGCAGTCTCAACACGTCGGCTGCCCGAATTGTGGCGCGTGAAATTCTGGAGATGTATCGCGATGATGCAACTGTGTTGCCGCTGGATGCACTCAGATCGGGTCTGCAAGAAGACGACGCGGATCCCATCGCGTTGGCCCACCGTTTTTCCGTAGACGTCGCCACCATTCTCAGACGACTGGCATTTTTGCCCGAGGATGTGTTGCCGCAACCTGTTGGTATGGTGCTGTGCGATGCGTCCGGCAGTATATTGTTCATCAAGCCGATTCCGGGTTTTGCGTTGGCGAGGCATGGTGAGGTTTGCCCCCTATGGCCGTTGTTTTCGGCTTTGAGTCGTCCGCTTGTTCCTGTTCGCAAGCAAGTTGTCCAGATGGGCCGGACACCAGCTGAATTCGAATGCTTCGCCTATGCCTGGCCTTATGCTGTATTGGGGTATGATCAGAATCCCGCCTACCGCTCGGTTATGCTGGTTCGTTCGGTCAACGAAACAACAGGTGATGCACCGGTTACGCGGGTCGGGTCGAACTGCCGCGTCTGTCCCAGCAATGCGTGCAAGGCCCGCCGCGAGCCGTCGATTTTGAGCGAAGGCTTTTGACACTTTCCCGGCAGAAGGCTTAGTCTAAAAAGGACCGGTCTCGGGATGGAGGAACGGTCTTGGGGAGGAACTGAAAATATGAGCCGCAAGGTTCTGTTGATCGAGGACGAGCCGAACATTGCCGAAGCAATCCGGTTCCTGCTGACCCGCGAGGGATGGCAGGTCGAAACGCATGGCGATGGAGCGGATGCGGTTCAGGTGATCCAGGGGGCACAACCCGACCTGGTCATTTTGGACGTCATGCTGCCGGGTAAGAGCGGCATGGATATTCTGCGGGACATCAGAGAGATGGAAGAACTGGCAGGTTTACCGGTTTTGATGCTGACCGCGCGCGGTCAATCGCGGGACAGGGAAATGGCGGAAAACGCAGGTGTCAGCCGTTTCATGACCAAACCGTTTTCCAATGCCGAAGTTCTGACGGCTGTGCGCGATCTTCACGCGCAGGCGACGCGAATATGATGACTGGCGAGGGCAACAAGGATAAACCACAGGTCACACGGCCCTCGCTTTTTCTCGAACGTCAAAGCTATCGCCGACGCAGGCTAACGGATGCAGCGCGGCTTCTACCTTTTTTGGGGGCGGCTTTGCTGGCGCTTCCGTTGCTGTGGCCCGATCAATCCAGTGGGGGTGCGGCCGTCCCTTTGTCTTCAGCGACTTATTACATTTTTGTCTGCTGGGGCGCGCTGATCCTGGTCGGGTTGGTTTTTGGCATTGCTGCCCGCCGTTTAGGCGCGCGCGAGGATCGAGACGCGGACGCTCAGTGATGGCAACCATTAACACGCTGATCCTGGTCTGCCTTGCCTATGTCGTTTTCTTGTTCGCGGTAGCTTTCGCGGCTGACCGGATGGCCTCAGCACGGCGGGGAACGTGGTTGCGGTCTCCCCTGATATATACGTTGTCACTGTCGATCTATTGCACTGCCTGGACATTTTACGGCGCGGTGGGCAATGCCGCGCGGTCCGGTTTGGAGTTTGTCACCATCTATCTCGGCCCCACTCTGGTAATGGTCAGTTGGTGGTGGGGGTTGCGCAAGCTGGTGAGAGTCGGACGTAGTCAGCGGGTGACCTCCATCGCAGACCTGCTGTCGTCACGCTATGGCAAGTCAAACACATTGGCCGTGTGTGTGACCGTTCTAGCCGTGCTCGGCGGGACGCCCTACATCGCGCTCCAGTTGCAATCGATTACCCTGTCATTTTCGATATTCGCCGAAGCCGATCCATCAGGCCTGTATCGCGAGGGGTCCAGCGTTTTCTGGGTCGCCGCGGGGCTGGCCGTGTTCGCAATTCTCTTCGGTACGCGCAATCTGGACGTGAACGAGCGTCACCACGGCGTCGTCACGGCCATTGCCGTTGAAGCCGTGGTCAAACTGTTTGCTCTTATCGCCGTGGGCGTTTTCGTAGTGTGGGGTATCGCTGGTGGCGTTGGCCCGATGATGGAACAGATCGATGCCTCGGAAATCGGACAGTGGAATGTCGATGCCGGTCGCTGGACGACTTTCATTTTTCTGTCCGCCGCGGCCTTTATCTGTCTGCCGCGCATGTTTCAGGTGATGGTGGTTGAAAACGATGACGAAAGTCATCTGAGAACGGCTGCCTGGGCGTTTCCGCTCTACCTGCTTTTGATGAGCCTGTTTGTCGTGCCAATTGCCGTCGTTGGTCTGGATCTGTTGCCAGAGGGGGCCAATCCCGACCTGTTCGTGCTGACCGTACCGTTGTCGCAGGGCAATGACTGGCTGGCGATGCTGTCCTTTATCGGTGGGTTTTCGTCCGCAACTTCGATGGTTATCGTTAGTGCAATGGCCTTGTCGACGATGGTGTCGAACCATGTGGTCATGCCGATATGGCTGAACACGCATGAAGGAACAGGGTCAGTCTCGGGCGATGTGCGAAGCATTGTTTTGATAGCGCGCCGTGTTTCCATCGCCGTGATCATGGCATTGGGTTACTTTTATTATCGGTTGTCCGGCGGTGGTGCGGCACTGGCATCGATAGGATTGATTGCCTTTGCCGGCATCTCGCAGATTCTGCCTGCTTTGGTCGGAGGGCTGTTCTGGCGCGGAGCAACCCGTACAGGGGCACTGATCGGGCTGAGCGTCGGTTTCATATTGTGGATTTATACGCTGTTGTTGCCAGGTATGGGCGCACCGTGGATGCCAGAGGCTGTAATGCAGAATGGGCTGTTCGGTCTTGCCTGGTTGCGTCCTCATGCTCTGTTCGGGATCGAAGGGATCGACCCGATGGTCCATACCGTGATGTGGTCTCTGTCCCTCAATACCATTGCATTTTGCGTGGCGTCCCTGCTGAGCTTTCCCAGCCCTCTGGAGCGTTTGCAGGGCGCGCAGTTCGTCAACGTTTTCGATCATTCGGTTTCACCGGGCGGCTGGTCCGGTTCGGTGGCGCAAAGCGAAGACCTGATGATAATGACTCAGCGTATTCTGGGCACCGCTCCGGCGCAGGAGTTCTTCCAGGCTGAGGCTGAAAAACAGGGTGGCCGGTCACACATGCCGGAACCAACCCCGGGTTTCCTCAACCGTCTAGAGCGAGAGTTGAGCGGGTCGGTCGGAACCGCCACGGCACATGCGATGATCGCTCAGATCGTGGGCGGGTCTTCGGTTTCGGTTGAAGACCTGCTTGCGGTGGCGGATGAATCGGCGCAGCTTCTGGAGTACTCAGGGAAGTTGGAAGAGAAGTCGTCCGAATTGTCCCGCACGGCGCGCCAGCTGCGTGAAGCAAACACCAAGCTCACTCAGATTTCCGAGCAAAAAGACAGCTTCCTGAGTCAGGTCAGTCACGAATTACGTACGCCGATGACCTCGATCCGAGCTTTTTCCGAGATCATGCGGGATACAGAGGGCCTGAGCCGAGAGGAACAGACCCGCTATGCCGCAATCATTCACGATGAGGCCTTGCGCCTGACCCGGCTTCTAGACGATCTGCTGGACTTGAGCGTGCTCGAAAACGGGCAGGTCAATCTGAACCTCAGCGATGACAGTTTGCGTTCGGTTCTGGACCGCGCAGTGTCCAGTGCGCTGGCTGGAGCGGAAAGGAAAATCACGGTCCGGCGGACTCTTACGGCAGAGCGAATGTCCCTTCATACGGATCTGGACCGGTTGGGGCAGGTGTTCATCAATCTGATCTCGAACGCGCAGAAATACTGTGACGCGGAAGAACCGGTATTGGTCATATCAGCCCACGACGTCGGCGGGAGGGTTATCATCGATTTCATCGATAACGGCAGCGGTATTCCACCCGGGGCGCGGTCGATGGTGTTCGAGAAATTTGCCCGAGTCGGGGTCGACAAGGCAGGGGGTGCAGGTTTGGGGTTGGCGATTTGCCGAGAGATCATGCAGCGGTTGGGCGGCGAGATCACGTATCTGCCCGGGCAGGGCGGCGCGGCATTCCGGGTAAGCATGCCCTTGGCGTTCCAGCAGGCTGCGCAATGACCTCGTCGTAAAGAACTTCGTAACGCTCGGCGGGGTAAACCAATAGTCAGTTATTGGAACAACTGGTGATCGGGCGCCATGTCACAAACCGTCAGCGCCGCTTTGGCGCGCAAACTGTCTGTTGGACGAAAAGATTTAGGCGATCGTCCGCGTTCGGTTCTGCGGGCGCTGCGCTTGGGGTTTGCGCGGGCAGCAAGCGATCGATTGAACCTTCCCTTGGCTGTCATCGGTGCAAAGCAAGTCAGCGGCTCTCAGGATGATCTGGTGGAATCTGTCGGTCAGGATTGGCTGCTGTTGGTTTTTGATGGACAGGAGGGCCGCGCTGCGATTTGCTTGAACCCGCACGTAGTGTCCGCCATTGTACAAACCCAGACCATCGGTGAAGTACTGCCCGGAGGTCCCGAACCAAGGGTGTTTACAGATACGGACGCCGCCATGGCGGCGCCATTTATCGAATCCGCGCTGACTCTGTCCGCCGGCTTAATAGTCGCTGCGGACGAGCGGATTTGTCTGACAGGATATGAGCTTGCCGCACGTTCGGAAGATGCGCGCGGCTTGTCTTTGGCCATGTCTGCAGACGCGCACCATGTCTTTGATCTGACGGTTGATCTGGCCAACGGGGTGCAGCAAGGACAGATATCCATTTTCCTTCCGGATCATCCTGCTGCGCCGGACAAAGTTGATGAGGTCACGGAAACGGCCGGTCCGAGGATTGCGCTATCATCGGGTGTTGTTCGGGCGGAACTGAACGCCGTTTTGTGCCGGATGTCGCTGCCATTGTCCGATCTGTCAACGATTCAACCCGGTAGTGTTTTGCCACTACACGGGGCACGTTTGGACAGAACTGAGATATTGACTATCGGCCGAACGCCAACGGGCATTGGTCGCCTTGGTCAGTGCGGCGGCTTGCGAGCTGTTCGATTGAACGAACATGCGGCTCTACCCGCCTTGTCTGGGGCTGATACGCAGGAGTTTATCGAGAGCCGAGGGAGAATGCAGCCGCACGACTACCTGGCCGAATCGGTTTCCAATGCGGTGGATGTGATGCCTCCGGCAACAGGGGGCGAGGGTTTGGAACTGGCAGACAACGATCTGTCACTGAACGATTCCGAACGGATGGTCGCGGAGATTTCGCAACTGGCTGGTCTTGACGCTGCCGACACAAATACCGACGCCGAATAAGGTTTAGTCCGCCCTGTTTCGGAATTGCTCCAGTGCGGGGCGCAGATTTTCCAGTTGATACCCGGCATTTGTCGTAGCGGTCAGAATGTCGTCCGTGCTCATGCGGTCGCACTGACCAAGGGCCCAGACCACCGAACACCGAGTGCCCGAGGCGCAATAAGCTAAAACCGGACCATCGCAGCTTTCTGCCAGTTCGCGTTGCCGCCTTGCATTCTCGGGCGTCATGGTCTGGTGTGTCAGTTCCAATACTTCGTATTCCATACCAGTGGCACGAACGGCCTCACCGATTGCGTCGGATTGCATGATCGCGGGAACTTCAACATCGGGCCGGTTGCAGATCACCTTGACGAAGCCCGCCTCGGCAATTGCCGGGACGTCTTCTACCGTGATCTGCGGCGAGACAGCATAGCGGGTCGTGATCGGTCGAATCTCCATATCAGATCCTTAGGCCGCGTTTGCGGCTCTGTCCAGTTGAGCGCCAAGCGTAGGCGCCATGAACATGCCGGCGACCATCGCAATCAGAAAGACCAGGCCACCCAACCCACCATAAGTCAACGAGGCCATAGCTGGTCCGGGGCAAAGCCCGGCCAAGCCCCAGCCCATCCCGAAAAGGACCGAACCAACGATAAGCCTTTGATCAACCTCGGGCCTTGCAGGAGGCGGAAAATCGTCCCCGGTCAGGGCTTTGCGACCGATTGTCAGCCTCCACGCCACAAGCATCGGCAGGATGGCACCACCCATCACAAAGGCAAGGGTCGGGTCCCAGTTTCCGAATACATCCAGCCAGCCCTGAACTTTGGTCGTGTCCGTCATACCTGAAATCAACAATCCGGCACCGAACAGGGATCCGGCAAGTAATGCAATGATAAGGCGCATCAGATCAGCTCCCAAACATGGCGCAGCAGGACGAGGGTCACGCCCCCAGCTAGGATATAGAATACGGTTGCCACGATGCCGCGCAGAGAAAACCGCGAGATGCCGCAGACCCCGTGACCCGACGTGCAGCCATTGGCGATACGCGTTCCGACGCCGACAAGAAGCCCGGCCAGAACAACAAGACCCAGATTGCTGGTAAGATGCGTTTGGGCCTCGGGAGCGATCAGTGGCCGCAGCAGGAGCGGCATACCGATCAACCCGGCAATGAAGGCCAGGCGCTCGGGCCACGTTCCGCCGGCCTCACCGTCGACAAGGCCGCCCAAGATACCGCTTGCACCCATGATCCTGCCATTTCCAAGTAGGTACACGGCTCCGCCCAGGCCAATCAGCAGACCGCCGCACAGCCCCCAGATCCACTCGATGTTCATGTGGAGTTATCCTTTTTGATCGATTTGACTTGCGTCAGATTTTGTTCACCGGCAGCTTCAGAAAGACATCGCCTTGATCATCGGCCGGAGGCATTTGACCCGCCCGCATATTGACCTGCAGAGAGGGCAGGATCAGACGTGGCATGGCCAGTGTGGCGTCCCTTGCGTCACGCATTTCCACGAATTCTTCGATACTGCGCCCTTGTCCGATATGAACATTTAGCGCTTTCTGTTCACCTACCGTCGTTTCCCACGCGTATTCATCACGGCCCGGCGCTTTGTAATCATGCCCGACATAGATGCGTGTTTCGTCTGGCAGCGACAGGATTTTCTGGATCGATTCAAACAATTTCGCTGACGACCCTCCGGGAAAATCACAGCGGGCTGTGCCAAAATCTGGCATGAACAGCGTGTCTCCTACAAAGGCGGCGTCGCCTATTACGTAGGTCAGGCAGGCTGGGGTATGGCCGGGGGTGTGCAGAACATCGCTTCGCATCTGGCCGATGTGAAAACTGTCACCCTCCGAGAACAAGGCGTCGAACTGGCTGCCATCGCGCTGGAACTCGGTTCCTTCATTGAAAACTTTGCCGAATGTGTCCTGCACGGTGACGATCTGAGCGCCGATTCCGATTTTGCCACCCAGTGCCTGTTGCAGATAGGGGGCAGCTGACAGGTGATCTGCGTGAACGTGGCTTTCCAGTATCCACTCGACCTTTAAATCGTGCGCGCGCACATAGTCGATGATTGCGTCAGCCGATTTTGTCGCCGTGCGCCCCGAGGCGTGATCGAAATCCAGAACGCTGTCGATGATGGCGCAGGCACGTCCCTGCGGCTCATGAGCAACGTAGGACACCGTGAAGGTCTGATCGTCAAAAAACGCTTTCACAGCGGGTGTCATGATTTCCTCCGTATCGGTTACCATATATCATATATGCAAAATGGAATGTGATGCAACATCGAAACTGCATTTGATGCGGGTCAAGGCATTCACGATTAAATCAGATTAAACTTTAACCCATCCGCGCCGGATTGCCGAAATTACAAATGCGTTGGGCAATATCCCGCACAAGGTGAGGTTATTATTATCGGGTCTTATTCCCGTTACCTAAATCTGGAATACTGACGACACTTGGGAGGGTATTATGACAACAAAAAGTCTTTATTCCGAAGCTGAACAGCTTGAACAAAAGCTCAGGAACGCGTCCCTTGATACGCGCTTGGCGCTTCAACCAAGTGTGAGCAAGGTTATTGACCGTATGAGGCAGGAGGGGATGCAAGTGCCGTCCCGACTGCGTCGTCTGGATGCGGCCTTGTGCGAAGACGCCATCGAAGCGTTGTTCGATAACTTGCCGGTTTGAGTTGGGCGGTCATCCGAAGGATATTCCGAGGATGACCAGCATCAATCCAAGCACTGACAGGAACAAAGAAGCCAGGTTCCAGGGTAATACGCCCTGTACGACAGCGCGCAACTCGTCGTCCGACAGACCGGCCTTGCGCGCCTTCATCACGCGAAGAATGCACCAAACCAGACCGGCAAGCCCGGCCAGTGAAAGGGCCGCACCGCCCCAGGTGATGAATTCGAACATGATGCCCTGCATTTCCTCGCAAACTCCCTCTGCGCTTAGCGGATCGGATCCCATCGTACAAGTGCGCTAGTAGATTGGGTGCTTGCGACCCGGGCGGCGGCATTGTATCCGGCATCCTGCACCAGACTTCAGCCTTTGGGAGAGACGCGTATGGAAGTCATCATCGAAGATCAGGCCGCGGCCAACTATCGCTTTATGGCAGGCGAGCTGCGTCAGTTCATCGAGTGGTTTGAGTGTCTGAATGCAGAGAAAAAGCGCCGGACGGAACAACACAAAGAAGTCATGGCTGAAGCCAAGTCGCGCGGCCACACCCATCACTGGAAAACTGTTTTATATACGTGACGACAAAGACTTAAGACGAATACAAGTAGTTCAAACTGTATTCTCTTGGCGGTGATGGTCCAGAATTAGGAAGATAAAGATGAGCATGTCTGAAGAAGCAGAAGCAAGTTACAAGGTCACCTCTGGGGAACTGCGCCAATTTGTAGAGCGTATCGAGCGCCTGGAGTTGGAAAAGAAAGACATCGCGGACCAAATAAAAGAAGTGTATTCAGAGAGTAAGTCGCGTGGCTTCTTTTACCACCAATAATTTGTTGTCTTACTTTAAAGACAATAAGTTACGAGAGATACACGTGTCCTGAAATGTGTTCTCTGTACCCGGATAAGCGCAGCGAAAACTAATGAGGTAAATGATGGAACAGGAATCGGTTCAAGATAGCTACAAGGTTACCGCCGGAGAACTGCGGCAGTTCGTAGAGAGAATAGAGCGCCTTGAGATGGAAAAGAAGGATATCGCGGATCAGATCCGTGAGGTCTATTCTGAAAGTAAGGCACGCGGCTACGATCAAAAAGCGCTGAGAGCAATCGTTAGCCTCAGAAAAAAAGACAAAGACGAAATCGCAGAACAAGAAGCTGTGCTGGAGATGTACAAAGAAGCGTTGGGAATGACCTGACGCTGAGTTGGGAGGTGGCACCGGTGTCATCCGGGTATATGTTTGTTATTTAGGCACTTGGATCGGGTAACTCTCGCACCTCAACTCGACTCACAGCGTCATAAAATAAGTCGAACGCTACGCTTGTTAGGAATTCCAGCCCTACTACGTCGATCCCGCGCTGCCGTTCTAAAGCCTACGCTTGTTTTGGAAGCGCTCGATCCGAGCCTTGGCAATGTCTAAAACCTCGATACTCGGAGTTTGATCCGGAAAGTTGGCATAGCCTGCTCCAGCAAAAAGCAAATAGGCTGCGGCGTCGTAGACTGTGGCGGCACTTACTTAGTCCGCAAAGCTGCTCAGACTCATTGTGCCATCATTTCCTTTGATTTAGCCTCGCCAGTATATCAAATCATCAGTTCGCTTCGCCCGCATCACGCCTTTGTACTGCGAAGAAGTATTTCGTTTCGGTTTTCGGTTGCGCATCACCGCCTGTCGACCGACCCGGTACTCCAAGTTGCTCAGTCTACAATCGAAACTGATCTTGTTCTTGAAAGATACGTGTTTGAGATCGTCTACAGTTTTGCCCGGGGTTGCGAGCGTCAGCACCAGTCTCAGGAGGGCAATGCGGCGACCCCCAATATCGGCAACCGCGTAGATGTGTTCGGGTTGAGCCCGAACGGCAAACCACCGATATTGCGAAACAACACCAGCGAACTGACGACCAACTATAGCGGAAAGCCCTCGCGTTGTTGGGACCATCGCCAAGTCATCTGGTGCCAATCCGTGAACGGCGGGTACACTTGTCCCAATACTGTGGCTATGTTCTGGATGTCATCCGGCAATGCATAGAGCAAGCCCGGGATCGTACTGATACCACGAAGAACGACGTCGTGAGTGCACTGCGTTTGTTTCAGCTTTGACGCGGTGCCGGTAGGCGTAACCCAAGCCCCTAAGGTCTATGGCGTTCCTGCTAAAGGAAGGAGCGTCGACCATTCAGCAGCAAAGTTTGAATTCGCTGGCGAACTCTTGACCTCGAAACAAACTATTTTGGCTTTTCATTTCGTGAACACACCTCCCTCAAGCCAACAACAGAACTTAAGGGAAAGCGATGAACACGCACATAGAGTTAGTCAAACTTCTGATTGATACGGTCGCCAAAGGCAACTTGGTCCTCAGTGAAGAGAACGGGCGAGTTCGTTTTGAACTCCGTTTCCAAACCTGCTCGATAAAGGGAGCACTGATTACGCGGTGGGATTGGTCTAACGCTCAAGGACGGCCTGGGTTGATGTCGATTATCGAGCGAGTCGAGATTGAGTGTTCGCAGACTACCCATTTAGAGTTGTTCGAATGGTCCCGGAAAGTCGAGGGGGTGGTATACGACCTTCTGCAAGAGCGCTTAACGCCTGAACGATTGTGCACGTTCGATCCGGACTACGGTTGGATGCTGACGGCGTTCAATTCACCAGGTCTCCATGTTCGTGACGAGGCTGCTGCATATTCCTCCGTCTAAATCGGAGGGGATAACGGATTTCATCTTTCATCCGCAATCGAATGCGCAAGACTTTAATTTGCACAACTTTGGGGAGGCGTTGCTTCACCTACGCGGCTCCATCGAAGTTTCAACGACCTCGTAGTTGCGCGCATTGTACCGAGGCAAATTGAAACGAAGATTCCCGCTATATGTTATCACTCACATCGTTGCTCCTGAATTCGAGCGTCTCAAGCGTAGTCGTTTAGTCCGAAGAAAAGGTAGATTTATATTCAGATTGGATTGAGTGTTAGGGTGCAGTCACAACAATGTACCCGCACCTTCAAGCAAAGGTGCTCTTGGATTTTGGGGGAGCGAGTGATCGAATTTTACAAATCTATCTTGAGAACTACGGGACATCGTCAGGTGGTCAACATTTTGCTGTCGCTGGCCATTGCCGCCCTGGCGGCGTTTCCACTGAACTACCAGAAGGAAATCGTGAATGGTCTGACCGAAAAGAACATAAGCCCCGGAGGCTTGCTGTGGCTTGGTACCGCTATGGGCGCGGTGATAACCCTGAGTCTCGCGCTGAAATGGGTGCTGGGGTATCTTTCGAGCGTCCTTGGCGAGGACATGATCCGCAAGCTGCGCAAGCGTATTTGCAATCTGTCTCGCGAAAACCCAGGGGGTTCCGAGAAAGTTGCCTATGGTGCCAAAGCAACAATGGTGTCGGCCGAAGCGGAACAAGTAGGAAAATTCTCTGGTAGCGCTCTGTCTGAACCCATCGTACAAGCCGGAACCCTTGTTGTGATTGTTGGGTATATTGCGGCCAATCAACCCTCTCTGGGGCTGATTGCAATTGGCATGATTATCCCTCAGGTGTTTATTGTTCTTCTCGTTCAGACGCGCGTGAACTCCCTTGTGTCAGACAGGGTTCACACATTGCGCAAAGCCACCAACTGGCTTGTTGACCCTGATCGCTCGGCCGCGGAGATCATTCCCAAATTTGACGAGATCTACGATACCCGTTCCCGGATATTCGTCTGGAAGCTGTCTTCGAAATTTGTACTAAGCGCCATTAACGGAGCCGGGACGGTGGGGGTTCTTGTCGTGGGCGGTTGGCAGGTCCTGGAAGGCAATACGGATGTCGGCACAGTCGTCGCCGCCACCGTAGGTTTGACACGTCTTCAGGGCCCGACGCGGCAGCTGATTGCCTTTTATCGACAGGTCAGTGCAACAGCTGTGAAGTTTGAACTGCTGCGGGAAGCAGGCGTGGATATGGCTGACGCGACCACCTGAAATTTGCACGCATGGATGGACGCCCTATCGTTTGAAGGGGGTAGTATAATGACGAATGAAGCCGGATTTGTGTTCGCTCTGATTGCCGTCGCGGGTGTGCTGATGGCAAGCAACCGTGTTCGCTATGACTTCGTTGCCTTGATAGTTGTTCTTGCGCTTGCCCTCAGCGGCACGCTGACAATTGGGGAGAGCCTATCGGGCTTTGGGAACAGCGTTGTAATCCTTGTCGCCTGCCTTCTTGTGCTGGGCGAAATGTTGGATAGAACCGGCGTTGCTCGCGCAGTAGGGGACGCCATCATGCGGCACGGTGGTCGTGGTGAAACTGGATTGCTGGTGCTTATCATGATCAGCACGGCGCTTCTGGGGAGCGTTATGAGCTCGACAGCCGTCGTAGCAATTTTCATACCGGTCATTCTGCGAATTGCTCAAGAAACGGCAAACGACAAGGCTCGTTTTTTGATGCCGATGTCCTATGCCGCGTTGATAAGTGGCATGCTGACCCTGATCGCCACGCCTCCGAACCTTGTCGTCAGTGATGAGTTGGTCGCGCAGGGATACCAGCCTTTCGGTTTGTTCTCCTTCTTTCTGATCGGTGCGTCGGTTCTGGTTGTTGCAGTCCTGTTTGTCTTGTTTTGGGGCCGCTACCGGTTGAAGACCAAGTCGACCCCTGATGAACAGGAGTTCGCAATTTCCGGAACGACGCTTGCAGGTATGTGGGAAACCTTTGGATTGGATGTACATTCCGCGACTTTCAGGGTCACTGGCAAGGTACTCTCAGAGGACGTTGACAAGCTGACGGGAAGTGGCACGGCAATACTCGTTCGACTGAGGCCTGGCGCCAAAGGAAAGTACCTTGCAGCCATGTTTCGTGAAGGTATGGAACTGCTACCGGGTGACATAGTTTTCATTCGAGGAGCCCAAGACGCACTGGCGGACTTATCAACCAATGCGTTGTTTGCCAAAACTTTGGGTTTTCAGAAATCAAGCGCTGTTTGGATCGATCAGTTGGGTCTCGCGGATGTATTGATCCACCCCGAAGCTGCTGTGATTGGTCGACAAATGCATGATGCACCCGGGTTCGAAACCAAAGGGATTGAGATAGTTGGCCTGGTGAGAAACAGCGAGCCCGTCGAAAACCCCAACACTACAGTTTTGCAATCAGGCGATCGCCTTATGCTTGCCGGATCATGGGAAGACTTGGATCGTGCGGTTGAAAGGCATGATATGTTGGTGCTTCTGTCGTTCCCAAATGAGCGGACATCCGTCCCACCGGCTGCTACGGGATTTTGGGCTGCGATTGCCATCATGGCCACGATGGTTGCCCTGACGGTCTCAGAACTCGTCTCAATAACTACTGCAGTACTGATGGCCGCGGTAGCGGCAGTCTTGCTTCGCACGCTTTCCGCCGAAGACGCCTATCGCGCCGTAAAGCTTCCAAGCCTCGTTCTTATCGCCGGGATGTTGCCACTTGCTGACGCGCTGCAGGCTACGGGCGGATCGGACATAATCGTTGACCAACTGCTTTACCTTGTCGGAGAAGCCAGTCCGCGCGCAGTCATGGCGGCGATCTTTGTTTTAACGGCCCTATTGGGCTTAGTCCTATCCAATACTGCCTCTGCGGTACTTGTTGCGCCGATTGCTATTTCAGCCGCCGAAGCACTTGGGATTTCGCCATACCCAGTTGCGCTGTGTGTTCTGATCGCTGCATCCGCGTCTTTTTCGACTCCGATCTCAACACCTGTGGTCACATTGGTCGTTGCACCCGGGGGGTATAGTTTTGCTGACTTCCTCAAACTCGGTGTGCCACTCACAATTCTGACCGGCACTGTCGCGGTGGTCATCGCTCCAATGCTGTTCCCTTATTAACGGTTTACTCCCTAGGCTCTAGACTCATTGATTTACAGCCAGAACAGCACGGTGGCTGCTAGAGCGATGGCCGACAGGAAGACTTT